>JBJMWE010000469.1:0-23617 GCA_045810285.1 Vitreoscilla sp. | reverse complement strand
TGTGCTCACGCATGACCATCTTGCGGTTGTACCAAACCTGATAGAACAGAAGGTCCTCAGCTTTGAGCAGCTCGTGCAGCCCACGCGGCTCTTCCTCCCATGACTGCTCCCACACGAGCTCGCCGACCATCGACGGTTCAATGCGCCGAAGCAGCTCAGCGAGATTGATGAAGTACAGCGACTTCACGCGGCTGAACGCGTTGGCAATGTCTGCATGCGGGAACCGAGCGTTTTGTGCGCCGAAGTCCGACTTATTGTGAGTCACGAACGCGAGCCGCTCACCCGGTGGTGCGGCCTTCACGAGGTCGACGTACATCTCGTACAGGATCGCATCTGCCATCCCATTCTTGTTCTCGTGCTGACACGGCGCCTTACGGTGCAATGCGCGGTCTGCCGCTCGAACCTTGGCGGCGTCTGAAGGTTGCAAGTGCTTCGATTCGGTCAGAAGCTTCTCAAGTCTATCCAGCACGCCTTCAACTTGTCCGCCGACGATGGGTACCTTGTGATTTGCATCGTCGAGCTGCTTGAGCAGGGAGTTCTTGCGGCGCGTGTCGCCGGGCAAGCGAGTCAACGCTTCGCGCACCTACTGAAAATGCCCCTTGAGACTTCTAGCCGCGGTCTGAGCGACCCGACTACGGTTCCGCCTGAACTCGTTGAACACGATGTCTGGCACTACGAACCGCAGCATATTCTTGCGGACCATATTTTCCAACACGAGCACAAGCGGCTGCTGCTTCCGGTCCTGTGCAAGGTCGAGCCACACGCATGTGTCGAGCAGGACGTTGAACATCAGTCCGTCCCGTCTACGGTGCAGACTTCCAGAGATGCTTGGTCTTCTTCCCCATGTGAAATGCCTTACCTGACTTCAGGTTGACATAGACAGCGTTACCTGTCTTGGGATTGATGTTCGACCCGATTGCGTAGCGGACATCTCGGTAAGTCGTCGATGCGCGAGGGGATAAGGCAACGGTAGTTTTGGTATTAAGCTGCGTGACCTTACCGAGCAATCGCAGCGCCGCAAGGATTGCACTTGAATTCGGGGGTACGGGGTTGTCCCACGTAATTATGTAGTGCCAGCCATTCAGTTCCGAAATGAGCATGATCCTCCCAAGAGTGCAATAGCGATGTTGCGCCGGTAGCTTACTCTACAGCCCTCTATAGCCCGGCTGCAGCCATGCTGGCGCCAGCCCACAGCGTTTCGCCAGCCGGGCCGCTCAACGGCCCTTTCCATGCCACAGCATCAGCCGCGCGGTGAGCGCCTGCGGCGCACAGGCCAGCCATCAGTCCACAGCGCTGCGCGGCGAGGCCGGTTCCGGCCGGCCCGGCGGGCGGCGCCGCCGCGCGGTGAACAATCCGGTGGGGCACCGTGTGTCGCCCGGACGACGCCGACTTCCCCGAGTCAAATTTCCGAAGGTCAGTTCCCGGCCAGCGACAGGCTGCGGGCGGGCCGCAGCAGGACGCCGGCACGACCTGGACCGCGCCACAGCCCACCCTCGAGCCCAATGCGTCTGGGTCGAACGTCTGCGACGCGGGCGGGTAGCCCTTGCGGCGGATCTTGACTTGGTATGTGGCTTTGCCGGTGTTGTCCGTCCGGCGGCTGATGGTTCCCATGGGCGCTCCACAAGGCGGTGGAGTGCATTCACTTTGGGCCATCTGTCCCGCGAGTGTCCCGCGAGAACAAAAAGAAGATGGCGCGCCCGAGACGGTTCGAACGTCCGACCCCTGCCTTCGGAGGGCAGTACTCTATCCAGCTGAGCTACGGGCGCGCAGACCGCCAGTTTAGCCGATGACCGCGGACGGCCGGCCCGGGCTGGCGTCCGCGGGTCGACGGGGTGGCTTCGCAACGACGGAAACGTCTCCGGCCGCGGCCTGCGCCGCGCGCGTCCTGGACAATGCGTGTCGCATCCGTCCGAGGCCGCCACGTCGCCCATGCTCTACGTCTTCATCAAGAAACACGCGCTCGTCCAGCACTTCTTCGATGGCCTCGAGGCCGAGGGCGACATCCGCGTCATCGACTACCCGTACACCCGGCACGGGCGGGTGAAGAGCCTGATGCGCAGCATCGAGGCGTACCTGCTGTGGTGGCTTCCGCATTCCTGGTTCCTCGATGCGGACTACCTCGCGCAGGTGCGCCGCATCCAGCCGGACGACGCCGTGCTGTTCTTCTCGATGGAGAACCGCAAGACGCTGCAGCTGATCCGCAAGTTCGTCCGCGCGCGCCGGCAGAGCGCGTGGTTCTGGGATCCGATCCACAGCTACCGCAAGAGCCCGCTCAGCCGCTTCGTCTACAAGCAATGGCTGAAGCACTCCGGCCTCGAGGCCTGGACCTTCGATCCGCGCGACGCCCGCGAATTCGACATCGGGCTGATCGAGCAGGTCTTCCGCCACGACCCCGCGGCCGACGGCGTGCCCGGCGCCAAGGACATCGACCTGTACTTCATCGGCACCGACAAGGGCCGCATGGACGACCTGATGCGGTGGAAGGACCTGTTCGAGCGCGACGGGCGCAGCACGCACTTCCACATCGTCGGCGACCGCAAGAAGGTCTACTCGCCGCAGCGCCAGGCACTGGTGACGGACGCGTGGATCCCGTACGCCGCCAACATCGCGCTGGCACGCCGCGCCAAGGTCATCCTGGAATTGCTGCAAGGCACGCAGAGCGGCCCGACGATGCGCGCCATCGAGGCCCTGTTCTTCGGCAGCAAGCTCATCACGAACAACCTGTCGATCGTCGACTGCGAGTTCTACGACCCGAGCCGCGTGTTCGTGATCGGGCGTGACCGGGAGGAGAAGCTGCAGGAATTCCTGGACACGCCCGCCGTGCCGGCGAGCGCAGCGCTCCTGCGCAAGCACGAGATCCGCACCTGGCTCGACCAGTTCCGTTGACCCGCCGCCGGCGCTGAAGACGCTCAGCCCGCGAGCCGCTCGCGCAGGCGTCGATGCTCGGCCAGCAGGTACCACAGCACCGCGCCGATCGCGAGGATCGCGACGCCGACGACGGCCAGCAGGCCGACGAGCCACTGCCTGGACTGCTCGAGCTGGCGCTCGATGTCGCCGACCAGCTTGCGCTGCTGCTGCGCCTCGGCGGCCTGCACCTGCGCGATCGTGGCCGCGCGCTCCTTGCGGAACGTCTCGCCGAACGGTCCGGCCATCGCGTCGTTGACGCCGTCCAGCGCGGCCGCCGTGATGGCGCGCGTCGCCCGCGCCAGCGCGGGCGTGTTGTCGTCCAGCACCTTGCCGATGGCCGGGCTCAGGTCGTGCTGCAGGACGCGTTCGACGGCGCTCGAGATGCCGCGCGAGATCGACGCTTCGATCTGCGGGGCAACGCGCTGCACCGTCCTGCCCGCGACATCGGCCGTGAAGCCGGCGATGCGCCGGCGGTTCCGCTCGTCGAGCAGCTGATCGAGCGACGCGCGCACGTTCGCGGCGATGGCCGCCTGCACGCGCGGGAGCACGACGCCATCCAGGGTCGTGCCGAGCGCCGGGGCGATGTCGCGCGCGAAGGCGTCGGCCGCCTGCGTCAGGCGCGCATCGGAATCGGGGCCGCCGCCGGACAGCGCCTCGTCGATCACGGCGCGCGTGAGGCTGCGCGTGGCGCGCGCCACCTCGTCGGAGCGCAGGATCTTCTCGATCTCCTGGCGGTTCTGCGGCTCCGCCAGCGTGGCCAGGCTGGTGTCGACGGCGGTGCGCGTGGTCGGCGCGACGACGCCGGCGCAGCCGCAAGCCGCGACCGCGACCACGGCTGCCAGCAGCCACGCCGCGCGCTCGCATCGTCCGATCCCTCGCATGCCGCGTCCCTTCGCGAAGCCGCTGGAAGCCCGGCCCCGACATTGACGCCGCGGCCCGCGGGCGTCAACGCGGGGCGGCGCACGGACGTGGGGGGTGGCGCGTCGCGTGTACCCCGGCGACCTACACTCGGGCACCCATCGCCAGGCCAAAGCCTTGGCGAGCAGCGACGACACCGCGCGAAGGCCGCCATGGACCCCACTCGCCAGCGTTGGACCGTGTTCTTCTACCTGGCCGCCGCCTTCAACTTCAGCATGGGCGGCCCGATCTTCTTCGCCTCCGCGTGGAGCTACTCGGTGGCCTATGTCGGGCCGCCCGATCCGGCCGCCATCCGCTTCTGGGGCGACTTCGGCTACGCGGTGCTGCTGGTCGGCCTGGGCTACGCTTTCGTCGGGCTGGACGTGGACCGCAACCGCGGCATCGTCTGGCTGGGCATCGTGGCCAAGCTGTTCGACATGATCGTGCTGCCGATGCGCTGGCTCGAAGGCCTGGCGCATCCGATCGTGGTCATCCCCGCGGCCATCGACGGCGCGTTCTGCCTCGGGTTCGTGTGGTTCCTGCTCCGGCGCCCGCCGGCGACGTAGCGATGTCCGCGCTCAAGGCCCTGCACGATTTCCTCGTCGGCGCGATGCATGTCGAGCGCCGCGTCGACCCGTTCTTCCGCCCCCTGCTCGATGCCCTCGCGCGCGAGCCGCTCACGCGCGGGGTGCAGGCGCTGATCCGTGCGCGGCTGCCGGACGACGGCCTCGCGCCGGCCCAGGAGAGGCCCGTCGAAGGCGAGGACGCGCTGGTGGCCAGCATCATCGCGGACATGTCGCGCTACCTGCGCACGAACTATGCGCCGGGCGCCGCGCAGCGCGGCGGCAACACCAAGACGCACGGCGTGGTGCGCGGCGAGCTGGTGATCCACGACGGCCTGCCCGCGCACGTGCGCCGCGGCCTGTTCGAGCAGCCGGCACGCTATCCCGCCTGGGTGCGCTTCGGCGGCCCGGGGCCGGCGCTGCCGCCCGACATCGACGACGTCGGCGTGCTGAGCATCGGCGTCAAGGTGATGGGCGTGCCGGGCTCCAAGCTGCTGGACGACGAGCGCTTCACGCAGGACTTCACTGGCATCAGCACGCCCGTCTTCACCACCCCCGACCTGGTCGCCAACGCGAAGCTGCAGGCCGCCATCGGCCGCGGCCTGCCGCTGTTCTACTTCATCGGCCCGGGCGGCCACTTCCTCGATGCGCTGATGCAGGGCCTGTGGTCACGCACCCAGACGAGTCCGCTGGAGACAGCGTACTGGAGCTGCGTGCCCTACCTGCTGGGCGAGGGCCAGGCGATGCAGTACGCGTTCCGCCCGCTGGCCGCGGCGCGCAGCCGCATCCCGGGCCTGCCGGGCCGGCCATCGGACAACTACCTGCGCGAGGCGATGGCGCGCACGCTCGCGGCGGAGCCCGCGCGCTTCGAGATGCTGCTGCAGGTGCAGACCGACCCGCGACGCATGCCCGTCGAACATGCCTCGGTGCGCTGGTTCGACGCGGGCGGCACGCCGGTGGTGGCCGCCACGCTGGAGCTGCCGCGGCAACGCTTCGACACCGAGGCCCAGCTCGCGTTCGCGAGCCGGCTGTCCATCAACCCGTGGCACAGCCTGGCGGCGCATCGGCCGCTCGGCAACCAGAATCGCGGCCGCCTGAAGATCTACCAGGCGCTGTCGCAGCTGCGCCAGCAGATGAACGCGACGCCGCACGTCGAGCCCGACGGCAGCGAGACCTTCGACCCGCCGGCCTGACGCCGCGCCACGCGCGCGTCAGGCCGTGGCGAACCAGCGCAATGCGCGAACGCCGGGCAGGAAGAAGTAGGCGCCGCCCACCACCTCGATGAACGGCGGCAGGCCGTCGACCACGCGGCTGGGGCAGCCCGCGCGCGGCATCGTGAAGCGCGCGGTGCCCGGCTCGTCGGGCGCCGCGAGCCGGTTGCCCAGCAGCGGGTCGGCCTCGTGCGGCAAGGCGGCGAACTTGCTGCCGGCGATCCACGCACCCTGCACGAACTCGAACTGGCGGGCCAGGTCGGCGCACAGGCAGACGAAGTGCAGGCCCGTCTCGACCTGCGGCGCACGGCCGGACAGCACCTCGGCCACCGACATCCGCACCCCGTACTCGCGCCCGCGCCGCAGCACGCGGTGGAAGCGCACCGAAGCGACGGCGTCGGCGTGCAGCGCGTCGGCGTCGAAGCCCAGCATGCGGATGGCGCGGGAGACCAGGCCCGTCGTGCCGGCCGGCAGGTCGGCGTTGCGCGGGTTCGCGCGCCGGATGTGTGCACCCACGGGGCAGTGCACGCCGGCGGCGTCGTCGTCGAACGTGAAGCCGTTGCGCGCGCGTGCCGCCGGGTCGGTGCCCACGCCCGCGATGGGCGCGTCGGACGGCGGCAGCAGCGGCTGGCCGTCCATGCGCCGCCCGACCATCGCCTCGGCGAGCTGCTTGCGTTGCGCGGCGTCGCCGCCGGACTGCGCGTCGACGTAGCGCCAGAAGCCCGGCACGTCCTGCCGCAGGGTGCGCAGCACGAGATAGCTGCCGTTGCGGCCGAGGTCGGCGCGATCGGGGGCGTCCTCGGCGCGCGGCAGGTGCGCGGCGGCGCCGGCGGGCTCCAGCAGCGGCCGCGCGGTGTAGCGGCCGTACTCGTTGGGGTAGCCGAGCAGGAACTCGCCCAGGCAGGACAGGTTGCCGTACGTGAGCCGGTCGTGGTCCTCGGGCGGGATCTCGCGGGTCCAGTCGATCTCGGGCTGGCTCAGGCCGTCGGCGAAGCCGAAGGGCTCGACGCCGCCCATGTCCGTCGTCGCCAGCCAGCGCATCAGGTCGAAGGCGATGCCCCAGTGGCTCTCGAGGTCGCGCCGACAGGCCTCGAGCCGGCCGGGCAGCGCGAAGACCATCACCAGCACGTGCGGCAGCTGCTCCACGCCGGGGCCGCCCCACTGCCAGCGTGCGGGGTCGTTGACGCCGAGATCGCCGAGCCGGCGTGCGCGATTCGCGTCGGTGCCGAGGCCGGCGACGAATTCCGGCGCGAAGTCGGCGACGACCGCCTCCGGCACGCCCAGTTCGCGCAGGCCCTCGGCGCCGAAGGCGACCTGCAGCACCGCGGGCGGCAACGCGCCTTTGTCCGCCGAGCCCACCGGCGCGCTGGCGAGCCACGCGCGCGCGGCCGCGCGGTTGCGCACGCGCAGCAGCGCGAAGGCGCTCTCGGTGTGATGCCTGTAGCCGAAACGCAGCAATCCCTGCACGTCGGCGAAATCGGGAAAGTTGGCGGTGGCGGTCACATCAGCCTCAGCCAGTCCTCGATCTCGCGATCACTCATGGAGGCGCGCTCCAGGCCTTCGCGGATGCGCGTGTGGCGCGCGAGATCCATCGCGCTCAGGCCGGCATCGGCCTTGTACCAGACAGAGTTGGCCACCTGGTGGCGCCGCAGGTAGTTCTTGAACGCCTGCGAATTGCGCGCCCCGCCCTGCACCAGCCAGTTCGTGCGCGGATACCCCGCCCCGTTGCTGAACACGAGGTTCAGGCCCCACGCGACCTTGTTGATGAAGTCGTCCATGTAGCTCTCCAGGATGCCGTCGTAGTTGCTGGCGAAGAGCAGGCGCTTACGGTCGTCGAGGAACACCCAGCGCGCGAAGTGGATCGTCTGCACGCGCGTGAGGTGGCCGCGCCCGTACACGTGGCGCACCGCGTAGTCCAGCAGCGCCACGAGCACCACGACCAGCGTGCGCCGGAACACGCCCGGCTTGACGCTGCCCATCGCCGTGAACGCGTTGGTGACGCAGCGATCCTCGAACGTGGCGAGTTCGGCGACATGCGCGACATCCGGCGGCGGCACGATCTCCGCGTCGCTGGCCTCGCGCGTGCGCAGCTGCCACAGGAAGATCGGCGCGTACAGCAACAGGAAGGGCAGCGCGAGCAGGCCGACGACGGGAACGGCGATCGCGTGCAGCAGGTTGCGCAGCCACCAGCCGAACGGCGTCCCGGGTTCGGGGGCCACCGCGAGACGCCCCTCCCGGCGCTCGCCGGCGACGAAGTCGACAAGCTGCCGGCGCACCGACTGCAGCTGCCCGGGCCCGGCCGGCGGCAGCTCGCGCAGGTGCGCGGCGAGCGCCTGGGCGAGCGCGCGCTCCTCGCGGATGCGTTGCCGGCTGCGGCCGATCCAGTTGACGTAGGCCGCCGCCACCGGTTGGTCGCGGGCGCGCAGCCAGGCGGCCAGCGCCGCCGGGTCCGCGGGGCAGCCGACGCAATGCCCGAATACCTCGCGCAGCCCCGCTGCCGCGGCGCGCACGAACTCGTCGAGCTGGCGCCCGCCGGGGCCGTCGCAGTCGCCGAGGAAGGCGAGCCAGGTCGGCAGCGGCTCGGGCGCGCTGCCGTGTGCGGCCAGGTCGGCATGCGTCGTGTCGACCAGGATCGCGAAGCGCGCGAAGTGCAGCGTGTCGAAGCGGCCGAACGGCAGCAGGCGGTTGGCCGGGTCGGCCTGGCCGGGGCCGGAATTCATGTGCGCGAGCACCTCGCGCAGCGCCGGCTCGTGGCCCGGCCGCACCTCGGCGACGACCATGAAGTGACCCTGGGGGACCATGGGGCCGGCCGCCGCGCAGGCTCAGAACTGCAGGCAGAAGTCGATCAGCCGATCCTTGCCCCAGTAGACCTTGCCGAGGTAGAAGTTCGGCGATACCAGCCGGATCTCGTCGCGGATCCAGTGCGCGACGATCGAGGTCTTCGCGTAGTCCAGCACGATGCATTCCTTGCCGTCCAGCCAGCTCGCGCCGGTGTAGACCTCGGCGATGATGGCCTCGAAGCCGAGCGCGGTGATGCGGTTCTTCAGGGTCTTGGTATTCGGGTCGAACACCTTGCCCTGCCACGCGAAGTGGTTGACGAACTGCGCGATCGGGGCGGAATACTTCGTGTCGGGCGCGATGATGGCGGTGCCCGTGGCCTCGCCGGTGGGGATCGGCCCCGCGGGGCTGGCGCGGAACAGGTCATCGAGCTGCGGCTGGGTCATCTCCAGCAGTTGCGTCGCGGTGTAGGCCATCGTGTCTCTCCCGGGCGGTGGTGAAGCGGTCGACTGGCAGTGTGGGCACGGCACTGCCCAGCGTCAATGCGCGGTGGCGGCCGTTCTAGGGAGTCCGCGCGCGTCGTGCAGCAGCGCGTCGGCGGCCTTCTCCGCCACGATGTAGACGGCGCTCGCGAGGAAGATGCCGGGGATGCGCGGGAACACCGAGGCATCGACCACGCGCAGCCCCGTCGTGCCGTGCACGCGGAAGCGGCTGTCGACGACGCCGCCCCGCTCGCGCGGGCCGATGGGGCACGTGCACGAGGCGTGGTGGCCCCAGGCGTTGTCGCGGACGTAGCGCGCCAACGCCTCGTCGGAATCGACCGCAGGGCCCGGCGCGTGCTCGGCCTCGACCGCGCCGGAGCGCACCAGGGGCGCCATCACGCGGCGCACGAACTTGATGGCCTCGACCACCGCGCGCGCGTCCTCGCCGGCGGGATCGTCCCCTGCATCGAAGTAGTGGAAGTCGATCTCGGGCGTGTCGCGCGCGTCCGCCGAACGCAGGCGCACCGTGCCCGCCCGGTTGCGCGTGTGGGCCTTGAGCACGGCCCAGCTGAGGAATTTCGGGTGTTCGTGCAGCCACTTCGAATACCCGGGGAAGTAGCCTTCGAAGCGCGTGGGCAGCGCCATCGCGAAGATGTCGGGGTCGCCCGGCGGCCCGAAGCGCTGCACGAGGCCGATGGTGGCGCCGCTGGAGATGTACATGCCGCTGCGCGGGTCGGCCTGCCATTGCTCGAAGGCCTCGTCCCCGCGCCGGAAATGCGCACCGCGCAAGCCGTCCCAGCGCGCGGGCATCGGGTGCGTGACGGCGACCTCGTAGCGATCCTGCAGGTTGCGGCCGACGCCCGGCAGGTCGACCCGCACGTCGATGCCGTGGCGCCGCAGCTCGTCGGCCGGGCCCACGCCCGACAGCATCAGCAGCTGCGGCGTGTTGAACGCGCCGCCGCACAGCACCACCTCGCGGGACGCGCGCACCTGGCGCAGCTCGCCCGCGGCCTGCGGCCGGGCGTGCGCGCGATACAGGTGGCGTCCCTTGCGGTATTCGACGCCCACGGCGCGCTGCTGGTCGTCGAACAGCACCCGCGTGGCGAGCGCGTCGAGCTCGATGTGCAACCGGTCGGGGTGCCGCTCGCGCACGTCCAGCAGGCGCTCGCGGGCGCCCATGCGCCGGTGGCCGGACGTGGACAGCGGCGTGTAGCAGGCGCCCTCGAACGGCTTGCCGCCGAGCCGGCGCGCATTCGGGTCGCCGCGGCCGCGCAGCGCCCGCCACAGGTTGGACAGCGGCCGGCGCACGCCCAGGGTGACGACGGCGGTGGTGTCGACGATCAGCCGCAGCATCGCGAAGTCGAAGAAGGCCTCCAGCGGCATCGCGCGCTCGGTGCGCAGCCAGCCGCGCCAGCCGTGGCCCAGCGGATCGATGCCGAGCGCCGCGAGCGCGCGCCAGAACGGGCGGTGGCGGCAGTCCTCGACGCGCTTCGCGTAGCGGCGCATGGCCTTCGCGCGCCAGCTGTCGTCGCCGGTGAGCGCGGCGATCGCGTCCCAGTCGGAATCGTGCGGCAGCATGAAGATCATCGCGTTGTGCGCCGTGCACCCGCCCAGCGTGGCGGCGCGCGGGTACAGCACCGTGCCGTCGGCGCTCTTCCAGTCGCGCGCCTGCTGCTTCGCGTCGGCATAGTGGCGAACGCGGAAATCCCAGCGCATCGCCGGGTTCTCGGACGCGAACGGGTGGAATGCCGGGATGTCGTGATCCTCGGGCATCCCCGGCACGGACTCGGTGGGCGCGTCACCCCCCGCCTCGAGCAGGAACACCCGCAGCCCGCGCTCGGCCAGCCGCGCGGCGAGCGTGCCGCCGCCGGCGCCGGAACCGACGACGACGACGTCCCAGTCCTGCTCGTGCGCGGCCGCGGCGGTCATCCCCGATCAGAACGTCTTCAGGAACGCGACGAGCGCGTGGCGGTCGTCGTCCGTCAGCTCCGGCTCGTGTCCGAAGGCCTGCTCGTCGGCGCTCAGGCCGTCCTGGCGGTTGAACTGGCTGGTGCCGAAGTAGTGACCGCGGTTGACCACCAGGTCGGGGCACTTGCTGAGCTTGAGCAGGCGCGGGCCGAGGTTGCGGAACGCGGCCATCAGCTGGTCGTCGGTGGCGTCGGCCGGCGCCTTGAGCAGGTCGGCCTGCAGCTCGAGCGCCAGCGCGCCGATGTTCTCCAGGCGCTGGCCCTCGCTGAGCGTGGTGTCGGTCTCGGAGGGCAGGATGATGTTGGACAACAGGCCCACCGGCACGCCCTTGGGGATCTTGTCGATGGTGACGTCGCCGCCGGTGTCCACCCACGACGGGATGAAGCGGTGCAGGCCCTGCAGCGGTTGCAGCGCCTTGGGCAGGTAGCCGGCCGGGATGAAGATGCGGCTGCGCTGCGACGTGCGGTCGATGGTGCCCAGCACCTTGTCGCCGAACACGGCGTCGCGCTGGCGCTTCTCGGGCCACAGCATCTGCTCGATGGACGCGTCGAACACCTTCATGCGCCCCGCCACCGACGGATCGGTGCTGAACGTGCCCACGCTGTTGTTCAACAGGTAGGGCCCGGTGGACCAGACGCTGATCAGCGATGGCACGCGCGTGTACCCGCGCCCGCCGGCGGGCATCGCGTAGGGCATCGGATCGCCGGTGAGCGGATTGGTGACGGTGATCGTGCCCACCGAGGGCAGCGCCTTGTAGCTCTGCGACGAGAAGTTGTCCCAGATGTTGCCCGCGATGGCGTTGGTCGCCAGCGGGCTGCAGGCGTTGGTGCGCAGCAGCGTCTCGGGCACGCGCGCGTCGGTGGACAGGTAGTTGCCCTGCAGGAAGTCCGGCGCCCGGACGACGGCGCGCATCGCCGCCTTGTAGTCGTCGGTCTGCGTGTACGACCAGTAGCGCTTGAAGCAGCCCAGGTAGTTCGCGCCGGCGCAGGCCTTGGCGTTCAGGTCGAGCGACGCGGGCAGCGGCGGGGCCTTGCTGGAGTGGCAGCGGGCGCAGGTGTTGGCGAAGATGTCCTTGCCATGCGGCAGGAGCGCCGCGTCGTCCTTGAGGAAGTCCGCGCCACCGGGCGCGTCCTTCAGCCGGTCGGGCTGCGCGGCCTTCAGGAAGAACAGCGCGGTGTCATAGGTGCCCGCCTCGGTGGCGCGCCAGTACGCGGAATTCTTCTCCGCGGCGGCGATCGTGATCGGCGTGATGGGCCGGCCGCCCACGACCGCGTTGAAGTGCAGCAGCCACTCCTCGCTGAACAGGCCGATGTTGAGATAGACGCGATTGAGCGCGCCCAGCAGGCCGACCGAGTCGGCGCCGTCCTTGAGCACGTGCGGCGTCTTGACTGCGTCGGGCGCCGTGAAGAAGCCCTTGAGCGCATCGGGCGCGCCGGGGAATTGGTTGAACTGCTTGTTGTCGAGGCCGCCGCCGGCGAGCTTCTCGTCGCCGATGCGCGCCGCCATGCCCATGCGCGACGGGAAGTCGTAGACCGCGTTCATCGTGCGCGGGTTGTTGATGCCGTCGGTCGAGATCAGCGACGTGTCCATGCTGCCCGGACGGAAGGTGTGCGCCAGCTGGTACATGAAGTTGCGCTGGCCCTCGGGCTTGTTGGAATTGAAGATGAACAGGCGGTCGACCCACATGTACTGCGCGCCCACCGACGAACTCAGGTTGGCCCACTGCGGCGCGGCCGGGTCGGCCGGCGGGTGGACGGGGCTCGGGCCGACGTGGCAGAAGCCGCAGGACATGCCCACGCGGTACGGCCGCACCAGGTCCTTGTCGTTGTAGTACGTCGGGTCGGTGTAGTAGCGCTTGGGATCCCAGCGCGCCGCGGCGGCCTCGTCGAACTTCGGGTTCGGGAACAGGCGCAGGCCGGCGATGCCGCTGGCGTAGCCGTAGAACGAGCCGACCGGGAGCGTGCTGCCGTCAGGCATCTTCGCGCTGCCGCGTGCACCGATCTTCACGCCGGGGTACTTGGTCTCGTTCTCGAACGGGTCGGCCGGGCAGCTGGCGCTGCGCTGGTCCAGCCACAGGCCGAAGCGCTTGGGGTCGGGGCCCGTGGCGGCCTGGAAGCAGGGCTCGTTGACCAGGCCGAGGTTCTTCCAGCGGTTGGTGCGCGTGAAGTCCAGCTCGGGATGCGAAGAGACGATCTTGAGCAGGTCGAACGCGCCGAACGTGGTGGTGGTGAGTCCGTCCCAGAAGCGGTCGTTGCCGCCGCTCCAGACGATCCACATGTTGCGGCCCTTGATCTCGTCGGGCGTCAGCGCGACGCCGTTGTCCATGTCGTGGAACCAGTCCTCGTCGGCCTGCGCGAAGGATTCGGCGGTGCGGCCCGCCTGCATCGCCTCGTCCAGCACCTCGCCCGCCCTGGGGCCGGTGCTGCACGCCGTGACGACCCCGATCGTGGCTGCGATGGCCAACCCGCAGGCGGCCAGGGTCCAACGGATGCGCGGGTGCTTGGGCATGCTGTGTCTCTCCAGACCGGAAACCTCGGGCGGCGCGTGCCTCCCGGCCCGCGCGGGCGTGGAAATCGACTATAGGCGTGATGCCTGCGAGCGGCATCCCCCTACGTTGCGGGTGCGCGTTCGAGGGAAAACCGGCCCGCCGGACACGGGCGCGTGTCCGCTGCAATGGCCGGTCAGGTCAGGCCGTGCGTTCGGCCGCCAGCAGGCAGGCCGCGGACGTCGCGTCGTCGAGCGCGCGCAGCGCCGGCACGTCATCCGCGCAACGCGGGATCGCCTTCGGGCAGCGGGTGCGAAACACGCAGCCCGAGGGCGGCGCGAGCGGTGACGGCATGTCGCCCGAGAGCAGCTGCAGCACCTTGCCGCGCTCGACGCGCGGGTCGGGCACGGGCACCGCCGACAGCAGCGCCTCCGTGTACGGATGCCCCGGCTGGGCGTACAGCGCATCGCCCTGCGCGACTTCCATCACCTTGCCCAGGTACAGCACCAGCACGCGGTCGCTGATGTGCTTGACCACCGCGAGGTCGTGCGCGATGAAGATCAGCGCCAGGCCCTTGCGCCGCTGCAGCTCCTGCAGCAGGTTGACGATCTGCGCGCGGATGGACACGTCGAGTGCCGACACCGGCTCGTCGCAGATGATCAGCCTGGGCTCCAGGATCAGCGCGCGAGCGATGCCGATGCGCTGGCACTGGCCGCCGGAGAACTCGTGCGGATAGCGGTTGATCTGCTGCGGCGTCAGGCCCACCTCGGCCATCACCGCCTGCACCTTGGCGTGCACCTGCGCGTCGCTCAGCTCGGGCCGGTGGATGCGCAGCGGCTCCCCGATGATGCGCGCCACCGTCATGCGCGGGTTCAGCGAGGCGAGCGGATCCTGGAAGATGATCTGGATGTCGCGCCGCGCCGCCAGCCAGGCAGCGGGGTCGTCGGGCCGCAGCAGCTTGCCCTGCCAGGCGACCTCGCCGCCGGTGGCCGGGATCAGGTTCAGGCAGGCGCGTGCCAGCGTCGACTTGCCGCAGCCCGATTCGCCGACGATGCCCAGCGTCTCGCCGGCGCGCAGGTCGAACGAGACGCCGTCCACGGCCTTGAGCACGCCGGGCGGCGTCCAGGGCCAGGCCTTGCGGTCGCGCACCTTGAAGTGCACCTGCAGGTCGCGCACCGACAGCAGCGGCGTGGCGGCGTCAGGCATCGGCGGCCTCCAGCGCATCGAGGTCGGCCACCGGGCGATGGCAGGCGCGCAGCGCGGGCGCGCCGGGGGCCAGGTGCTGCAGCATCGGCATCGTCGTCACGCAGCGCTCCTGCACGAAGCGGCAGCGCGCGGAGAACGGGCAGCCCGGCGGGAGCGCGTTCATGTTGGGCGGGTTGCCGGGGATGCTGCGCAGCGTCTCGGCGCCGGCGTCCAGGCGCGGCAGCGCCGCGAGCAGCCCGCGGGTGTACGGGTGCGTGGGGCGATGGAAGATGTGGTCGGCCGACGCGTGCTCCATCACGCGACCGCCGTACATCACGAGGACGTCGTCGCACAGGCCGGCCACCACGCCGAGGTCGTGCGTGATCATCACGATGGCCGTGCCGTGCTCGCGCTGCAGCTCGCGCAGCAGCTGCACGATCTGCGCCTGCACGGTGGCGTCGAGCGCGGTGGTGGGCTCGTCGGCGATCAGGACCTCGGGCTCGCACAGCAGCGCCATGGCGATCATCACGCGCTGGCGCATGCCGCCGGAGAACTCGTGCGGGTAGAAGTCGATGCGACGCTTCGCGTCGGGGATCTTGACGTCGTCCAGCGCGCGGATGGCCCGCACGCGCGCCGCGCGCCGGCCGATGCCGCGGTGCAGCTCCAGCACCTCGGTCATCTGGCGCTCGACCGTCAGGTACGGGTTCAGGGACGTCATCGGGTCCTGGAAGATCATCGCGACGCGGTCGCCACGCACCTTGTTCAGCTCGGCCTCCGGCAGGCCCAGCAGGTTGCGGCCATGGTGCAGCACCTGGCCCGTGGCCGTGCCGTTGCGCGCCAGCAGGCCCATCATCGCAAGCATGGTCTGCGACTTGCCCGAGCCCGATTCGCCGACGATGCCCAGCGTCTGCCCGCGGCCCAGCTCGAAGGCCACGTCGTTGACGGCGTAGACGGGGCCGTCGTTGGTGGTGAAGCGCACGCAGAGGTCGCGCACCGCCAGCACGGGCGAATTCGTCTCGTCGCTCATGATTCAGCGGTCCTTCGGGTCGAGCGCGTCACGCAGCCCGTCGCCGATGAAGTTGGCGCAGTACAGCGTGACCGACAGCGCCGTGGCGGGGAACAGGATCATCCACGGCGCGGCGCCCATCACGGCGGCGCCGTCGTGGATCAGGACGCCCCAGCTGGTCATCGGCTCCTGCACGCCCAGGCCCAGGAACGACAGCACCGATTCGCTCAGGATCACGCCCGGCACGACGATGGACGTGTAGATCACGACCACCCCCATCAGGTTGGGCACGACGTGCTGGAAGATGATGCGCCACGTGGGCACGCCGATCGCGCGCGCCGCCTCGACGAACTCGCGCGACTTGATCGACAGCGTCTGCCCGCGCACGACGCGCGCCATGTCCAGCCACGAGAACGCGGCGATGGCGGCCACCACCAGCAGGATGTCGCGGCCGAACACGGTGACCACGAGGATGGCGATCAGCAGGTAGGGCACGGCGTAGGCCATGTCGACGATGCGCATCATGACGCTGTCCACGCGCCCGCCGGCGAAGCCGGCCACCGCGCCCCACACCACGCCGATGCTGACCGACACCAGCGTGGCCAGCAGCCCCACCGCCAGCGAGATGCGCCCGCCGATCAGCGTGCGCACCAGCAGGTCGCGGCCGAGCTCGTCGGTGCCGAACAGGTGCCAGCCGGCGCGCGTGGGCGGCGCGCTCATCAGGTTCCAGTCGACGGAGTCGTAGGCGTTGGGCAGCAGCATCGGCCCGACCACGCAGGCGAGGGCGACCAGCGCGAGGATGAAGACGCTGGCGACGGCCGCGCGATGGCGCATGAAGCGCACGCGGGCGTCGCGCCAGGGGCTGCGGCCGGCGGGGGCGGCGTCGACGACGGGCAGGGTGGGCATCAGTAGCGGATCTTCGGATCGAGCCAGGCGTACGCGAGGTCGACCAGCAGGTTGAGCAGCACGGCCATCACGGTGACCAGCACGACGAGCCCCAGCACCAGCGTGTAGTCGCGGTCGGAGGCGCCGTTGACGATCAGCTTGCCCAGCCCCGGGATCGAGAACCACGACTCGGTGACGATGGCCGACGTGATCGACGAGATCGCCAGCGGCCCGATGATGGACACCACCGGCAGCAGCGCCGGACGCAGCGCGTGGCGCAGCACCACCACGCGCATCGGCAGCCCCTTGGCCCGCGCGGTGCGGATGAAGTTCGAGCTGAGCACCTCGATCAGGCTGCCGCGCATGATGCGGCCGATGGTGGAGACGTTGATCAGCGTGAGCAGCGCGATCGGCAGGATCATGTAGCGCGGCGCGAAGTCGTCCCAGCCCCCCGACGGCAGCAGCGGCAGCAGGATCGCGAACACGAGCACCAGCACCGGGCCCAGCACGAACGACGGCAGCACGCTGCCGATGTTGGCTACCAGCATGACGCCGATGTCGACGGCGCTGTTCTGCCGCAGCGCCGCCGTGATGCCCAGCGCCACGCCCAGGATCGCGGCCACCGCCATCGACGTGCCGCCGATGGCCAGCGACACCGGCAGCGCGCGCGCCACGAGGTCGTTGACCGACCAGTCGGCGTAGCGGAACGACGCCCCGAGATCGCCGTGCAGCAGGTCGCGCAGGTAGTACAGGTACTGCTTCCACAGCGGCAGGTCGAGGTGGTACTTGGCCTGCAGGTTGGCCAGCACCGCATCGGAGACCTTGCGCTCGGCGTCGAACGGCCCGCCCGGCGTGAGGTGCAGCAGCACGTAGCACAGCGTGACCACGGCGAGCACCGTGGGGATGGTCACCAGCAGGCGGCGGACGACGTAGGCCCACATGAGTTCAGCGCTTCCCGATCGACATCAGTGCTTGAGGATGTAGAAATCCTTGCTGCGATACCGATCCATGCCGTTGGCCTCGTCGTAGCCGCCCACCCACGGCTTGATCAGGCGCGGCACGGAGTACTGCAGCAACGGGATGAAGGGGTAGTCGTCCATCGCCAGCTTCGCGGCCTGCGTCAGCAACGCCTCGCGCTGGGCAGGATCGGCGGCCGCGTTGCCCTGCACGATCAGCTCGTCGGCCTTCCGGTTGCAGCTGCGCTGGTCGTTGACCTCGGAGCCGCACTGCACCAGCGCGAGGAACAGCGTGGCGTCGTTGAAGGTGACGACCCAGCCGTGGCGCGCGATCTGGAAATCGCCGTCGTGGCGCTTGCGGATCAGCACCTTGAACTCGAGGCTGTCCATCTCGGTGTCCAGCCCCAGCTTCGTCTTCCACTCGGAGGCGGCGAAGATCGCCATCTTCTTGTGATAGTCGCTGTTGTTGTACGTGAACTTCAGCTTCGTGCCGGGCTTGACGCCGGCGTCGGCGAGCAGCTTCCTGGCCTCGGCGACGCGCTTGTCCATGGGCCAGTCGGCCCAGTCGTAGCGCGTCTGCTGGATGGCGGCCAGGCCCTTGACCGCCAGGCCGTACAACGGCGCCTGGCCGTCGGCCGTCACCTTCTCGGACAGGATGTTGCGGTCGATCACCATCGACAAGGCCTTGCGCACCCGCACGTCCTTGAGCAGCGGATCCTCGTTGTTCAGCGCGTAGAAGCGCAGCCCCAGCAAGGGTCCGTTGTGGATCTCCTTCGGGTACTGGGCCTTGAGCGCGCTGTAGGAGCCCGGGGGAAGCTGGTACAGGTAGTCCTCCTCGCCGGACTGGTACAGCTTCAGGTCGGCGTTGCCGTCCTCCACGCACAGGAAAGTGACGCGCGTGAGCTGCACGTTGGCGGCGTCCCAGTACGCGGGGTTCTTCTCGACGACGACCTTGCTGTTGACCTGCCAGTCCTTGAGCACGTAGGCGCCGTTGCCGACGATGTTGCCCGGCTTCGTCCAGTCCTTGCCGTACTTCTCGACCACCGCCTTCGGCTGCGGCCCGTACTGCGCCACGGAGACGACCGCCGGCAGGAAGGGCACCGGCCCCGCCGTCCTGACCTCCAGCGTCTGCGCGTCGATGGCGCGCACGCCGAGCGCGGTGACCGGCTTCTTGCCGTTGACCACCTCCATGCCGTTGGCCAGGTAGACGGCGTAGGTGGTGGCGATCTTGGCGGCCGTCTTCGGATCGAGGAAGCGGCGCCAGGAATAGACGAAGTCCTCCGCGGTGACGGGCGTGCCGTTGGACCACGTCGCGTTCTTGCGCAGCTTGAACACCCAGGTGGTGGAGTCGACCTGCTTCCATGACTCGGCCACGCCGGGCACGACGTTGCTGTGGTGGTCGGTGGACGTCAGACCCTCGAAGAGGTCGCGGTCGATCTCTGCGGCAGGCACGGATTCGATGTACGCCGGGTCGAGCGACTCGGGCTCGGCGCCGTTGTTGCGCACCATCTCCTGCCTGGCCGCGAGCACCGTGCCGGGCGGGATCGTCGCCGCGTGGACGGCGGCGCCCGTGGCGGCGGCGGCCGCGAAGATGGCGAGGGCTCGAGCGAGCGACGGCTTGTGGCGCGTGGTCATTCCAGAAGGCTCCGTGCGCGACTCGGGGTGGAGTCCGCGGTGCGGTGCAGTATAGGGGCCGGCCTCGCGCGCCGCCCTTGGCGATTGCCCTGCGGATCAGTGCTTGAGGATGTAGAAATCCTTGCTGCGGAACGCGTCCTGGTCGTTGGCGTCGTCGTAGCCGCCCACCCAGGGCTTGACCAGGCGCGGCAGCGACATCTGCAGCAGCGGGATCATCGGATAGTCGTCCATCTCCGCGCGCACCGCCTGGGTCAGCAGCGCCCGGCGCCGGGCCGGGTCGGACAGCGCGGCGGCCTGGTGGATCAGGTCGTCGCCCGGGCGGCTGCAGCTCTTGTTGTCGTTGGCGTCGTTGCCGCATTCCACCAGCGCGAGCAGGCCGGTGATGTCGGCGTAGCCGGGGGTCCAGGCGTGGCGCGCGACCTGGTACTCCGCACTCTCGCGGCGGTGGATCAGCACCTTGTATTCCATGGCCTCCAGCTCGGTGTCGAGGCCGAGCTTGGTCTTCCACTCGGAGGCCGTGAACAGCGCCAGCTTCTTGTGATAGTCGCTGGTGTTGTACGCGTACTTCAGGCGCGTGCCGGGCTTCACGCCGGCCTCGGCCAGCAGCTTGCGCGCCTCGGCCACGCGCTTGTCCATCGGCCAGTCGGCCCAGTCGTAGCGCACCGGATCGGCGCCCTCGCTGCCCTTGAGGGTGAGGCCGTAGACCGGCGCCTGGCCGTCGGCGGTCACCTTGGCGGCCAGGATCTCGCGGTCGATCACCATCGACAGCGCCTTGCGCACGCGCACGTCCCTGAGCAGCGGATCGCGGTTGTTCAGCGCCCAGAAGCGCAGCGCGATCAGCGTGCCGTTGTGCATCTCCTTCGGGTACTGCGCCTTGAGCGCCGCGTAGGCGCCGGGCGGAGTGCGGCCGATCATGTCCTCCTCGCCGGACTGGTACAGCTTCAAGTCGGCGTTGTTGTCCTCCACGGCGAGGTAGGTCGAGCGTGCCAGCGCCACGTGGGCCGCGTCCCAGTAGGTGGGGCTCTTGTCCACGACCACCTTGCTGTTGACCTGCCACTCCTTGAGCACGAACGCGCCGTTGCCGACCAGGTTGCCGGGCTTGGTCCAGTCGCGGCCGTACTTCTCGACGACGGCCCGCGGCACGGGGCTGAACTGCACGTTGGCCAGCAGGTAGGGCAGGAACGGCAGCGGCCCGGGCGTCTTCACTTCCAGCGTGCCGGCATCGATGGCGCGCACGCCGAGCGCCGACACCGGCTGCCTGCCCTGCGTGATCGCCACCCCGTTGAGGACGTAGGCGCCCATGGTGGACCCGAGCGGGGCCGCGTTCTTGGGGTCGACGAGGCGGTGCCAGCCATAGACGAAGTCCGGCGCGGTCACCGCCTCGCCGTTGGACCAGCGCGCGTCCTTGCGCAGCTTGAACACCCAGGTCGTCGGGTCGACCTGCCGCCACGACTCGGCGACGCCGGGCACGACCTTGGAATGGTTGTCGAGCGCCGTCAGGCTCTCGAACAGGTCGACGAGGATGTTGGAGGCGTTGGTCGACTCGATCAGCTGCGGATCCAGCGATTCGGGCTCGGCGCCGTTGTTGCGCACCAGTTCCTGCCTGGCCGCCAGCACGGTGCCGGGCGGGATGACGGCCGCCGCGGCGGGCAGGGCGGCGACGATGCCCGCGACCACGGCCGCGAGATGCGCCGCCCGGCGGCCAGGCTTCGACATCATGGGGACTCCTCGAATTGTCGGCGCGTCAAACGCCTGCTCATGGGTGTGCAAGGGATTGAAACACATCGCCTGGGCGACCGGCACCGGGGCATGTCGCGTCGTGGGCTCGGTGTAAGCTCCCCTTGCGCCGGCCAGGCTGCCGATGCAACGCCCGACACCCGGGCCACCAGACTCGCCGAATGCCGGATCGTGACCGACCTATCCCGCCGCTAACCAGCCTCTCGATGGCCACGCCGCTGCGCGTCGCCGCGTCGGCGCTGCTGCTCGCCGTGCTGGCCGCCTGCCAGACGACGCCCACCGCGCGCGGCCCCGGCAACATCTCGCGACTGCCCCCGGGCAACGCCGATCGTGACGGTCCCGAGGCGCATCCGCCGGGCAACCTCGAGGCGGTGCCCGACGCCGAGCCGAAGATCGAGGCCATCCGCAACGGCGGCCCGAACAAGCCCTACGAGATCGGCGGAAAGACGTACACCCCGCTGACCGACGACCGCGCGCTCGCCGAGAAGGGCCTGGCGTCGTGGTACGGCAAGAAGTTCCATGGCCGGCGCACCGCGAGCGGCGAGTCGTACAACATGTACGCGATGACGGCCGCGCACAAGACGTTGCCGATCCCCAGCTACGCCCGCGTGCGCAACCCGGCCAACGGCAAGGAGGTGATCGTGCGCGTGAACGACCGCGGCCCGTTCTCGCCGGGTCGCGTGATCGACCTGTCGTACACCGCGGCGCTGAAGCTGGGCGTGCTCAACGGCGTCGCACCGGTGGAGGTCACGCGCATCACGGACGACGACATCCGCACCGGCGCCGCCTTGCGCAAGCCGCCCCCCGGCGAGCTGCCGACCAGCGTCGCGGTGGGCGACCTCGACCGCGCCGCGTCCACGCGCCCAGGCGTGACACGCCCGCGCGCGGCGCCCGTGCCCGCGACGCCCAGGACGCTGCCCGCGGCCGCCGCCGACGTCGTCGCCACGGCGGTGGATGGATCCAAGCCGGGCGTCGATGCCGGCGTGATGGCGGCGCCGCAGTCGCCGGCGACGACGCCGGGCGTCGACCTCGGCGCGGCGGCGGCCGTCGACGCGACCGCGCCCGTGGCGGGCTCGGTGACGACGGTCAGCGAAACGGTGGTCGCGGGACCCGTGCCCACGAGCGTGGGCGCCGAGCGGGCCGACAAGCCCGACGAGCGCGCCCGCGCCGACACCACGGCCGGCATCGGCTGGTGGCTGCAGCTGGGCGCGTTCAAGCAGCGCGACGGCGCGCTCGATTTCCAGCGCAAGCTGATCGACGAGCAGCCCTGGCTGGCCCCGCTGCTGGCGGTCTTCAGCGACCGCGGCCTCAACAAGCTGCAGGCCGGGCCCTATCCATCGCGGGACGAGGCCAGGAGCGCGGCGGACAAGGTCCGCGCCGCGCTGCGACTGGTGCCCACGCTGGTCGAGAAGCGCTGAGGCGCCACGCCCTGGTGGCGCAAGTCGACGCTCTCCCAACGCACCGGCTCGTCGCGAGCCGGCGTTGCGCGAACGACTTCGGCGTGTCCAGGCGGACGTGCCGGCGTCATTCGCAGCGCGCTCAGTCGTCGTAGCCTTCGTGGCGCGACGCGGCGGCGTACAGGTCGGCGGCGAAGCCCGGCGAGTGCATCTCGACGCTGCGGGCCAGGGCGCGCACGTCGTTGGCTTCGCGGATGCGCACGCGGTAGGCGCTCGCCACCAGCGCGGGGCGCACGGTGGCGGCGGCCGGCTTGGCGACACGGCGGGTGGACGACGAGAACAGGCCGGCGACCAGCTGGCGGATCGCGCCCGAGAAGATCGGTTGGTGGCCGTAGGTACCGGAAGTGATGGCGGTCATGGTGTTTCCCTGCAAGTGCACCTGGGTAAGGTGCGATGAAGAGAATGTAGGGGTTTTCCCTCTGATACTCCAATGAATGTTGGGCATCCGAGATATGCTTGATATTCATATCTCGCTCGACCGTCATTCTTCGTGAATTTCCGCACGCTCGACCTCAACCTGCTGCGCGTCTTCGACGCCGTGATGGCCGAAGGCAGCCTCACGCGTGCCGCCGAGCGGCTCGCGATGACCCAGCCGGCGGCCAGCCACGCCCTGAAGCGCCTGCATGGGGCTGTGGGCGAGGAGCTGCTCCACCGCACCGCCCATGGCATGCGGCCGACGGCACGTGCCGAGCTGCTGTGGCCGCAGGTGCGGGCTGCGCTCGCGCAGCTGCAGGGCGCGCTGTCGCCACCGGACTTCGATCCGGCGCGCGACGCCGCCACCTTCAGCATCGCCATGGCCGACGCCACCGCGGCGATGCTGCTGCCGCACCTGGTGTCCGCCATCGAAGGGCAGCGCGCGCTGGCCAACATCCGCACGCTGCCGCTGACCACGCGCGACCCGCGCCGGCTCGTCGAGGAGGCCGACGCCGACCTGGCCGTCGGCTACTTCCCCAACGCGATCGCCGCCATCGTCGCGCAAGGCGGCGACGCCGCGCTGCACCACCGCCAGCTGTACGCGACCGAGTACGTCTGCGTGATGCGGCGCGACCACCCGCTGGCCGGCCAGGAGCTGACGCTGGACACCTTCGTCGACGCGCACCACCTGCTCGTGACGTTCTCCGGCCGGGCCCACGGCTTCGTCGACGAGGCGCTCGCCACGCTGGGCCGCCAGCGCCGCATCGTGCTGACCGTCAACCAGTTCGCCACGGCCGGCAGCGTCGTCGCGCGCTCCGACCTGCTCACCGTGCTGCCCCGCCAGTTCCTGCCGGCCACGGGCGCCGAGCACCGGCTGGTGCAAAAGCCGCTGCCGCTGACCCTGGGGGCCGTCAACGTGGAGATGATGTGGCACCTGCGCAAGGACGACGACCCGGCGCATCGCTGGCTGCGCGGGTTGCTCGTGGAGGCGGCGGCAAGGCAGCCGATGGTCAGGCACTGACCGGCGGCCATGGATCCTGCGACTGCGCGC
>JBJMWE010000468.1:0-56767 GCA_045810285.1 Vitreoscilla sp. | reverse complement strand
GGCCCGGGCCGGCCCGGGCGCCAGCCAGGCCAGCGCCGCCAGCGCGAGCGCGGCCCCGGCGCGGCATCGCGGCAGCGGCGGCGGGGGCGTCGCGGAACGGGGGCGGGTCATCGTGTCTCGTGTTTCATTGGAATCGACCGCCTTCCCGGGAGGAAGCCGGCTGTCACCCGCGAGCATCCCGTATCCGGCGGCCGGGCGATAGCGTGAAAAGACGAGGAAAGGGGCTTCTAGTCGCGCCCATCCGGGCCGAAGGCCCGCGACCGACTCAGTTCTGCGACGAGTGCGCCACGTACAGCGAGACGGCGCGCGGCCCGCGGAACTCGATGACAGTGGAGCTGACCATCTGCAGGTTGCCCGTCTGGCCCTGGAACAGGCTGGAGAAATGGGGGCCGGTCCGGGACGGGATGCCGAGCGCCTTGCGCAGTTCACCGCTGGGCGTGCCCAGCCACAGGCCGTCGTCGAAGCGCACCGGCTTGAACCGGGCAGGCAGGTCGGGACACTCGGGGCTGGGGGCGGCGCCGGCCGCCAGCTCGGTGGCGACGACGGCATCGATGCGGCCGCGCGACAGCTCGCTGGACGTCAGCCACAGGCGCTGGGCGGGCGCGGCGTCGGCCACGGTGTAGCAGAGCCAGTCCAGCGCGTCGGTGCCCCTGCCCTGGCGCTGCGCCACGCCGGCGCCGATCGCCTTGCGGGTGTCGGCCAGCGTGGCGTTGTCCAGCGAGATGCGCAGCGTGCCCAGGAGCAGCGGGCGGACGGGGTCGGCGCCCAGCGTGACCGGGCTGTCCTTGACGGCCGGCCAGGCGGGCGGCGGCACGACGGGATCGGCGGATGCGGCCGTGGTGCCCAGCAGCAGGAGCAGCGCGGACAGCCGGAAAGGCGAGCGGAACGGCATGGTCTTCAAGGGTCTCCGATATCGTTTGCCTGCGTCGGACACCTCTTCGTGCGCCCGGTGCGGGCCAGGCCCCGCACTGCCGAACAGTCTCGCCGGGAACGCGACAGCTGTCTTGCCATATGCCGCCAACTCGCACGATCTGTCAATCGTCCGCCATTTCCCCCTGCCGACGACTGACTTGGCGAGCCATTCGGCGGTCATTTCGCACGTTTCGTGGCCTGCCGCCGACGCCCCTCACCGTCGCCCCGCGCGCCACCCGCCAGGGGTGCCGGGCGGCGATGCCGCAGTGCAGCGAAGGGTCGCGCCGCGTTTGGTAGATTGACGGGCTCTTCCTGGAGGCGATGGGGCGATGATCGACAAGATCGTTGAAAGCGCGGCGGCCGCCGTGGCGGACGTCCGGGACGGCGCCACGGTGATGATCGGCGGGTTCGGCACCGCCGGCCTGCCCGATGAACTCATCGCCGCCCTGCTCGATCAGGGCGCGCGCGACCTGGTGGTCGTCAACAACAACGCCGGCAACGGCGACACCGGCCTGGCCGCGCTGCTGGGCGCCGGCCGCGTGCGCAAGATCATCTGCAGCTTCCCGCGCCAGGTCGATTCCTGGCACTTCGACCGCCTGTACCGCGAAGGCCGCATCGAGCTGGAACTGGTGCCCCAGGGCAACCTCGCCGAGCGCATCCGCGCGGCCGGGGCCGGCATCGGCGCGTTCTTCACGCCCACCGGCTACGGCACCATCCTGGCCGAGGGCAAGGAGACGCGCGAGATCGACGGCCGGATGCAGGTGCTGGAATACGCCATCCACGCCGACGTGGCCCTGATCAAGGCCGAGCGCGGCGACCGCTGGGGCAACCTCACCTACCGCAAGACCGCGCGCAACTTCGGGCCCGTCATGGCGATGGCCGCCCGATGCACCATCGCCACCGTGCACGAGGTGGTCGAACTGGGCGCCCTCGACCCGGAGGCGGTGGTGACCCAGGGCGTGTTCGTGCAGCGCGTGGTGCCCATCGCACGCACCGCCACGCGCGGCGCCGGCTTCAAGGCAGCCTGACCATGAGCGACATTCCCCCTCTTGCCCGCTGGACGCGCGACCAGATGGCCGCCCGCGTCGCCCAGGACATCGCCGACGGCAGCGTCGTCAACCTGGGCATCGGCCTGCCCACGCTGATCGCCAACCACCTGCCCGCCGGCCGCGAGGTGATCCTGCAGAGCGAGAACGGCATCATCGGCATGGGCCCCGCGCCGGCACCGGGCGAGGAGGACTACGACCTCACCAACGCCGGCAAGCAGCCGGTGACGCTGCTGCCCGGCGGTTCCTATTTCCACCACGCCGACAGCTTCGCGATGATGCGCGGCGGCCACCTCGACATCTGCGTGCTGGGCGCGTTCCAGGTCTCCGCGCGCGGCGACCTGGCCAACTGGCATACCGGCGCCGAGGGGGCGATCCCGGCCGTCGGCGGCGCGATGGACCTCGCGATCGGCGCCAAGCGCACCTTCGTGATGATGGAGCACCTGACCAAGGCCGGCGAGAGCAAGCTGGTCGAGACCTGCACCTACCCGCTGACCGGCCTCCGCTGCGTCTGCCGCGTCTACACCGACCTCGCCGTCATCGACGTCGGGCCGCACGGCGCCAGCGTCGTCGACATGGCCGCGGGCCTGGCCTTCGACCAGCTGCAGGCCGTCACGGCGATCCCGCTGGCGCGCGCGTGAGGCGCGCAGCGTCAGCGCGCCGACAACGGAGTCTGGTAGAACCCTTCGAATCGAGCGGACACGCCACGACGCGTCCGCCACCCACCCCCGGAAATCTCAGCAGGAGCACGTCATGCAACTCAAGGACAAGGTCGCCATCATCACCGGCTCGGCCAGCGGCATCGGCAAGGAGATCGCGATCGAGTACGCGAAGGAAGGCGCCAAGGTCGCCATCGCCGACCTGTCGCTCGCTGCGGCGCAGGCCACGGCCGACGAGATCGTCAAGGCCGGCGGCCAGGCGATGGCGGTGGCGATGGACGTCACCGACGAGGCGGCGGTCGACGCCGGCACGGCGGCCGTCGTCGAGCGCTTCGGCGGCCTGGACGTGATGATCAGCAACGCGGGCATCCAGATCATCGCGCCCATCGTCGACTTCACGTACGCGGACTGGAAGAAGCTCAGCGCGATCCACACCGACGGCGCGTTCCTGACCACGCGCGCCGCGATGCGCGCCATGATCAAGCAGGGCCGCGGCGGCGCCATCATCTACATGGGCTCGGTGCATTCGCACCTGGCCTCGCCGCTGAAGTCGGCCTACGTCACCGCCAAGCACGGCCTGCTGGGCCTGGCGCGAACCGTCGCCAAGGAGGGCGCCAAGGACGGCATCCGCGCCAATGTCATCTGCCCGGGCTTCGTGCGCACGCCGCTGGTGGAAAGGCAGATCCCCGAGCAGTCCCAGGCGCTGGGCATCAGCGAGGACGACGTCATCAGGAAGGTGATGCTCAAGGACACCGTCGACGGCGAGTTCACGACCGTGCAGGATGTGGCGCAATGCGCGGTGTTCCTGGCGGCGTTCAAGACGAACGCGCTGACCGGGCAGTCCATCACGGTCTCGCACGGCTGGCACATGCAGTGAGCAGGATGTCGACGGACGGCCCCAGGCATCGAGCGGAGGGCGAAAGCACGCGGACGCCGCGCTCGGCCGCTCCGGAGCAAGGCCGCGCACTCCCTCGGGGGGACGGCCCCGGGCATCGAGCGGAGGGCGAAAGCACGCGGACGCCGCGCTCGGCCGCTCCGGAGCAAGGCCGCGCGCTCCCTCGGGGAGCTGGCAGCGGTACCCCGCTGACTGAGGGTTCAAAGTTCCGGGCGGCGATCTTCGACATGGACGGCTTGCTGATCGATTCGGAACGCGCCATTTCCGAGGCGTGGATCGCGGGCGCGAAGGCCCTGGGGTTCAAGCTGGAGATGGCCGATTTCCTGCGCGTGGTCGGACGCGCCGCGCAGCAGTCGGTGCCCATGCTCGTCGAGATGCTGGGCAGCGAGGAGGCGATGCGCGCCACGGCCGCGAAGGCGCGCGAGCTGCTGCCGCAGTCCGGCGGCGGCCCGGTCTTCCCGCTCAAGCCCGGCGCGCTGATGCTGCTGGAGGCGCTGCGCCATGCGGGCATCCCGTGCGCGGTGGCGTCGTCGTCGGATGTCGACGAGATCCGCCACCGGCTGGGCCATGTCGACGTTCTCAAGTACTTCCGCTGCATCACCGGCGGCAACGAGGTGGCGCACGGCAAGCCCGATCCGGCGATCTACCTGCTGGCGGCCAGCCGCCTGGGTGCCGCGCCGGCCGATTGCATCGCGTTCGAGGACAGCGAGAACGGCGCCCGTGCCGCGCAGGCAGCGGGCGTGCGCGTGGTGATCGTGCCGGACCTGAAGCACCCGCCGGCGGACGTCGCCGCGCAGGCGCACGGCGTCATCGGCTCGCTGGCCGACGCCGTCGCGCACGTGCCGCACTGGTTCCCGCGCCTGTGAACACGCCCCGCGATCCGCACGGCCTGCCCTTCCTCGGCGGCTATCCGGCCTCGACGCTGGAGCAGGTGCGCACGCTCATCGCGCGCGGCGAGCTCGGCGCCTACCTGGAGCGTCGCTACCCCGAGCGCCACGCGGTGCGCAACGACGGCGCGCTGTACGAGCACGCGATGGCGCTGAAACAGCGTTTTCTGCGCAATGCGCCGCTGCTGTCCAAGGTGCATTTCGACAACCGGTTGCAGGTCGACCAGCGGGCGCTCGGCACGCTGACGGCCGTGTCGCGCGTGCAGGGCGGGCAGCTGAAGGCGAAGAAGGAGATCCGCGTGGCCGCGGTCTTCAAGGACGCGCCTGCCGACATGCTGCAGATGATCGTGGTGCACGAGCTCGCGCACCTGAAGGAACGCGAGCACGACAAGGCGTTCTACGCGCTGTGCGAGCACATGCTGCCGGACTACCACCAGGTCGAGTTCGACACCCGCCTGTACCTGACCTGGCGCGCCCTCGAAGCGGCGTCCGTGACACAAGTCACACCTCCAGACACCTGACTGCAGGGGCGTCGCGCACACTGCGCGTGCGCGTTTCCGGTTCGCGTGGCCGACTTCACGAAGTGGGTCGGATTGCCTCGGTGTTTCCACGGATCAGCAGGGCCCCTTGCCCCTATCCTGTCGACATCCGCTCAGCACCATCGGCGACGCCCCATGACCACCCTCCTCATCGCGCTCTTCGTTGTCTTCGCCGTCGGTTTCGCGGCCTGGCGCGTCGTGGTCGCCCGCCGCGCCCCGAACCGGATCGCGGACACGGAGATCGCGCCGCCCGCGGCCGTCCCGACCGCCCCCGAGGCGGCCGACCGCACGCCCGAGCAGGAGGCCGCCCGCGCCACCGCGCGCGCCAAGGCCGAGCGCGTGATCGCCGCCGAGGCCGCGCGCCGCAAGGCCGCGATCCAGAAGGCGCAGAACGTCGCCCGCGCCGACGCCGAGCGCCGCGCCGCCGACGCCGCCCGCACGGCGGCGTCGCTGGTCTCGACGCTGCCCGCCACCCAGCTGCCCCCGGCACCGGTCGTGGCCCCGGTGGCGGCCCAGCCCGCCGTCGTCGAGCGCACCGTCCCGCTGGCCCGCCCGGCGCCCGTCGCCGCGCCGTCCGCGCCCGCCGTCGCGACCGTCCTCAAGACCGCCGCCCAGACGCTGGTCATGCTGGTCGACGACTCCAAGATGGTCCGCGTGAAGTCCAGCCGCCTCCTGGCCTCGCACGATTTCCAGGTCGTCACCGCCGTCGACGGCATCGACGCCCTCAAGCAGCTCGAGAACTGCTGCCCCGACCTGCTCATCACCGACGTCGACATGCCCGGGATGGACGGCTTCGGCCTCGTCGCGGCGCTCAAGGGCGACGCGCGCACGCGCCAGATCCCGCTCGTGATGATCACCTCCGCCGAGGATCGCCACCGCGAGGAGGCGCTGCGCGTGGGCGTGGGCCTCGTGATGGGCAAGCCCTACGACGAAGCGGCGCTCATCGCCCACATCCGCAGCTTCAAGTTCTTCGCGAAGGCCGAGGAAGCCGAGGCGCTGGCCTGCGCCTGAGCGCGCAGCGGGCGGGCGCCGCGACGGCGGCCGTTAGCATGGCGGGATGCCCCTGCCGTCGTTTCTCAAGAGCCCGATTCCGGGCGCCTCCTTCCACTGGCTCCTCTGGAGCGATGCACTGACCCTGCTGTCGCTGATGGTGGGACAGGTGGCGTTGCCGTGGTGGATCGCGCAGTCCGGCGGCGCGAACGATCTCGCGGTGTTCGGCGTGGTGGTGTCGGCGATGTCGTTCGTGGCGATGCCGCTGCTGTCGCCGTTCGTCGACCGCCATCCCAAGCGCACGCTGATGGTGGTGGCGCTGGTCGGCCTGGCCTGCGCGGCCAGCGCGATGGCGGCGTTCGCCTCGCTGTCGGAGTACCGGCTGGGCGTGGTGCTGGCCATCGATGCCGTCGCAGTGCTCGCCAACGCGTTGCTGCTGCCTGCAGTCAACAGCATCGTGACCGAGCTGGTGCCGCCCGCGCAGCTGTCGCGCGCGCTGGGACAGCAACAGACGGCGCAGGCCAGCGGGCGCCTGGTCGGACCGGCCATCGCCGGGTCGGTGCTGGCCGCCGTCGGCACCGCGCGCACGCTGTGGCTGCACGCCCTGCTGCTGTTCGCGGCGGCCGCGCTCGCCACGCGCCTGCCGGTACCCGCGCGCGCGGCGGACATGCCGCGGCCGGCGCGCCGCTGGTCGGCCGAGTTCCGCGTGGGCCTGCGCGTGAACTGGGCCATCCCCATCGAACGCGGCTGGGTGCTGTGCAACTTCGTCGGCGCGCTGGCGATGCTGCCGTGCGTGACGCTGTTGTTGCCGCTGAAGGTGCAGTCGCTCGGGTTGTCCGCCGCCTGGCTGGGCTGGTGCGAGGCCGGACTGTCGCTGGGCATGCTGGTCGGCTCGCTGGGCATCGCGCAGGCCTGGGCGCGCCTGCACGGACGTTTCGCCACGCGCGTGGGCGGCGCGGTGCTGATGGGCGCGGCCTTCGCCGTCGCCGGCTGGACGAGCAACCCGCGCGTGCTCGTGGCGATGTTCGCGCTGGCCGGCGTCTGCAACGCGGCCATGACGCTGGTGGGCAAGACCCACCGCATGCTCGCGCGCCCGCTCGCGTTCCGCGCGCGCATGTCGTCGGCGGCCATCATGACGACGCAGGTGTCGCAGACGCTGGGTCCGGCGATCGCCGGGGTCGCGCTCGCCCACGCCAGCGTGCGCGCAGTCTATGTCGCGTTCGGCATGGCCTCCGTGGTATCCGCACTGGGCTTTTTCCTGATTCCCGGCTTCCGCGCGTTCATGGCGCTGGAGCACGACGAGGTCGACAACTGGTACGGCAGGACGTATCCAGCGGCGTTCGAGACCTGACGCACGTCCGCCCCGCGACGGCGCGGGGCCCGGCCGGACGTTCTCAGCTCTCCAGGCGATGCCGCCGATGCCATTCCGCCAGCGATTCCTTCGGATAGTCGTCGAAGGTATCGTCGGCGGGCCGCACGTGGGCGTCGACCCACTCGGGCTTGAACTCCAGCATCATGTGGGTGACGTCGGGCGGGCGCGGCAGCGGCGTGTCGACGGCGCCGGCGTGCGGGTGCACCAGGTCGGGCCAGGTCGGGTCGTGGAGCCACAGCGCCGTGCCGCAGTGCTTGCAGAAATGGCGTCGCCCGGTGCTCGTCTCGCCGTTGTCGAGCCGCGCCCGGTAGACGGCCAGGTGCTCCGCGCCCTGGACCTTCAGCGTGCGCTTGTCGGCGCCCAGGTTGATCGCGTAGCCACCCGTGCCGGCGGTCTTGCGACAGATCGAGCAATAGCAGCGCATGTAGGGCACCGGTTCATGGGCCACCACCGTGTACGACACCGCGCCGCAGTGACAGGATCCTTCCAACAGCATCGTCGCTCTCCGCGTGACGGGCACGCGCCCCCTCGGGCGCACCCACGGGCGAGCCTCAGGCAAGGCGCGTACCGAGGGCGGTGACGCGATCGGGGGATGGTTGGCGACGCGCTTGCCGTGGCAGGCGTGGTCAGCGCGGGGCGGCGGGCGCGAGGCGCGCCACCAGGTAGCCGGCGAGCATCGTCTCGAGCTCGCGCGCCGCGGCCCGGAGCTCCGCGCCCTCGAGGTCGCCGCGCAGCTGCACGGCCGACTTCATCACGTGCTGGACGACGGGCGCCATCGCGCGCAGCACCTTGTGATCGGCCCCGGGCGCGTGGCGCGCGAGGATCGCCTCGACGCGTTCGCGCACCGTGCGGCGCACGCCGGCCACCCGCGGCGACGGTGGCCCCGGGCGTTCGACGAGCGTGGCGAACGACGGATGGCCCGCGCGGAAGTCGACGAGGCACCTGGCCATCGCATGCCCCAGGTCGGGCGTGGACAGGGCGGGCGCGCGTTCGGCCAGGCCATCCATGGCGACCCACAGCGCGTCGACCTGCGTGCCCAGCAATGCCTCGGCCACGGCCTCCTTGGTGCGGAAGAACTGGTACAGCGACCCGATGGAAGAGCCGGAGTGGGCGGCGATCTCCGTCATCGTCGCGGCGTCGAAGCCCTTGGCGGCGAAGACCTCGGCAGCCGCGGCCAACAGGGCATCGACGCGCAACTGGCCTCGTGCGCGACGCGGCGCGCGCGCGGCCGCCGCGGCTTCGGCCGCCACGGCCGATTCCCCTGGCCCGGCCGGGGTAGTGGACATTTGTGAGTCTTTCCTCATAAACTTGAATGCGAGGACATCCTCATGTTAACGCCCGGACCGCCATGACCACCACCCTTCCGCTCGAACTCGACCCCGCCTCGACGGCACTCGTGCTGATCGACCTGCAACAAGGCATTCTTCCCTATGCGAAGGCACCGTACGACGGCGCGGCCGTGATCGCCAACGCCGTGCCGCTGGCGGCCGCCTTCCATGCGCGCAAGGCGCCGGTCGTGCGCGTGAAGGTGGGATTCTCGGCGGACGGCGGCGACATGCTCAAGGCGATCGTCGACGCCCCCAATCCCGCCGGCGCGCCGCCGTCGAACTGGCTGGACGACCCGGCCGAGCTGCCCACGCGGCCGGGCGACATCGCCATCGTCAAGCGCCACTGGGGCGCGTTCCACGGCACCGAGCTCGACCTGCAGCTGCGCCGACGCGGCATCCGCACCATCGTGCTGGCGGGCATCGCCACCGCGGTGGGCGTGGAGTCGACGGCGCGCTTCGCGTGGGAGCTGGGCTACGACATCGTCTTCGCCGAGGACGCCACCAGCGGCCCGGACGCCGCGATGCATGCCAACTCCTTCGGCAAGGTCTTCCCGCGCCTGGGTCGCGTGCGGACGGCGGCCGAGGTGCTGGCCGCCCTCGGCTGACGCAAGCTTGGCGACGGATAGCGCGCAAAGTATCGCGACCGGCTGTCAACCGGCCACCCGGGCGTCCCGTTGTGATTGCAAGCCCGGCCGATGCCGGGCCCGCTCGAGAGAGTCGGAGCCAAAGCGAATCTCGTCTGAATACGGAACATCCTCAAATGACCAAGACCCTCATCGTCGCCGCCCTGCTCTCCTCGTTCGCGGCGGTCTCGTTCGCCCAGGGCGCGTCCGCCCCGGCCGACGGCGCTTCGGCCCCGGCCAAGCACGCCAAGCACCACAAGGCGCACAAGGCCCACAAGGCGGCCTCGGCGGCGACCAACCCGGAAGCCTCGGCTGACAAGAAGGGTGGCCAGTAAGCTGTCCGCCGGCCCGCGGGCCGGCCGACGCTGCTGCACGCCGGGCTCGTTCCCGGCAGCCAAAGAGAGGGTCGACGCGAGTCGGCCCTTTTTGCTGGGCGCGTGGCCGCGGCCCGGGCCGACAATCGCCTCTGACGATGCCCGCCGGCCGCCCGCCCCGCCAATCCCACCATGTCTACGTGGTCCTGCTGGACGACCGCGTCTGGAACGAGCCCGCGTTCCGCAAGGCGAACCCCGACCACGCGCTCACCCGGCCCTGCGTCTACGTGGGAATGACCGGGCTGGACCCCGACCTGCGCTTCGACAGGCACAAGGCCGGCATCCAGTCCAACCGCTTCGTCTTCAAGTACGGCCTGCGCCTGCTGCCCGAGCTCTACGCCGTCTACAACCCGATGCCCTACGAGGCTGCGCGCGAGATGGAGGTGGAGCTCGCGATCGGGCTGCGCGAAGCCGGCTACGGCGTCTGGCAGGCCTAGCGTCTGCGCGCCCAAAGGGAAGACCGACACCGACCTGCCCTATGCTGTCGGCCTCTCCACTGCCGGGCAGACCGACATGACGATGACCAAGACGCTGATGATCGTGGCCGAGCTCGCCGTGATCAACTGGGCGCTGATCGTGGCCGCGAGCCTCATCAAGGCGCGGGCCTGGACGCCGACCGGCATGAAGGACGCCATGGGCAACCGCGAGGCCGCCGTCGACTGCCACGGCTTCCCCGCGCGCACCGAGCGCGCCGCCAGGAACATGCTCGAGAACATGGTGCTGTTCACGGCGCTCGCGCTGGTGGCCGTGGCGGGCAACGTCAACGACCCGAACGTGGAGCTGGGCGCCCGCATCTTCTACTGGGCGCGCCTCGCCTACATCCCGATCTACATGGTGGGCATCCCGGTCGCCCGCACCGGGGCGTGGGCGATCAGCGTCATCGGCATGGGGATGATCTTCGCGGCGATCGTCAGGGCGCTGGCCTGAGATCCCCGCCGGCCTTCAGCGCCGGTTCATCTTCCAGATCGCCGTGCTGAGCACCGTGGCGAAGCCCACCCAGGCCACCAGCGGCAGGCCGGTGGCCGCCGCGGGCCGGTCGACCGGCCTGGCCGCGGCGACATAGGCCGTGGCGGTGGCGGCGATGGCCGCCGAGCCCACGGCCGCGGCGCCCAGGTGGTGGCGGCCGAAGAACAGCCTGGACCAGCCCGTGATCATTGCGACGTTGGCCGCGAACAGCCCCAGCGCCCGGTTGCGCGCGGGCGTGGACGGCTGCCGCGCGAGACGGTAGGCGCCGACGGCCAGCGCGCCGTCGAGCGCAGTCCAGACGACCGGGAACACCGCCTTGGGCGGGTTGAAGCGCGGCTTGTGCAACAGCGCGTACCAGACCCTGGTCGAGAGCGAGTTCGACGGACGTTTGCCGAGCACGGCCAGCGCCGGCCCCACGACCGCGGTGGCGGCGAGCGCGGCCGCGGCAGGACGCGACAGGCTGCCGTCTTCGAACAGGTTCTTTTGCTGCATTCGGACACTCCACGGGACGATGTGCCGGGCTGGCAAGACGCGCGCCTGCCGGGCGGCGGCGAGGCTGTCGCGCACACGGCTTGCCGCGTCGCCGGCATGCTGGAAAACCTGCCCGACTTCGTCGGCCACGCGCTGCGCGACCAGCGCGCGGGCCTCGACCAGATCGCCTTCAACCGCCTGCCGCTGCGCGGCGGCCAGGGCGCGATCACGGTTGGCAGCCTGGCCTTCGTCGACCATGGCCCCCTGCCTGCGACCTACACCGCCGACGGCGACGGCCGCTCGCCGCCGATCCATTGGAGCGGCGTTCCGGCCGCGGCGGCGTCGGTCGTGCTCGTCGTCGAGGACGCCGACTCGCCGACGCCCCACCCGCTGGTGCACGCGATCGCCGTCGGCCTGCCGCGCGGGGACGGGTCGCTGCCTGCCGGCGCACTGGAGGGCGGCGACGCTGCCCCGGCCGATGCGCCCGACGACGCCCAACTGGGCCGCAACTCCTACCTGCGGCACGGCTGGCTGCCGCCCGACCCGCCGCCGGGCCACGGCCCGCACCGCTATGCCTTCCAGGTGTTCGCCCTCGCCGGCGAAGAGCCCCTGCCCGATTCGCCCGGCCGCGACGCCGTGTTCGCGCTGCTCGAATCGCGCGCGATCGCCAGCGGCTTGTTGATCGGCACGTACGAGCGGCACGACACCTCGGTGAGCGCGAGCGAGACGGCCGGCGACGCGGTGCCCGCGGGCGCGGCGCCCGCGTAGGCGCGGCAGGACGTCGGCGGCGCCGCGATCGGATCCGCTCCGGTCATGTGAGCTCCCGGCGGAGGTGGATCCTGCGACTTCGCGCAGGATGACACGGGGGTCCGGGCTTCGCCGCCCGGCGCCCGGGCGCACGACCGGTCGCCCGGACGACGCCGGGTCGCGGCTTCGCTGCGCGCGCCTTCGCTGCGCGCGCCTGAGCGCATGACCGCAAGCCAACCCCGTGTCATCCTGCGCGCAGCGAAGCGGAGTCGCAGGATCCACCCCGGTCATGCGACTTCCGATCCCAATCGAAAGCCACCACCGCTTGTAGAGCTATCGACCTCGCCTGATAATGACGACCATCATGAAAATCACTCACCACTTCCTCGCCCGCGCCGGCCTGGTGAACAAGGCCACGCTCGCCACCTGAGTGCTCTTCGACATCCGTCGGAGGGCCGCCGCGCCCTGCCGACTTGCAACGCAAACCCCCGGCCAGGCGCAAGTCTCCCGGGGTTTCGTTTTTTCCCTTCACCTGCAAGGCTCGCCATGCGCACGTACGACAAGCTGATCGCCACGATTCCCGCTCGCCGGGACATCGCTCGCGCACGCCCGTGCCCCGGCCACGGGCCCCTCGAACAACGCTGACCGCCTGGTGGATCGCACCGGGCGGCGGCTGGAACAGCACACCCGGTGACGCGGCAGGACGCCGCGTCCAGCAAAGGATTCATCATGACAAGGATCAACACGCCCCTCAGCAAACCGCGCGACCTGCGCAACATCGGCGTGATCGCCCACGTGGACGCGGGCAAGACCACCACCACCGAACGCATCCTGTTCTACACGGGCGAGAACCACCGCATCGGCACCGTCGACGCGGGCAACACCCGCATGGACTTCGACCCGCAGGAGCGCACGCGCGGCATCACGATCAACAGCGCGGCCATCACGGTGCACTGGAACGGCACGCAGATCAACCTGATCGACACGCCCGGGCACATCGACTTCAACATCGAGGTCAACCGCTCGCTGCGCGTGCTGGACGGCGCGGTCGTGGTGTTCGACGGCGTGGCCGGCGTCGAGCCGCAGACGGAGACGAACTGGCGACTCGCGGACAAGTACCGGGTGCCGCGCATCGCCTTCGTCAACAAGCTCGACCGCACCGGGGCGGACTTCGCGCGCGTCGTCGCGATGATGGAGGAACGCCTGGGCGTGGTGGCGCTGCCGCTGCAGTTGCCGATCGGCGCGGAGGGCGGCTTCCGCGGCGTCGTCGACCTGCTGGGCATGCGCGCGCTCGTCTGGGACAAGGACGATGCGAGCGAACGCTTCCGCGAGGCCGACGTGCCCGCCGAGCTCCTGGACGAAGCGCGGCGTGCGCGGGCGCGCCTGGTCGAGGCCGTCGTCGAACAGGACGACGCGCTGCTGGACGCCTGGCTGCGCGGCGACGAGATCCCGATCGAGTCGCTGCAGGCCGGCTTGCGCGCGGGCACGCTCGCGTCGGCCTTCGTGCCGGTGCTGGCCGGCTCCGCTTTCAGGAACCGCGGCGTGGAGCCGCTGCTGGATGCCGTGATCGACTACCTGCCACGGCCTGGAGAGGTGAGCCCCCGTCCGGCCAGTAAGCCGGACAGCCCCCCGAGGGGGCAGGCGGACTTGCTCGGGGGCGGCCCAGCGCGGCGTCCGCCTGTTGCTTCGAATACCGCCTCTCTGGGTTCCGATGCCGATGCGCCGTTCGCGGCCCTCGCGTTCAAGGTCGTCGCCGACGATCACGGCGCGATGACCTTCGTGCGCGTGTACCGCGGCCGCCTCGCGCGCGGCGCGAGCGTGCTCAACGCGTCCACCGGGCGCGTCGAGCGCGTCTCGCGCATCTACGAGGTGCACGCGGACAAGCACATCGACAAGGACGAACTCGTGGCGGGCGACATCGCGGGCGTCGTCGGGTTGAAGGACACGCTGACCGGCCACACGCTGGCCGATCGCGACCATCCGGTGCACCTGGAGGAGATCGCCGTGCCCGAACCCGTCATCGACATCGCGATCGAGCCGAAGGCGCAGGCCGACCAGCAGAACCTGTCCAAGGCGCTGCAGGCCATGCTGCGCGAGGATCCGAGCCTGCGGTTGCGGCATGACGCCGACTCCGGGCAGACGATCCTCTCGGGCATGGGCGAGCTGCAGCTCGAGGTCGCGATCGAGAAGCTGCGCGCGCGCCATGGCGTGGACGTGTCGGTCGGCCGGCCGCAGGTGGCCTACCGCGAGACTCTTTCGAATGAAAGCGAGGTGACACATGTGCACAAGAAGCAGACGGGCGGCCCCGGCCAGTTCGCGGTGCTGACGCTGCGCCTGAAGCCGCTGCCGCGCGGCGACGGGTTCCGCTTCGTCAACGAGAGCGTCGGCGGCGCGATCCCGCGCGAGTTCGTCCCTGCCATCGAGGCCGGCATCCGCCGCGCCGCGCAGGTGGGCGTGGTCGCCGGTTTCCCGACCGTCGACTTCGAGGCGACCGTGCTGGACGGCGCCGCGCACGAACGCGACTCGTCGTCGCTGGCCTTCGAGCTGGCCGCGGCGTCCGCGTTCCGCGAGGCCGCCGCGCGGGCGAACCCGCTGCTGCTCGAGCCCGTGATGGCCGTCGAGGTCATCACGCCGATCGAGCATCTCGGCGACGTCATCGGCGACCTGCACCGCCGGCGCGGCGACGTGCAGGGCCAGTCGCAGCGCGGCGGCGCGGCCGTCGTGAACGCGACGGTGCCGCTGAAGGAGATGTTCGGCTACATCGGCCACCTGCGTGCCATGACCTCAGGTCGGGCGCAGTACTCGATGCAGACGAGCCACTACGCGGCGGCGCCGGCGCGCGAGCTGGCCACGCTGGCGGCCTGAGCTCGCCCACGGGGTGCGCGATCCGACCGGGTCGCGCACCCTTCTTTCTTGGCTCATCAGCGATTCGCGGAAAGGCCATGGCCTCCCGCGTGCCTGGCAAGAGGCTGCAGTGCGCGGATCGCAATGCGCACCGTCGAAACCATGTCATCCTGCGCGAAGTCGCAGGATCCACGCATGACATGACGCACCCTCGCCGCGGGGCCCCGCCGCCCGGAGGTGCGCAGTGCGGCGCGAAGGTGGATCCTGCGACTGCGCGCGGGATGACGGCGAGTATCCGTTGGGTGACGGGAAACACCCGTCGACCACCTGGTCGCTGCGCGGGCTTGCCGGCTTTGGTTGCATCCGGCACTATCCCGGGATGAACAATCAAGAACGCAATCGTTCGGCGCGCACCATGGCCGAGGCCGAACGGGCGCACCGGCGGGCGACGGGCGGCGGGCTCGGCGACGTCGCGATCTTCATCCTCATGCGCACCTGCAACATCATGATGGGCGAACGTGCGAGCCGGCAGCTGGAGCCGCATGGCCTGACCGCCACGGGCTACATCACGATGATGTCGCTCTACAGCCGCGCGGAGAACCTGGCGAACCCGTCGGAGCTGAGCGAGCTCACGGGCGAGACCCGCGGCAACATGACGCGCATCTGCGACGACCTCGTCGACAAGGGCTGGATGCGCCGCGTGCCGAACGCCGAGGATCGCCGCCGCGTCGACCTGTCGCTGACCGACGCCGGCATGGCGCTGCTGAATTCGGTGGCGCCCGAGATGCGCACGCAGGCCGACGCGTTCTACGAGCGCACGTTCACGCGGACCGAGAAGGCCTCGCTACAGTTGCTGCTGACCAAGTTCTCGGCGGCCCTGGCGGACGAACTCTGACGACGCGCCTGTCCCACCCGGTGGCGTCCGCGATTTGCGCGCTCGCCGGCATCGCGCTGAACGTCGCCTGGTGGCCTTCACATTCCTGCGCAAGCCGTAGGGCGGGTTAGCCCCAGGCGTAACCCGCCGTTCGCGGGCGTGCCGATCCGTTTTGCCGTCGAATTCCGGCTCTTTGCAGGTCGGCGAAGGTGAGGTCCTGCAGCTTGCCGGCAAACGGCGGGTTACGCCTGCGGCTAACCCGCCCTACCCCGCCCTGCCCCGCCCTGCCCCGCCCTGCCCCGCCCTACGCCGCGCTACCTCGCGCTACCCGGCCCTATCCCGGCGAGCCTTCGGCGGCCGGATGCGCAGCGCCGCCGTCGCCTTCGGCGATCGCCGCCTGCCGCTTCTGGTGCACGTGGCGGATGCCCAGCGTGATGATGATGCGCGTCGTCACCGACAGCGCCGCGATGAAGAGGCCCACTAGCACGGCGTCGCGCTCGTGCACGCGGGTGTCGGCCTGGCGGTTCAGCAGGAAGCGGCGCTCGTTCTCGGCCAGCACCATCACCTGCTGGCGGATGGCGGTCATGGCGTGGCCGTTGTCGCCGTTGCGGATGGCCTGCTGCGCCGCGGCGAATCCGGCGCGCTGGCGCAGCTCGATCGTCCTGCCCAGTTCCGACAGCTTGGCGGAGACCGCCTCGTCGAGCCGGGCCAGGTTGGTCTCCTGCTTCGCGCTCGCGGCGAGCAGGCCGCGCAGGCGCTCGGAATCGGCCAGTTCCTCGCGCAGGGCGGCCTGGTAGACGGCCAGGTGCGATTCGTCGCCGGTGATGACGAAGTCGCGCTGCGCGACGTCGGCGTTCTGCACGGAGATGTACAGGCCGTCGACCACGTCCAGCACCGCATAGGCGCGGTCGACGCGGTCCCGGTTGTCCAGGGCCAGGTGGTGGTAGTGGTACGAGAGCCAGGCGCCCAGCACCACGACCGTGGCCATCGGGATGGCGGCGATCGAGTGCCACAGCACCAGTCGCCGCGGCGGCCAGCGCAGCCTCTTGAAGTACTTCCACGACATGGCGGTTCCGGCGATCGGGGCTGTCCAGGCGGTCGCGGGGCAAGCTTCGGTCCTGTTGCGTTCCCCTGCCGGCGCATGCGCCGTCGGCGGCCGTTACCATCGGGTCGCTCCCACCGCCGAAGGAACGCCATGCAAGTGATCACGCCCCGCCCGTCCGACCTGGGCGACGGCTTCGTCGTCCACCGCGCGCTCCCCAGCGCGGCGCGGCGCGCCGTCGGGCCGTTCGTGTTCCTCGACCAGTTCGGCCCGGTGCAGCTCGCGCCGGGCAAGGGCCTGGACGTGCGGCCGCACCCGCATATCGGCCTGGCCACCGTCAGCTACCTGTTCGAAGGCAGCATCCTGCATCGCGACAGCCTGGGCAGCGTCGTGCCGATCCAGCCCGGCGAGGTGAACTGGATGACGGCCGGCCGCGGCATCGTGCACTCCGAGCGCTCGCCCGAGGACGCGCGCGCCGCGGGCGCGCGCCTGTGGGGCCTGCAGTTCTGGGTGGCGCTGCCGCTCGGCAAGGAGCAGTGCCCGCCCGCGTTCGCGCACCACGGCGCCGACGCGATCCCGCGCGTGACGCGCCCGGGCGCGCGCCTGAGCGTCGTGCTGGGCGAAGCGTTCGGCGCCACGTCGCCGGTGGCGTTGACGTCGCCGATGTTCCTCGTCGACGTGCGACTGGAAGCCGGCGCATCGATCGAGTTCGAAGTCGACCATGCGGAGCGCGCCGCCTACGTGCTGGAGGGCGAGGTGCGCGGCAACGACAGCGACTCGCCCACGGCCAGCGAGCACCTGATCGTGTTCGACGCGGGCGAGCCCGCGCGCCTGCGCGCCGGCGACGCGCCCGCGCATGTCGTGCTGCTGGGCGGCCCGCCGCTGGATGCGCCGCGCTTCCTGTGGTGGAACTTCGTGTCGAGCGAGCGCGACCTCATCCTGGAAGCCCAGGCCGCGTGGTCGGAGCAGCGCTTCCCGCCGGTGCCCGGCGAGACGGAGTTCATCCCGCTGCCGGCGCGCCCGATGCCGCCCGGCTCGGCGCTGTGACGCGCACGCCGTGAACGCGCACGCCCTGGCACTGGTGCTGAACGGCCACGCGCTGTTCACGTTCCTCGACCTCGCCGGCACCTTCGCGTTCGCGCTCAGCGGGGCGGTGGCGGCGCGCGAGCGCGGCCTGGACTGGTTCGGCGTGCTGGTGCTCGCCTTCACCGTGGCCTGCGGCGGCGGCGTGATCCGCGACGTGTGCATCGGCGCGATCCCGCCCGCCGGCCTGGGCGACTGGCGCTACCTGGCCACCGCGATGGCGGCCGGCGCCATCACGCTGGGCTCGCGCGCGCTGGTCGACCGGCTGGCGCACCCGGTGGTGCTGTTCGACACCCTGGGCCTGGGCCTGTTCGCCGTCACGGGCGCGCAGAAGGCGCTGCTGGCCGGCTCGAACGCCGAGGTCGCGGTGCTGCTGGGCATGGTCACCGCGGTGGGTGGCGGCGTGATGCGCGACGTGCTGCTCAATCGCGTGCCGGTGATCCTGCAGCGCGAGATCTACGCCTCGGCGGCGCTGGTCGGCGCAGCCGTCGCGACGTTCGGCGAAGCGCTCGGCCTGGGCTCGCCGGCGCTCACCTGGTGCGCGGTGGCCGTGTGCTTCGCACTGCGCGCGCTGTCGCTGCGCTACCGCTGGCACCTGCCGCGCTTCCAGCGCAAGCCGCGGGCGGACGCGGGCGATTCGATGAACTCGCTGGGCGAGTAGGCCCGCGCCGGCAAGGGCATCGCGCGCGGGACAGAATCGCGCCTCCCCAGCGGACAGGAAGCCCGTCATGACGACACTCGCCGATTTCGCGATCACGAAGAAGTGGCCCGCGGCCCATCCCGATCGCCTGCAGCTGTACTCGCTGCCCACGCCCAACGGCGTGAAGGTGGCCATCGCGCTGGAGGAGACCGGGCTGCCGTACGAGCCGCACCTGGTGCGCTTCGACACCAACGACCAGCTCTCGCCGGAATTCCTGTCGCTCAACCCGAACAACAAGATCCCGGCCATCATCGATCCCAACGGCCCGGGCGGCCAGCCGCTGCCGCTGTTCGAGTCGGGCGCCATCCTGGTCTACATCGCGGGCAAGACGGGCCAGCTGATGCCGCGCGACGACGCCGGCCGCTACGAGACGCTCCAGTGGCTGATGTTCCAGATGGGCGGCATCGGCCCGATGTTCGGCCAGGTGGGCTTCTTCAACAAGTTCGCGGGCAAGGACTACGAGGACAAGCGTCCGCGCGACCGCTACGTCGCCGAATCACGGCGCCTGCTGGCCGTGCTCGACGGGCACCTGGCCGGCCGGCAGTGGATCGTCGGCGACGAATACACGATCGCCGACATCGCGAGCTTCCCGTGGATCAACAACCTGGTGACGTTCTACGGCGCCGGCGACCTGGTGGGCTTCGACGATTTCGCCAACGTCAAGCGCGTGCTGGCGAGGTTCCTGGAACGTCCGGCGGTGCAGCGCGGCCTGAAGATCCCGGCGCGGCCGGCCTGACCGCGATCGTTCGCGGATGATCGAGGTCAGGCCTGTCCGTCGTCCGCGATGGGACTGGTCCGCTTCGGTCGACAATGCCCCGCGGACGACGGAAAGGCCAGACCCCTCCAAGGGGCTGCATGCGACTGCCGACGACGCCCTTGCACGGTCGACGTGCCTCGAGGGGTCTGGCCTCTCCTCGGATCGCGCCGATGCGCATCCGGCAGCCCCAGCGCTCGTCGCGATCCGAGGCCAGGCCTGACCCCGATCGTTCGCCGATGACCGAGTTCAGCCGGGTGGCCGCTCGAACTGCCAGGTGCTCGTGCCGCGGCGGTAGCCGAGCGATTCGTAGACGCCGATGGCCACGTCGGCGGGGTCGGCCACCATCACCAGCGTGTCCAGGCCCATCGCGTCGAAGCCGTGGCGACAGACGGCGTGGACGAGTGCGGTGCACAGGCCGCGGCGGCGCCAGGCCGGGTGCGTCGAGACGTACTGGAAGCGGCCCAGGCGCGAGGCCGGATCGCCAACGCGCGCCGACGCGCGGAACAGGCCGCAGGACGCCACCAGCAGCGCGCGGCCGTCGACCTGCGCCACCAGGCCGAACCAGTGGCCCAGCCCCGCGGCCTGCATCGCGGCGTAGCGGGCGACCTGGCGCTGGGCGAACTCGCGGTAGCCCGTCGGTTCGAAGCGGCCCGAGTCGACCGCCACCTGCTTGTCGACGACGGCCGCGGCGTCGCGCGGCAGGTCCAGCACGGCGAAGGACACGCCGTCCGGCATTGGACGAGCCGGCGCGAGCAGCTGGTCGTGCGCCAGCGTCAGCACGGTCGCCTCGCTGAGCGTGAACCCGGCGGCGGCGAACTCAGGCGGCAGCGCCAGGCGCTCGCGCACGTCGACGCCGAATGCGCGGTGGCACGACGCGGGCTGGCGCGCTTCGATCTCCTGCGCGAACAGTGCCATCCAGCGCTCGAGGTCGCCCTGGCCGGGCGCGTGCTGGAACAGCAGGAAGTTGCCCCACCAGAACGTCGGGTTGCCGGGCGTGAGCACGCACAGGTGGTTGCCGCGGTCGACCACCTGGCCATCGAAGCGCGCGAAGATCAGGTCGGTGCGCCAGCCCAGCGACAGGTCGCCGTCGAGGGTCGCGCTCATGGAACAAACTCTGCGGTACGAGCGCCCCCGGGCGGATGGCGGCGCCACACCTGCTCGGCGGTGGGGCTGCGCCAGCGGTTGAGGCTGCACACGAAGAGGACACGGAGGCGTGCGCGGTCGCGGGAAACCGTGCCGGCTGGGTTCATGCCGCCGATTGGAACATGCTCGCGCAGCGTCTCCGCCAGCGCCTCGGCACGCCGCAGGAAGCGGCCGCTGCGAGCCGCCTTGTCGAGCATCAGGCGTCCCGGCGGCGCCGCGGGGCGAGTCGCCAAGCCGCGAGAGCGGCCAGCAACATCGCGGCCGCGCGCGGCTCGGGCACGGGCGGCGGCACGTCGACGGCCAGCATGCCGGCGCCGCTCGTCGAGTCGAACGAGTGCACGTACCAGCCGAAGGTCTGGCCCGCGCCGATGGCGACCGTCAGCGCGCCGCGGCTGGTGCTGCCGGGGCCGCCGTCGACCGACAGCTGGGTCTCCACGCCGTCCAGGATCCAGCCGGCCGGGTCGTAGGCGCTGCCGCCGGCGTCGGACGACGCGTACTGCCACGTGAACGAGACGCGGGTGGCCGACGCGTAGGTCTGCACGTAGAAGGCCGTGTCGTCGTTGCCCGAGCCGTCGTCCGAGCCGGTGATGGTGAACTCCGGGTAGCCGCCGGACAGCGTGCCGTTGGCGCCGTCGTCGTTGTAGAAGGTGAAGGCCGCATGCGCGCCGCCCAACCACACGGCGGGCACGGCGCCGCCAAGGGCGAGCGCGAGCGTGCGAAGCGTCTTGTCCATGCGTCCTCCTGAAGTGCGCGACGCCGCCTGCAGCGGGCGGTCTCCGGGAATCGTCGGAGTGCGACCGGCTGGCGTCAACCGCCGCCGCCCGGCAAGCCAGGGGCCTGCTCACGCCAGCGGCGGGCCCGCGTCGAAGCGCAGGTGCATCTGCAGGTCGTCGCGCGACTGGCCGTGCAAGCGCACCGCGTCCGCCTCGCGCGCGAACACGACGAAGCCCAGCGATTCGTAGAGCGCGATCGCCGCGACGTTCTGCGAGTCGACGCTGAGCGTGACCTTCGCGACGCCCGGCGTGGCGCGCGCATGGGCCAGCGCGGCCTGCAGCAGGGCGCGCGCCGCGCCGTGCCCGCGCGCCGCCTCGGCGACGTACATGCCCCACACGTTGACCTTGTGCGCCAGTTGCAGCAGCGTCTCGCGTGCCAGGCCGGCCATGCCCACGAGGGTGTCGCCGTCGAACGCGCCGAACACGGCGTGGCCCGGACGCTCGGCGAGCAGCGTCTCGAAATGCGACAGCGGCTTGTCCTTCTCCTCGACGTGGCTGACGACGAAGGCCTCGGGCTTGTCGAGCAACGCCGCCAGGCGCAAGGCGAGGAAGGCGGGGGCGTCGGCGGCGGACAACCTGCGGATGTTTATGACTTCGTTTACCCTTCGCGCTCTGTCGGTGATCCTCGGCCGACGAGTCTACCGACGCCTCCCAGGCGTCGGCGCCAACCCGGAGAAAATCCATGAAGACCCGTGCAGCCGTCGCCTGGAAGGCCGGCGCCCCGCTCAGCATCGAGACCGTCGACCTGGCGGGCCCGAAGGCCGGCGAGGTGCTGGTCGAAGTCAAGGCCACCGGCATCTGCCACACCGACCAGTTCACGTTGTCCGGGGCCGATCCCGAAGGGCTGTTCCCGGCCATCCTGGGCCACGAGGGCGCGGGCGTGGTGGTGGACGTCGGCCCCGGCGTGACGACGCTGCGCCGCGACGACCACGTCATCCCGCTGTACACGCCCGAGTGCCGGCAATGCAAGTTCTGCCTGTCGCGCAAGACGAACCTGTGCCAGCAGATCCGCTCGACGCAGGGCCGCGGGCTGATGCCCGACGCGACCAGCCGCTTCTCCATCGACGGCCGGCCCATCCTGCACTACATGGGCACGTCCACGTTCAGCAACCACATCGTGGTGCCCGAGATCGCGCTCGCGAAGATCCGGCCCGACGCGCCGTTCGACAAGGTCTGCTACATCGGCTGCGGCGTCACCACCGGCGTGGGCGCGGTGCTGTTCACGGCCAAGGTGGAGGCCGGTGCCAACGTCGTCGTGTTCGGCCTCGGCGGCATCGGGCTGAACGTCATCCAGGGCGCGAGGATGGTCGGCGCCGACCGGATCATCGGCATCGACATCAACCCGGCCCGCGAGGCGATGGCGCGCCAGTTCGGCATGACGCACTTCATCAACCCGAAGGACGTTCCCGACGTCGTCGACGCGATCGTGCAGCTGACGGACGGCGGCGCCGACTACAGCTTCGAGTGCATCGGCAACACCACCACGATGCGCCAGGCGCTCGAGTGCTGCCACAAGGGCTGGGGCCAGAGCGTGGTCATCGGCGTGGCCGGCGCGGGCCAGGAGATCGCCACGCGCCCGTTCCAGCTGGTGACCGGGCGCGTGTGGAAGGGTTCTGCCTTCGGCGGCGCGCGCGGGCGCACCGACGTGCCCCGGATCGTCGACTGGTACATGGACGGCAAGATCTCGATCGACCCGCTGATCACGCACACGCTCGCGCTGGAGGACATCAACCACGGCTTCGAGCTGATGGAGCGCGGCGAGTCCATCCGCTCGGTGGTGGTGTACTGATGGCCGCGGGCGTGCCGGCCGTCGAGACGCTGTCGGAGCACGCGTCGTTCGGCGGCGTGCAGGGCTTCTACCGGCACGCGTCGGGCACGATCGGCGCGCCGATGCGGTTCGGCGTCTATCGCCCGCCGCAGGCGCTCGCGGGCGCGGCGGTGCCGGCGCTCGTCTGGCTGGCCGGCCTGACGTGCACGGAAGAGACCTTCGCCGTCAAGGCCGGCGCGCAACGGGTGGCGGCCGAGCTGGGCCTGATGCTCGTCACGCCCGACACCAGCCCGCGCGACACCGGCGTGGCCGGCGCCGACGACCACTGGGACTTCGGCCACGGCGCCGGCTTCTACCTCGATGCGACGCAGGCGCCGTGGGCGGCGCGCTGGCGCATGGAGAGCTGGATCATGCGCGAGCTGCCGGACGTGCTGGCCGCCAACTTCCCGTGGCGGCGCGACGATGTCGGCGTGTTCGGCCACTCGATGGGCGGCCACGGCGCGCTGACATTGGCGCTGCGCCATCCGGGCCGCTTCCGCAGCGTGTCGGCCTTCGCGCCGGTGGCGGCGGCCATGCACTGCCCCTGGGGGGTCAAGGCGTTCACGAACTACCTGGGCGACGATCGCGCGGCGTGGGCGGCGCACGACGCCACCGAGCTGGTGAGGGCCGGCAAGCGCGCGCCGCCGCTGCTGGTCGACGTGGGCCTGGACGACAAGTTCCTGGCGGAGCAGTTGAACATCGACCGCCTCGAGGCCGCCTGCCGCGCCGCCGGCCAGTCGCTGACGCTGCGTCGCCACGCTGGCTACGACCACGGCTACTTCTTCATCGCGAGCTTCGTCGAGGATCACTTGCGGTTCCATGCGGATGCGCTGAATGGATAGGGCGGGTCCGGCGCAGGCATAAGCCGCCGGTCGCCGGCGTCGTGACAGCGTGGCGGGGTCAGCTGCAGGCGCAACGCGACGACAGGGCGGACTGTCATGCAGGACCTGGGATGCGATGGCGAAGGCCCGGGGGGGTGCGCCGGCGAACGGCGGGTTGCGCCTGCGGCTGACCCGCCCTACGAAACATCACCACGCCCGCGCGTCGTGCGCGCGTGCCTGCGTGCCGACCGACAGCGAGTGCGGCGACCATGGGATGGTAGGGCGGGTCAGCCGCAGGCGTAACCCGCCGTTCCCGCCGTGCCCGCCGGCGTGAGCGCACGGCGGGGCGGCGTGAGCGTCAGGTGCGGCGGCGTGCGCGCCAGCCGACGGCCAGACCCGCGGCGAGGAAGGCGGCGGCCTCGATGAGCAGGCGGAGGCCGCGCTCCCAGGACAGCAGGGCTGTCGACTCCGCGCCCTTCTCGTCGCGGACGAACTGTTCGCGGTCCTTCATTTCGTCGGCGGAGGGCTGGTAGGGCACGCGGGCGCCGGCCAGGTCGACGATGCTGGTTCGCTCGCCCTGGTACATGTAGGCGATGTGCGCGGCCTGCATGCTGGCCAGCGAGCGGCCCTCGGGTGCCGATGCGGCCTTCTCCCAGCCGCCGGCCGGCTCGCGCCCACGCACGGCGACGGTCAGCATCTTGGTGGCCTGCAGTTCGCGCACCTGCTTGATGAGCTGCATGCTCAGCCATGCGTCGCCCACGGGCACCACGAGGCCGATCGCCACCATCAGGGCGGGCAGGCGCGACATTCCGTCGCGCGCCAGCCGTCGGCAACCTTCGTAGACAACCAGCAGCGCCACCGCCACCAACGCCTCTTCGGCCACGAGCACCGGCCAGCCGTTCCATTGAATCATCGCGTGAGCGCCTTCCGAATTCCAGAAGGCGCGATTGTCGGGCGCTTTCGGCCCCGACGGGGGACGCAGGGCAAGCCCCCTGCCGTCATCGAGATGCAGCGCCCCGAGCCTGCCGGCCGGAGGCGGTCGGACGTGGCGGGCGCAACGCCCTGGCAGGGGTGGATCCTGCGACTTCGCGCAGGATGACCGCCTCAGTCGTCAGTGGCCGGCAACCACCGTGATCAGCCGCACCATCCCGGTCTGCGCGCGGCGCAGCGTGGACGGGCGCACCAGCGATGCGGCCTTGACGTGCATCGCACGCCAGCGCGCGAGCGCAACGACCGACAAGCTCGCGGATTGGTTGGACAGCCACGTGGACATCACGACCCCTTCACGGGCACTCGCGCGCCCACACGACCAGACAGGCAAACAGCAACGACAGGAGCACCGTCAGCGCATACACCGCGCCGGGCGAGACGAGGAGACGTGGCATCACGCCGCCGCATCGCCAAGGGCCTCGCGTTCGCCAGGGCCGGGCAGGAGATTGAGAGAGTGCCGGACGTCCATGGCGAGCGCGAGATCGAAGCCGCTACGAATACTGTATGAATGAACAGTCTACGTGATCCTGGCATCAATGCAAGCCCCTGCCGGCAGCGGTGTGTTTCCATCCACAGGCCGGCCGCATCGCCCGTCGGCGGAGTCTGTTCCAGCGGGCCGAGCTTCGCCTTGACCCATGTCAGCGGCGTGACGCCCGCGCGGCGCCGGTCAGCCCGGGGCGCCGACGGCCACGTCAGGACGGATCTTCGAGATTGCCCCTCACGCGGGTCAGCAGCGCGACGAGCTGCCCCTGTTCCTCCGGGCTCAAGCCGTCGACCGCGCGCGCGCTGAGCACGCGCGCCTGGGCCTGCAGCGCCTTCTGCACGCCCAGGCCGGCGGCGCTCAGGCGCAGCCGCACGCTGCGGCGGTCGGCCGCGTCGGCCGCGGCGTCCAGCAGGCCGCGCTCGCGCAGGCCCTTCACCAGCTTGGCGAGCTGTGCCTTGTCGCGGCCGCTGTGCGCGACGAGGTCGCTCAGCGTGGCGCCGGCGTGGCGCGCGAAGAAGGCCATCACCTTGCTCTCCATGTGCGTGACCGCGTGCGCGTTGTCGCGCAGCACCTGGTATTGCGTGGAGCGGAACTGGTGCATCACCGTGTGGACGAGGTCCATCACGGCCTCCGCCGCGGACGCGGTCGAAGAGCCCATATGGTTGACATTGTCTACTTTTTTCCACATGATTGGATGACATTGTCAACCAAATCAAGGTTCGCTGCCTCCCATGAACGCTCCCACCACCCTGCGCCGCGTCGAACGCGTGCGCCATGAACTCAAGCGCCGCGAGCTGACGGTGCAGACCGTCGAGACGCCCACGCCGCATTTCCGCCGCATCACCTTCACGGACGCCTCGCTGGCCGACTTCGTCAGCGCCTCGTTCGACGACCACATCAAGGTCTTCGTCGGCGACGCCCGGCGCGACTACACGCCGCGCTCGTTCGACAACGCCGCGCACGAGCTCGTCATCGAGTTCGCGCTGCACGGCGACGGGCCGGTCGCCGAGTGGGCCGGGCGCGCCGCGCCGGGCGACTCGCTGGCCATCGGCGGCCCCAAGGGCTCGCTGATCGTGCCGCTGGACTACGACTGGCACCTGCTCGCCGGCGACGAGACGGCCTTCCCCGCCGTCGCGCGCCGCCTCGAGGAACTGCCCGCGGGCGCGCAGGCGATCGTCGTGCTGAAGGCCGCCGACGCGGCCGACCGGCGCGCCTTCGCATCGGCGGCGGACATCGCGCTCACGTGGGTGGCGACGGACGACGAGCTGCTGGCCGCCGTCCGCGCGCTCGCGCTGCCCGCCGGCGACGGCTACGCCTGGTGCGCCGGCGAGGCGGCCTGCATGGCGGCGCTGCGGCGCGAGCTGGTCGAGGTCAAGGGCCACCCGGGCGAGTCGATCCGCGCGGCGGCTTACTGGAAGCGCGGGGCGCAGGGGCATCACGAGAACCTGTGAGCCCGCCGTGGTCGATGCAACGGAATGCGCCTGGCCCCTTGCGCGACGGCGCGTTCGCCGATGCAGCGGAACGCCGTGACGCGTCCTCAGCCGCCCGCCAGCGGCGCCACCAGGTCGGCCAGCGCCGCGAGCTCGTGCGGGCTTGCATCCGACACGAAGCAGAACGCCAGGCCGCCCTGGGTGCGCTCGATCACGTTGAAGCCGCGCACCACGCGCATCGCCTCGGCGGCGCGCGTGGCCGATGGATCGACCGGCCGCACGAACACGGAGATCACGTGCGCCCCGTGGCGGTAGACGAGCGCCGCGGCCGTCTCGCCGGACAGCACGTCGCGCCGCGCGCCGACCAGCGGGTAGCCCCGGGGCGCGAAGTCGGTCACCGGCGGCACGAAGTTCAGGCGCGCGGACAGCCATGGCCGCACCGTGTGCTGGTCGGAGCTCGCGACCTCGATCGGATGGTCGACGAGCAAGGCCCGCGTGTGCGCGCTCACGGCCTCCGACGCCTCCGCCGTCTGCAGGTTGGCCATTGCCTCGCCGCGGCGCCAGTCCAGCGCACCCGGCGCCACGGCGGCCAGCGTCAGCACGCTCGCCAGCAGCGCACCGCCCAGACCCGTGGCCCAGGGCAGCACCGCGCGGCGTCGCGCGCCGCGGCGCTCGAGCGACGCGCGCGGGTTCGCGGGCGTGCCAGGGGTCGCGGATGCGTCCGCGCTCGCGCCGGCCGCCGTGTCCGTGCGCGGCAGCATCGCCAGGAGGCTCGCGCGCAGTTCGTCGGGCGCCGCATGGCGCGTCGCCTGCGCACGCACCACGTCGCGCAGCGCACGCCGGTCGTCCAGGCGCCGCTGCAGCGCCGGCTCCGCGGCCAGGCGGCGTTGCAGCGCCAGGCTCGCGGCGGCGTCCAGCTCGTCGTCGAGCAGCGCGTCCAGCCAGAGATCGTCGTCATTCATCGGGAAACCTCCGTCCTTCGGACTGCAGTGCGACTGGCGGTGCGGGTGCTCATCCCAGGCTCCTCGCGGCCTCGGGCCGCAGCGCCGCCGCCAGCAGGTGGCGGGCGCGCGAGAGGCGCGACATCACGGTGCCGATCGGCACGTCGGTGATGCGCGCGATGTCGCGGTAGGACAGCTCCTCCAGTTCGCGCAGCACGACCGCCTCGCGGAAGGCGATCGGCAGCGCCGCGATGGCGGCGTCGATCTCCTGCCGCTCGGCACGGCGGATCGCGAGGGACTCCGGGTCCGCGGGCGCCGCATCCATCGCCAACACCGCGTCGAGCTCGTGCTCGTGGTCGGCGAAGTCCACCTCGCCGGTGCGCCGCGACCCCAGCCACGCGAACGCCGCGTTGCGCACGATGGCCAGCAGCCACGGCCGCGGGTCGCCGCCGCGAAAGCCGTCGAAATGCCGCAGCGCGCGCACGAGCGCGTCCTGCACGACGTCCTGCGCGTCATGCCCGTCCCGCACGAGCCAGCGCGCGAGGTTGTAGGCCGCATCCAGGTGCGGCAGCACGCAGGCGGAAAAGCGTCCTTGGCCGTCGTCTTGCATCTAGCCGTGAACGACGAGGTGACCGTTCATCCCTTCGTGTCCATCGCCGCAGAATACATCGCACAGGAAGTCGAAGCGCCCGGCCTGGCCGGCGGTGAACGGCACCCTGGCCACCTCGCCCGGCACGATCAGCGCCCGCAGTCCCAGCGCCGGCGCGAAGAAGCCCATCGCGACCTCGGGCGCGGTGAACTCCAGCACCACCGATTCGCCCTGCTTGATGACGATCTCGTCGGGGATGAACACGAACTTGCGCGCCACCACCGGGATGCGGCGCGGCTCGCCCGCGGTCGCGGCGCGCGAGGCGGCGGCCACCAGCGTGGCGGTCAAGCCCGCCAGGAGTAGACGGCGATCCATCTCAGGCTCCGGTGACGCCGTGCTGCGCGATCGCGTACCCGGTGCTGCCGCGGCGCTCGACGTCGCGGAACCCGAGGCCGCGGAACGGCTGCGAGGCGTCCCACTTGAGCGGCGTGCGCTGCGGCTGCGAGCCGGGCGCGGGCAGCGGGAAGATCAGCGAGGTCGCCGCGTGGTGCGCGATGTGGCCGGTCTCGTGGTGGTGCTCCTGGTGGATGTGGCCGTAGAACACCGTGACGTTGGCATGCGGCATCAACTGCGCCACCACCTGGTCGCCGTCGCGCGTGGCCCAGTCCCACTGCGGCGCCAGGTCGAACAGCGGCCGATGCGTCAGCACGACGATCGGCGCCTCCTTGTCGAGCGCCGCGAGATCCTTCGCCAGCCACGCGAGCTGCTCGTCGCCGACGCGCGCGGCGGGGTCGGACACGTTGTCGAGCGCGATGAAGTGCACGCCGCGGTGGTCGAAGGCGTAGTGCGTCGGGCCGAAGAATTCCTGGAACGCGGCGCCCTTGTCCAGCGACGCGTCGTGCTCGCCCGCGAGGAAGTGGACGTCGGGCACCTTCAGGTCGGCCACGATGGCCTTGAACTCGTGCATGCGCCTGCGGCGTTCCTGCGGGTCGTCGGTGGTGTGGGTGAGGTCACCGGTGAAGACGATGAAATCGGGCTGCAGGGGCAAGGCGTTGACCTCGGCGACGGCGCGCCGGAGCGTCGTCTTCGCCTCGGGGTTCACGCCCGGGCCGTCGAAGCCCCAGTGGCTGTCGGACAGCTGCACGAAGTGGAAGTCGGTGGACGGCGTGCCGGCGCGCGCGGCGCAGCCGGCCAGGCCGGAGGCGAACACCACGCCGGCCCCCACGCCGGCAAGGCGCAGGAAATCGCGGCGATCGAAGTCGGCGGGCATGGGAACTCCTCGAAGTGGCTTGTGTCCCTGCTGGATCGGGCGGGGCGCCGGTTTATTCCCGCCGCGACGAAGATTTGCTTGCGAGACCGCGACCGCGTGGACCCGGCCCTTCCTCGAAATACAGGAGCCCGGCTCGCGATCGGGGTCAGGCCTGTCCATCGTCCGCGGCTGCGTCATCCGCCTTCGGAGACGTCGCCGGCGCGGACTCCGGAGAGGCCAGACCCCGGGCCCTGCGGCAGAATCGACCGCATGGGCTACACCCTGGAGTTCGCCGATTCGGAACTGCGCGACGTCACCCGCGAGGACGCCGTCCTCCGCCTGCGGCTGGCCGCCGCGTCGGTGCGCGGCGAGGGCGGCGAGCGCGGCTGGCTGACGGGCGTGACGCTCGAGATGTCCGCCGCCGCCCTGCGCGGCGACACGGCGCACGCCTTCGGCCGCATCGCCGAGGCCGGCCTGCAGCACGACCAGCGGCTGCTGCATCGCATGGACGTGCCCGGCACGCTGGCCGCGACGCGTCGGCACGCGGTCGTCACCCTCGCCTTGCGCCTGGCCAACGGCACGCAGTTCGTCATCGAAGGGCACGCGCTCGAAGCCCGCCTCGCGGACGACGCCCGCTTCACGCCGGACCTCTCGTGCTGAGTCCCCTGAATCCTTCACTTCGATCGGATGACATGACCCCAACGACCACCGCCGGCGACGTCGACTACGCCACCCACGGCCAGGGCTACGGCCGCCAGCGCCGCACCGATCCGCGCCTCGCCGCCTGGGTGCACGCCGCGCTCGGCGACGCGCGCACCATCCTCAACGTCGGCGCGGGCGCCGGCTCGTACGAACCGGTCGACCGCCACGTGCTGGCCATCGAGCCGTCGGCCGCGATGCGCGCGCAGCGCCCGCCGCACCTCACCCCGGCGGTGGACGCGGTCGCCGAGAAACTGCCGCTGGACGACCAGTCCTTCGACGCCGCGATGGCGCTGGTCACCGTGCACCAGTGGCCCGACCTCGCCAGGGGCCTGGCCGAACTGCGCCGCGTCACGCGCGGCCCCATCGTGCTGCTGACCTTCGACGGCGACGCCCTCGACCGCTGGTGGCTGGCCGACTACGCGCCCGAGATGCTGGCCGTCGAACGGCGCCGCTACCCGAAGATCCCGGCGCTGGTCGAAGGCCTCGGCGGCGCCTGCGAGGTGCATGCGCTGCCGATCCCCATCGACTGCGTCGACGGCTTCTCGGAGGCGTTCTATGCCCGCCCCGAGGCCTTCCTCGACCCCGCGGTGCGGCGTTCGCAGTCGGCCTGGAGCTTCGTGCCCGACGACGTGCAGGCGCGCATCGTGCAGCGCCTGGGCGCCGAACTCGCCTCCGGCGAATGGGACCGCCGGCACGGTGCGTGGCGCACGCGGCCGACGTTCGAGGGCTCGCTGCGCGGCATCGTCAGCCGCCCGCCGCGCTGAGCCGATGCGAAGCGACGGCGCTACTGGGTATTGGCGCCGCTGCGCGCGGTACTGGGCCGGCCGCTCGCGTCGGTGCCGCGGCCCGGGTCGGGATCGGGCACCTCGACGTTGTCCGGCTCGCGCCCGATGTTGGCCTCGTCGAGGTCGCGCGGCGCGGGGCGGCCGTAGAGCTCCTGCTGGCTGGCCGCGGAGGCAGCGCGGCGGTCGTCGGAGGAAGTGGGGCTGGGATGCGGGCGGGCCATGAAGCGCTCCTTTCAGGGTGTCTCGAACACCGGACGGGCAAGGCCCGCGCCCGCGCTATCCTCGGCGCTCCCGCCCTCTTTCCCCGCAGCGCCGCCGTGATCTATTCCTCCACTTTCATCTTCGCCAAGAAGCAGTTCGACGACGAGTTCCATCGCCTCGACCAGCAGATCGCCGCCGCGGCGAAGAACCTGCCCGGGTACCTGGGCGAGGAGGCGTGGGAGAACCCGGCCACGGGGCTGGTGTCCAACGTCTACTACTGGTCGTCGCTGGACGCGCTGCAGCAGCTGATGTCCCACCCGGCGCACCTGCAGGCCAAGGCCGCGCAGGCCAACTGGCTCGCGGGCTACCGCGTCGTCATCTCGAAGGTGATGCGCGCGTACGGCGACCGCGACGCGCTGCCCGGCGTCGTCGCGTTCGAGGCGCCGCAGGCAGGCTAGGAAGCTAGGCGGCGTCGACCTCGCCCGCGCGCCGCAACAGCTCCGCGGCGCGCGACCCGTTGGCCGGATGCGCGGCCGCGCCGATGCACACGCGCACCTGCAGCAGTTCGCCGGCGACGCGATAGTCGCCGTTGACCAGCTGGCCCAGCCGCTTGGCCACGCGGGCCGCGACGGCGGCGCTGGCGCCGGGCAGCACGACGCAGGTGTCGCGGTCGCTTTCGCGCAGGATGGCGTCGCTGCCGCGCACCGCGTTGCCGATGCGGTTCGAGACCTCGTGCCGCACGCGCTGCTCCATGCCCGCGCTCACCTCGGCGCCGGCGCGGGCGACGCTGTCGACGCGCACGCACAGCAAGGCCAGCACGCCGCCGCGGCGTCGGCACTGCGCCAGGTGCAGGTCCACGCGCGCCTGCACTTCCGCCGGGCCGGACACGGCCGTCGTGCGCGACACGTCGGTCGGCCGGTTCGACGGGCCGGACTGGCCGCAGTCCTCTTCGCGTTCGGGGCGGGTAGGCGACATCACGGGCGTTTCCTCGCTTCGGGGGGATTCCCGGCCTGCCGCCACGCTGCGGCCCGGGACGTGGTGAGGGGCGGCGTCCCGGGCCGGCCCTCCGGCCTCCCTTACCTCCCGGAAACACTGCCCCTCCTCCAATAGAACGAGGAGGGCGCCACGATCCCGACACGATAAAGGTGAAAAAATGTGTAACTACGCGGTAGAGTCCGGGGTATGCGGGTCTCGCGGCCCGAGACGTAAAAGCCCATGTCCGACATCACTTCCCTGCTGAAGGCGGCGGCCGATGGCGACCGCCACGCGGCCGACCAGGCGTTCGCGCTGCTCTATGCCGACCTGCAGCGCCTGGCGCACAGCCGCATGAGCCGCTCGGGCAACCTCACGATGCTGGACACCACGGCGCTGGTGCACGAGAGCTGGCTGCGCTTCCAGCGCGCCGGCGACGCCGTCTTCGAAGACCAGCAGCACTTCATGGGCTATGCAGCGCGCGTGATGCACTCGGTGGTGGTCGACTTCGTGCGCGCGCGGCGCGCGGCACGCCACGGCGGCGGCGTCGAACACGTCACGCTCAACACCGCCATCGGCGACTCCGTCGCGCGCCACGACGACGAGATCCTGCTCGTTGACGAGGCCATGCAGCAGCTCGCGGTGGCCGACAAGCGCCTGCACGACGTGGTGGAATTGCGCTACTTCGGCGGACTGTCGGAGGCCGAGATCGCCGCGATCCTCGGCGTCACCGAGCGCACGGTGCAGCGCGACTGGCAGAAGGCGCGGCTGTTCCTCTCCTCCTCGTTGAAGCCATGAGCGTCGGAAAAGAGACCTGGGGCCGGCTGTCGCCGCTGCTGGACGAACTGCTGGACCTGCCCGACGACGACCGGGACGCCCGCCTGGCCGCACTCCACGCGGACGACCCGGGCATCGCCCAGGCCATCGCCGCGATGCTGGCGCACCTGCCCGCCATCGAGCGCGGCGAATTCATGCCCTCCGCGGCGATGCCCAAGCCGTCGGGCCTCGCGGAGCAGGCGATCGGCCCGTACACGCTGGTGCGCGAGATCGGCCATGGCGGCATGGGCACCGTGTGGCTGGCGCGGCGCACCGACGGCCGCTACGAGGCCGAGGTGGCGATCAAGTTCCTGCGCTCCGGCCTGTTCGGCCATGGCGACGCCGCCCGCTTCCAACGCGAAGGCAGCATCCTCGCGCGCCTGTCGCACCCGAACATCGCGCGCCTGCTCGACGCCGGCGTCATGGCCGACGGCGCCCAGCCCTACCTGGTGCTGGAATACATCGACGGCGAGCCGATCGACGAGTTCTGCCATCGCCTCGCGCTGTCGGTCGAGGCGCGCCTGCGGCTGATGCTGGACGTGCTTGCCGCCGTGGCGCAGGCGCACAACCGGCTGATCCTGCACCGCGACCTCAAGCCCACCAACATCCTCGTCAACAAGGCCGGCGAGGTGAAGCTGCTGGACTTCGGCATCGCCAAGCTGCTGGACGACGCCGCCGCCGGCCAGACCGCGCTCACGGCGCACGCCGGCAACGCCTTCACGCCGGAGTTCGCGGCGCCCGAGCAGGTGCAGGCCGGCGACGTCACCACCGCCACCGACGTGTACGCGCTGGGCGTGCTGATGTACATCCTGCTGGGCGGCGACCACCCGACGGCCGCCCCCACCGGCGCGCCGCTGGATCGCATGCGCTCGGTGATCGAGACGGTGCCCAGGCGCCTGTCCGAGGCGGTGCTCAAGCGCGGCGGCCCGACGCAGCGCTGGTCGGCGGAATCGCGCAGGCTGTCCGTCGAAGTGCGCGGCGACGTCGAGACGATCGTCGCCAAGGCGTTGAAGAAGTCGCCGTCGGAACGCTACGCCAACGCGGGCGCGATGGCCGACGACATCCGCCGCTACCTCGCCCACGAGCCGATCGCCGCGCGGCCCGACTCGCGCCTGTACCGCGCCGTCCGGTTCGCGCAACGGCACCGCACCGGCGTGACCGCCACGTCGCTGGCCATCGCGGCGCTCGGCGCGGGCATCGGCATCGCGCTGTGGCAGGCGCGCGAGGCGCAGGCGCAGCGCGTGCAGGCCGAAGGCCTGGTCGAATACATGATCGGCGACCTGCGCAAGAAGCTGCAGCCGGTGGGACGGCTGGACGTGCTGGATGGTGTGGGCCTGAAGGCGCTGGACTACTACGCGACGCAGAACCTCGACCGCCTCGACGCCGATTCGCTGGGCCGCCGCGCGCGGGCGCTGCACATGATCGGCGACCTCGCGCAGCAGCGCGGCAAGTTCGAGGAAGCCGTGCGCGACTTCCAGGAAGCCGCCGACACCACGGCCCGGCTGCTCAAGGCGCATCCGGACGACCCGCAGCGCATCTTCGACCAGTCGCAGAGCGAGTTCTGGGTCGGGTACGTGCAGTGGTATCGCGGGCACCTGCACGAGGCGGAGGCGGCGTTCCAGCGCTATCGGGAGATGGCGCAGCGGATGAACAAGGCCAAGCCGGGGGATCACGGCTGGCAGTTGGAGGATGTGTTTGCCAAGACAAACGTTGCCATCATCCTCACGGAGCTGGGTCGCGCCGACGAAGCCTTGCCGTTGCTGACCGACGCCCGCGCAGAGATCGCGCAGCTTGCCCACGCTCACCCCGAGGATGCGGTCAGCGAGGGCAGCATCATCGGCTGGAGCGTGATTGCCTACGCAGCGCTGGGTCGCGATGAGGACGCAATCCGGGCCGACAACGACAAGATCACCGCAGCGCTGCGCGCACCGAACGCTGACAGGGATCGCGACGTGCAGTTCCTGATTGCCAACGCGCATCACGAGATCGCAGGTTGGCAGCGCAATCTCGGACGTATCGACGAGGCGATGGCATCGGCGCGACGCGCATTGAGTGAGCTCCAGACCCTGAACGCACGCGACCCGACCAATACCGAAAATGTCAGCGAGATCGTTGGATCGCAAGCGATGCTTGCCGAACTTCTGGCGGATGTCGGCGATCGCGAGGCCGCACGAGCGCAGTTGCAGGAGGCACGGACCCGACTGGCCGGACTCAAGACGCGCCCAATGCCGAAGCGCGCCTGGCGACTCGCCTATAGCGCGCTCGCCGCGGAACTGCAGGGACGCCTGGCTGAAGGCGAGGAAGAACGTCAAGCCGCGATCGCCGCACTGGCTGCATTCATGGCCGACGTGCGCCTGTACGAATCGCAAGGCAGTGTGGTGCCGCAATTGGACGCCATCAAGATCGCCAGTACTGGCGTGACACAAGGCGATCTGCTCGCGCAAGCAGGGCGGGCCGAGCTCGCCCGTGAAGCGTGGCTGGCCGCCGCGGCTCGCGTACGTCCTATCGCGGAGCGCCTCGATCCGGCGGCAATGACGCAACTCGGACAACTGGACTTCCGTCTCGGAAGAATTCAAGATGCGCGGACCTGGGCCGAAAAGGTTCTGGGCACGACCTATCGGCACCCCGCCTTCGCCGATCTTCAACAACGACTCGGGCCGACGCAGCTGGCGGGGGGAGCGGCCAGGCCCTGATCAAGGGAATCATCCATGCCTCATACCCCCAAGCGTGTCGTCACGATCGAAGTCGACGTCACTGCGGCCGCCGACGGTACTATCAGCATCACCTGCACCCCGAACACGGCCGATGTCACAAAGGACACGAAGCACGCGCTCCTCGCGTTTACCTTGAACACCACGGGCTTCCGGTTCCCCGCCACTGACGCGATCACCATGGATTCCGGGAAAGCCAATTCGGAGGATGCGGCGAAGAATTTCCCCTACGCGTCATGGACGCTCAGCGACACGCGAGCGGCACTCTATGACAACAACAAATCGGCGAGCAACTTCGACTACACGGTGACCGTGGTCAACACGACGACCGGCCAGGAGTACCGCATCGATCCCGTGATCAACAACGGCGGCGGAGGCGTAACCACTGGCGATTGCTGAAGCATCGCGCCAACTACATGAGCGCTGCAACTGCGCTCACTCCCTGGTGCGCCACGCACCACAACGCCGCGATCCTTTGCGCAATGACTTCACGCGTCAAAGCGCTCAGAAGTCGGCACTGATGGCGATCTTCGCCTTTATGATTCAGACGCGAGGCGCGTGGCTTCGCTAGGATCCGCAATCAACTGGAGTATCGAATGTTTCGCAAAGAACAGTCCGTTTCGCACGATGATCAGGCAACCAGCCAACAAGCACCGAACGTGATGCGCGTGCTGGCGCCCGAGGAGTTGCGCGAAGTCGCGGGTGGCCCCGAGGTCACCAACGGTGGTGGCGGCGTCGGAATCATGAGCAACGTCAGCAACCTCGGAAGCTGATCCGTCAAGCGTAGAGCGCCCTCACGGCCTCCACGCGTTCCATCAGCGCGCGGCGCAACGCCGCGGGCTTGAGCACCTCGGCCTCCGCGCCGAGGCGCAGCACCTGGGCGGCGGCGTGCGGGATCGATTCGATCGGGATCGTCACGCGCCGCCAGCCCGCTTCGTCCGGCTCCCCGGCCGACGCCTCCGCGGCCTGCGCCACCGCGGCGCCGAGGTCGCGCAAGGCCTTCAGGCCCAGGGCCGTCACCCGCAACTGCGCGGTGTCCGTGGCCAGTTCCTTCTCGAAGCGCTTCGTGGACTGCAGCCACCACGCGCCCAGGTCGAAATCCGCGGGACGCTCGAAGGCCTCGTCGGTGACCTCGAGGTCGAGGATGTTGGACAGGCGATAGGTCCGCACGCCGTTGCCCACCTGCGCGGCCAGGTACCAGATGCCCGCCTTCAGCACGAGCCCCAGCGGATCGACGCGGCGCGACACCTCGCCCTTCCAGCTCTCGTAGCGCATCGCCACGCGGCGCTCGCTCCACACGGCCTGCGCGATCGCCGGCAGGTGGTCGGTGGCCGACGGGCCGCGGTACCAGTCGATCGGATCCAGGTGGAAGCGCGCGCTGACCCGGCGCGCGTCCTCGCGCCAGCCGTCCGGCAGCGCGGCCAGCAGCTTGAGCTGCGCCGACGCCATCGCCTCGCCCAGGCCCAGCTCGGAGGCGGGCCCCGGCAGGCCGCCGAGGAACATCGCCTGCGCCTCGGGCGCCGTCAGGCCGTCGACCTTGGTGCGCCAGCCCGCCTGCAGCTGGAAGCCGCCCAGCCGCCCGCGGTCGGCCCAGATCGGCACGCCGGAGGCGCTCAGCTCGTCGACGTCGCGGTGGATGGTGCGCACGGACACCTCCAGCGCCTCGGCCAGCGCCTGCGCGCTCATCCGGCCGCGGCTCTGCAGCAGCATCAGGAGCGAGAGGAGGCGGCTGGCGCGCATGTTTCGAAGTCTGCCTCAAATACATGACATGCGGTGGCATGGATCGTTCGCGATGATGCGTCCGTCGTCTTGCAAAGGAGATCCCCTCATGTCCACCACCGAAGTCGCCAAAGCCCTGTCGGTGCTCGAGCTGCGCCAGTACACGCTGCATCCCGGCCGCCGCGACGAGCTGATCGCGCTGTTCGAGCGCGAGTTCGTCGAGTCGCAGGAAGAGGCCGGCATGCGCATCCTCGCCACCTTCCGCGACCTGGACGACCCCGACCGCTTCGTCTGGGTGCGCGGCTTCCCGGACATGCCGTCCCGCGCCGCGTCGCTCGCCGCGTTCTATGGCGGCCCGGTGTGGAAGGCGCATCGCGACGCAGCCAACGCCACCATGGTCGACAGCGACGACGTGTTCCTGCTGCGTCCGCTCGGCTGCGACCAGGGCCTGCTGGCCGCGCTGCAGCGACGCCCGCCTGTCGGCGCCACGCCGCATGCGGGCGGCGTGTTCACGATCACGATCTGCCCGCTGCGCGAGCCGGCCGACGAGGCGCTCGTCCGCGCGTTCGACCAGCACGTGCATCCGTGGTGGGTGGGCGTGGGCGGCGACCTGCTGGCGTGCTGGGTCAGCGAGGACGCGCCCAACAACTTCCCCGGCCTGCCGGTGCGCGAGGACGAGCCCGTGCTGGCCTGGCTGACCCGCTTCGACGACGCGGCCGCCGAGCGCCGCCACGACGCGCTGCTGCAGGCCTCGGGCGGCCTGGGACGCCCCGAATGGCGGGCGCATCTTTCCGGCGAGCCGACGCACCTGCGGCTCGCCCCCACGAACCGGTCGGCGCTGCGCCGCCGCCCCTCGCACGAAGGTTGAGACCATGGAACAGGACTTCATCGGACGCCCGCACGACTTCGACTTCCTCGTCGGCCGCTGGCACATCGCCAACCGCTGCCTGCGCCAGCGCCTGGCGGGCTGCACGGACTGGATCGAGTTCAGCGCCACCCACCAGGCCTGGAGCCACCTCGACGGCCTCGTCTCCGTCGACGACAGCGTGTTCCACGACCGGAACGTTGGCGGCCTGAGCTTCCGCACGCTGGACGTGGCCGCCCAGCGCTGGGAGATCCGCTGGGTGAGCAGCCGCGACGGCCGCGTGAGCCCGCCCGTCATCGGCGGCTGGAGCGGCGACATCGGCCGCTTCGCCGGCGACGACGTGCACGAGGGACGCCCCGTGCGCGTGCGCTTCCTGTGGGAGCGCCTGGGACCGGATCGCGCGCGCTGGTCGCAGGATTTCGCGCTCGCGGGCACTGACGGCGCCCCCGACGGCCCGTGGGAGACGAACTGGGTGATGGATTTCAGCCGGCTTCCGGACTGAGGACCCGGGGCACGGCCGCCGCGCCGCCGCCGAAATTCGAAGGCACCCATCGGTCGCGCAGCGCCATGAACGGCGCCTCGACGAGCTTGTACAGCAGCCCGCCCGCGGCGATGCAGGCCAGCGTGATGATCGCCAGGCGCGCGCCGTCCGATACCCCCAGCGGTTCCAGCCGTTTCGCGAGGAAGTGGGCCAGCGGCTTGTGCGACAGGTAGGTCGAGTACGACCACAGCGCGAGCGACTGCGCGCCCGGGAGGCGCCAGCGCAGCAGGCGCGCCGTGGGACTGAGCGCGGCCATCACCAGGAGGGCGAAGGCGCACGCGACCAGCGAGTAGCCGAAGGCGGTCATGAAGAAGCCCCAGCCGTAGCCCGGGATGACGTAGATCCGGTAGGCCAGCGTCATCATCACGGCGACGGCCACGGCGCCGGTCGCGGTGAGCAGGCCGCCGCGCGCCATCAGGCGATCCCAGGTGGGGCGATGGAAGTTCTTCAGCATCGCCACCGCCACGCCGGGAATGAACTCGTCGAACCGGCACAGCGTGTCGTAGTAGATCCAGGCCATGTAGCCGTCGCCCCGGCCGTCGGCGGGGCGGCCGTAGGTTTGCCAGAGGATGCAGCGCGCCGCGACGCCCACCGCCACCAGCGCGGCCATCAGCGCCCACCCGTGCGCACGCGTGAGCGTCACGCGCCCGGGCTGGCGGCGGTGCGCGAGCCAGGCCCCGAGGGCCAGGATCGCCGGCAGCACGAGGTAGAACTGCTCCTCCACGCACAGCGACCAGGCATGCGAGAACGCCGTCCCCGGTTGCAGGCCGATGTTCTGCGTGAAGGTGAGGAAGCGCCACCACGGCGGCGGCGGGCGTCCGCCGAGTGCCGCAGGGAACAGCATGTACGCGGCGAGCACCAGCCAGAACACCGGCAGCGTGCGCAGGGCCCGGCGCGCGTAGAAGCGGGGCAGCGACAGCGACTGCCCGCGCGCCACGCCGGCGAACAGCTGGTTGGCGATCAGGTAGCCGCTCAGCACGAAGAACAGGTCGACGCCGGCCCAGCCGACCTCGCTGAGCCAGCCGAACGTGGGTGCGCCGCTCACGAAGATCTCGTAGTGGTACATGAACACCAGCGCGATGGCGCTGGCGCGCAGGGTGTCGAGGCCCGGATTGCGGGAAAGGGATGACGTCATGGCAGGCTCCGAGCCTTCAACCCGCGCAAGGGTTCCGCGTGCTCAACGATATTTCTCGACGAGGCGCACGACGGTGCGCCAGTTGCGCGTGGTGGCCGGCTCGCCGAAATGCCGCTCGAGCCAGGCGTTCGGCGAGCCGCCCGACTTGCCCACCCAGCGGCTGACGCTCAGCACGTGGGTGTCGTCCGAACGCAGCAGCTCGAGGTCGCCGCGCGGCGTCACCAGCGGCAGCGCCGGCAGCGGCCGGCGCGGCGCGCCCAGGAACGTGATGCAGCAGGCGTCCCGGCCTTCCGCGACCTGGCCGGCGAACGGATCGCTGTCCACCAGGGCCGCGAGTTCGGCCACGGCGCGCACGAACAGCGGCTCGCGCAGCCCGCAGCTCGCCCGCATGTGCGCGCAGGCGCGTTCCGCGAGCGCGCGCGGCCGCGCCCCGGGCGCGGGCGTGAAGACGAGCGTGCCGTTGACCAGGAACGACTCGGCGCTCGCCGCGCCCGCCGCCACGAAGGCCGCCTCCAGCTGCGCGCGCGTCGGGCTCCCCGGCCGGCCGAGGTTGACGTTGCGCAGGAACGCCGCGTAGCGTGCTCCGCTCATGGCCCGGCCTCGAACGCCGCCAGCGCGCGCACGTAGCCGGGCTCGTCGAGGATGGAGTTGTGATCGGCGGGCACCACGACGTACTGCACCTGCCCGGGCCTGAAGCGGTCGCGCAGGGCGTCGGTGCTGGCGGCGGGGATCAGCTCGTCGTGTTCGGCGCGCAGGATCAGCACCGGCACCGCGATCTTCGGCACGTAGCGCCAGGATTCGTATTTGTCGATCAGCAGCCAGCGCACGGGAAAGATCGGGAACTGCCGCTGCGCGATGCCCAGCAGGCTGTCGTAGGGCGTGACCAGCACCAGCCGCGAGACGGGCCGCACGCTCGCCAGGCGCGCCGCCACGCCGCTGCCCAGGCTGCGGCCGATCACGATGACGTCCGGATGGCGCGCGTGCACCTCGTCGAACAGGCCGGCGGCGTCCAGGGCGATGTCGGCCTCCGTCGGCTGCCCGGCGCTGCCGCCATAGCCGCGGTAGTGCAGCATGACGATCTCGCGGCCCGGGAAGGCGGCCATCAGCGGGGCCACGCTGCTCGAGACGTCCTCGCCGTTGCCGCCGAAGTACAGCACCGCGCCGGGGCCCGCGTGCGGGCGCACCGTCAGCTGCAGCACCGTGTCGCCGCGACGGAACGTGCCGGCCATCTCGGTCGGCCCGAGGCGGCGCGGCGTCGGGAAGTATTGGAACGAGCGCTGCGTCAGGTACAGCACGACGCAGAAGCCGACATACAGCACGGCCACGAGGGTGAGGATCAGGGTCAGCATGCGACGCATTGGAACGTGAGCGACAACGACGGCCGCATTGTCGGCGAAGCGCATGCCCGTGCGGCGCGCCGGCAAGCACCGGAGGGGGTCTGGCCTTTCCGGGCATCGCCGCGCACTTGACCGATGGCGGGGATGGCGGTTGCGATGCGCGGACAGGCCTGACCTCGATCGCGAGCGGTGGATCGGGTCAGGCCTGTCCTCGTCTCGCGGATCGACCCCCTCGATCGCCTGCGCCCGAGCGCGATCCGAGGAGAGGCCAGACCCCTTGGGCCCGGCGCGCCGGCAAACGACACGTCGGCTCGCTCGGCGACCCGGCCCGCCTCGATGGGCGTCGGCTACCTCGGCGAAAGCCTGCGCATGAATCGACGCGCACCGCGCAGAATGGGCGGATGAACCCGTCGGCGTCGCTCCCGCTCCCCGTCGACGCGCCCGGCGCGTCGGGCACGGACGCGCACGAGCAGCCGCCCGACGTCGACCTGGTGACCGTCGCGCGCGTGTTCGACACGCTGGAGGCCGAGATGCTGCGCGGCTGCCTCGAAGCCGAGGGCATCCCGGCCACGCTGAGCGACGTCCAGACCGTGCAGACCGACACCTTGCTGACGGTCGCGATGGGCGGCGTTCGCATCAGGGTGCCCGCCCCCTTCGCCGACGCCGCGCGCCAGACGATCGATGCGTTCGAGCGCGGCGCCCTGGCGATCGACGAGCTGCCGCCGGAATCCGAGGCCGCGCCGGCAGCGCCGGACAGGGACGCCGACGACGGGATCGAGCTGTCGCGCACGACGTGGATCCTGCTGGCGCTGCTGGTCGTCGCCATCGTCGTCTTCTGAACCGATCTGGGGATGGCGCCGGTGTCCCTGGCGAGCGGATGCTCGCGGGACCGGGGTTTGCCGTAAACCCGGTGGCCGCCGCGCGGCCGAGGAGTCCGCATGAATCCGCTTGCCCATCGCCACGACGCTGCCGTCGATATCGGCCGCCCACCGCCCGCCGACGCCCCGATGCAGGTGCTGCCCTGGGCCGAGGAGTCCACGCGCTCGATCGGCGCCGAGGACGCCCGCACGCGCTACCAGGGCGAGCTGTTCCTGCCCGGATGGCTGCGCATCGAACTGCAGCCCACGGCCGAGCAGGGCCCGGGCGGCTGACCTGGGCTCGAGCACGGCGCTGAAGCGGCGGTGCATGGCGACGCCGAGCGCGAGCTGAGCCTGGCGGCGCGCCCTTCGTGAGGCTGACTGGAGCCTCCCTCGCGGAGGGAGGCTGGAGGGTGCGGTCGAACATGCTGGAGCTCCCTCGCGGAGGGGGGTCGGGGGAGCCGTGCGTACAGCCACCGGCTAGGAGGCTGGGCGGATTCAGCCGCGCAGCCTCCTAGACCACCATCACGTCGACGCCGCGGTCGCGGATCGCGTCGATGACGGCCGGGTGGGCGCGGACGTCGGTGATCAGCAGGTCCAGGCACTCCAGCGCGCCGATCACCGAGAGGTTGCGGCGCTGCAGCTTGGACGAATCGGCCACCGCCACCACCTGGCGCGCGACGCGGATCATCTGCGCGTTCAGCTGCGCCTCCATCATGTGCGGCGTCATCAGGCCGCGCTCGGGGTCCAGGCTGTCCACGCCCAGGAACAGGCGGTCGGCCGACAGCGTCGCCAGCGAGGATTCGGCCTGCGGCCCGGACAGCGTGAACGAGTTCTCCCGCAGCACGCCGCCCAGCATCACCAGGTGCACGTGGCGCGCGTGGGCGAGCGACATCGCCACGTTCAGCGCGTTGGTGATGACGTTGACGTGCGCCAGCGGCCGCAGCGCGAGCTGCTTGGCCAGCTCGTGCGTGGTGGAGCCGGAATCGAGCAGGATGGTGTCGCCGTCGCGCACGAGCGCGGCGGCGGCCTGCGCGATGCGCACCTTCTCGGGATGATGATGGCCGGCGCGGATCGCCAGCGGTACCTCGTCGCCCTCGCGATGCGACACGGCGCCCCCGTGCGTGCGCAGCAGCGCGCCGCTGGCCGCGAGCGCGCGCAGGTCGGAGCGGATCGTCACCGCCGACGTCTCGAAGCGCTGCGCGAGGTCGTCGCTGCTGACGCGGCCTTCGCGCTCGATCAGCGCGCGGATCTGGCGTCGGCGATCGGCCATCGCCAGCGCGCCTCGCACGGCGCTGTCGTCCTGCGCGACGTCGCGCCGGGCCTGCACGCTGTCATCCTGCGCGAAGTCGCCGGATCCACCGTGGCCGGCCGTGACGCGATCGACGCGGCGCATCGCTGGCACTCTCAGGCCACGACGGACCGGCCATGCGCCAGCGTCGCGACCGCCTCGGCCGACAGCTCGCGCCGCGCCGTGCGCGCCGCCAGCGCCACCGCGCCCAGCACCGGCGCCATCATCGGCGCACGCAGCTCGATCGCCCCGCGGCCGCCTTCGTGCGCGGGCGCCAGCAGGTGCCGCAGGTCGTGCAGCACGAGGCCGTCCGCGCCCAGCACGCTGCCCGAGGTCGACGCCACCACCGTCGCGCCGGGTGGCACCTCCAGCAGCCGGCACGTCGCGTGGACGAGGTCGGCCAGTTCGCCTGCCGCACGGCGCAGGATCGCGCGCGCGGCGGCGTCGCCTGCCAGCGCCGCGTCATGCACCGCGACGGCCCAGGCCGCCACGGCGCTGCGCGCGCCGTCGTTGACGATGCGGCCGGACAGGTCGAGATCGCTCTGCAGCCCGCTGCGCGCGCGCAGCAGGTCGTAGAACGGACCGCGCTCGGCGCGGCCGTCGCTCATGCGCGAGAACAGCGCCAGCCCTTCGCGCGCGATCCAGTAGGCCGAGCCCTCGTCGCCGAAGACCTCTCCCCAGCCGCCGCAGCGCACCGCGCGTCCGCGCCACGTGCCCCAGGTCATGGACCCGGTGCCCGCCACCAGCGAGATGCCGTCCGCGCCGCCCAGCGCGCCGGCGTGGCTGCATTCGAGGTCGTTGCCGCAGCCCGTGGCGACGCCGGGCAGCGCGCGCGCCGGCAAGGCAGCGAGCTCGGCCTGCACGCGGCTGTCCTCGCCGAAGGCCGGCAAGCCGACCCAGGCGCCCGTGAACGCGTCGGGCACGAGTCCCGCCGCGCGCGCCACCTGCACCGCGCCGCGCCGCAGCGTGGCCAGCACCTCGGGCAGGCCCACCTCGGGGTGGTACAGCGAGCCTTCCGCGTGCGCGGCCAGGACGCGGCCGCGCTCGTCGGCCAGCACGAACGCGGTCTTGGTGCCGCCCCCATCGACGCCCAGGAACATCTCAGCCCTCCGCCGCCATCGGATGGATCACGACGCCGCGCACCACGCGATTGACGGTGCCCGAGCGGCTGGGCTGGTCGGGCGTCAACTGCAGCGAGGCCGACCGGCGCAGCGCGAGCAATTGCGCGATCACGACGAACGGGGCGATCGTACCGAACTCGTCGGCGTCGGCCAGGCCCTCGACGACGAGGTCGACGCCCGCGGCGCGGTCGCCCGGCTGCGCGCCGATCGCGAACACGCGCTTCGCGCGGCCGTCGGCGCGCAGTTCGCGCAGCAGGTCGAGGTCGTAGGCGCGCACCAGCGGGTCGTTGGAGATGAACATCACGACGATGGTCGATTCGTTGACGATCGTCTTGGGGCCGTGGCGAAATCCCAGCGGCGTCTCGTGCATCGCGATCACCTGGCCGTCGGTGAGCTCCAGCATCTTCAGCGCCGCCTCGCGCGCCAGGCCGTGCAGCGCGTTGCCGCCCAGGTAGACGATGCGGTCGAAGCCGGCCTCCACCAGCTCGCGCGCCACCACCGCGCCGTGCCGCAGCGCGGCCTCGCCGGCCACGGACGGCGCCTCGGCGATCACTTCGAACAGGCGCGCGGCCACCAGCAGCATCGTCGTGAAGCTGGAGGTCATCGCGAAGGCGCGGTCGTTGGTGCGATCGGGCAGCACCAGCAGGCGGGCGCCGGGCCGCGCGGCGGCGGCGGCGGCGAGCGCGCCGTCGCCGTTGCAGGTGATGACCAGGTGGCGGCACTGGCTCAGCATCGCGTCGGCGAGGTCGACGGCGGCCACGCTCTCGGGGCTGTTGCCCGAACGCGCGAAGGACACCAGCAGCGTGGGCACGTCGGCCGGGAAGCCGGAGCGCGGCGCGGCCACGAGGTCGGTGGTGGGCACCGATTCGACGATGCGGCTCCAGCGGCGCGCGACCACCGGCACCAGGCTGTCGCCGATGTAGGCCGAGGTGCCCGCGCCGGTGAACACCACGCGGGTGCGCGGGTCGGACAGCGCCTGCGCGATCCAGCCGGCAAGGTCGCTGCCCTCGGCCTGCGCCATCGCCTCGGCCCACACGGCCGGCTGGTGGGCGATCTCGCGGGCCGTCCACTGCCCCCCGTCGACGAGGAACGCGGACGGATCGATGTCTTGAACTTTCATGCCATTTCCCTGTGGAATTCGATGTCGGCGCCGCCGCTCGGCGCCGCCTGCGGGTTGCACGCCTGGGCGTAGTCGCGCAGGACGTGCGCCACGCCCTCGCGCAGGAGGGCGCGCACGTCGTTGGGCACGGCGCCGGCGCGCACGCCGTCGTACACGCGCGGCAGGTACTGGCTCAGCAACGTGAGCGGCAGCGGGCCGCGTTCGGCCAGCCGCGCGAGCAGCCGGTCGCAGGCGCGCGCCACCTCGGGGCTGGCCCAGTAATAGCGGATGCGGTCGCTGAGGCTGAACTGCAGGTCGAGCGCGAGCCGCTCGGGTTCGACGTAGTACTTCTGCCAGTAGCCGGGGTGCGCGCGCATCGCGCGCAGCACCTCCTGCTTGAAGTCGCCGCCGGCCTCGCCCAGCCATTCGCGGCCGATCTCCGCCAGGCCCCACAGCGTCTCGCGCAGCGCGAACGTGGCGCCGGGGCCGACCTTGAGGATCGCGACGTGGTCGCGCACGAGCTGCGCGAGCGCCTGCGGCGTCTGGTAGTCGGTGGAGTGCGCCTCGAACACCAGGCCCGGCACGCGCTCGATGGATGCCGACAGCGCGCGCGCCTTCGCGGGCACGTAGTCGACGACCTTGTGGTGGTCGAACTCGACGCCGGGCTGCACCACCAGCGCGATCACGCGCGGCCACGCCGCTTCGAGGCCGCGCCGGCGGAACGCCTCCTCGTGCGCGGACACGGTCGCGGCGGCGGCGGCGGGCGTGGTCACCGCCAGCTCGCCGAGATCCTCGTGCGCGCCGCCCGGCACGGGCACCTCCGTGCCGATGACGTAGACCGGCGGCTCGCCGCCGACCTCGCGCCACGCCTGCTCGCACGCGAGCGCGAGACGCGCGGCGCGCGCAGCCACCAGCGCGTCGGGCAGCGGCAGGCCGTCGTCGGCACACGCCATCGAGCAGTCCAGGTGGATCTTGCGGAACCCGGCGCGCACGTACTCGGCCACCAGCACCTCCGACTTCGCCAGCGCGAGCTCGGACGCCTCGGCCTGCCAGCAGTTGGGCCCGAGGTGGTCGCCGCCCAGCAGCAGCCGCGACGCGGGCAGGCCGCAGCGTGCCGCGATGTCGGAGACGAAGCGATGGAAGTCGGCGGGCCGCATGCCCGTGTAGCCGCCGAACTGGTTGACCTGGTTGGACGTGGCTTCGATCAGCACGACGCTGCCGGTGCGCGCGCCTTCGGCGAGCGCGGCCTCGAGGACGACGGGATGCGCCGAGCACACGGCCGTGATCCCGACGGGATCTCCGGACCGGTGGCGTTGCACGAACTGGAGCAGGGCTTGCATGCGGAAATGGAGCTTGTCGATGGCGCGGCGTGCGCGGGTTCAGTCGTCGGACGCGGCGTCGGGCTGCAGCGCGAGCAACACGGAGGCGATGGCGGCCAGCGCGATGCCGGCGATCTTCAGCGGCCCCGGCATGCCGCCCGACATCGCGATGGCGATCACCGCGGTGAGCAGCGGCGCGCCGGCGTTGACCAGCGGCGAGACGACGATCGCCTTGCCGTGGCGGAACGCGTAGACCAGCGTCAGCGCGCCGATGGAGTTCAGGATCTGGATCACCGCGGCGAGGCCGGGCCCGCTCCAGCCCCAGTGGATGGGCTTGCCGAAGTCGGTGAGCAGCAGCGCGAACGGGATCGACGCCACCGCCGACAGCGCCATCCAGCCGAAGATGCTCTCGGCGCTCATGCTGCCGTTGGCCAGCTTGATCACGTAGGCCTGCAGGCCCCAGGCCGCGAGCACGATCAGCGCCAGCCAGAACCACAGGCCGTAGTTGGATGCGCCGCCGCCGCCGTAGTCGAACAGCGGCAGGCTGCACAGCGCGAGCACCGCGCCCAGCAGGCCCAGCTTGCCGGTGCGCTCGCCCAGCAGCGAGTACGACAGCGCGATGGTCAGCGCGGGCGACAGCGCGATGATCGGGAAGATGAGGTACGTCGGCCCGATGCGCACGTCGTAGAACAGCACCAGCTGGCCGCCCGCGCCGAGCAGGCCCGCCGCGAGGCCCAGCACCACGCTGCGCCGGTCCGCCTGGAACTTCACGCCGGCGCGCCGCAGCACGAACCACGCGGGCGGGATCATCGTGAGCGTCCACACCACGTAGTTCAGCGTCTCGGGAAAGCCGTGGTCCACCGGCAGGCCGGCGAACGCGCCCCAGACGCCCCAGGTGAGCATCGTCACCAGCGCGTGCACCAGCCAGCGCGACTTGGGCACGGCGGGCGCGGCGGACATCGGCAGGGAGAGGTCGTTGTTCATGCGAAGAGCCCTTGCAGTCAGGCCGTGGCGGCGCGACGCGCCAGCACGAGCAGGTTGTCCTTGAACCGCACGTCCAGCGTCGGCCGCGCGGCGTTGACGGTGCCGAGGGTGCGGCCCTCGATCCAGTCCTCGACGATCCAGTCGCCGGGTGCGAGGCCACGCAGCGTCACCGGCCCGTGCCAGTCCTTGGCATAGAACGCGTAGTGCAGGACGCCGTCCTTCTCCACCACGTGGGTTTCGGGCTTGTCGAACGCGATGTCGTACAGCTCGCCGCGATAGACGCCCTGCGACAGCCGGCGCGCGTTGTAGGCCCCGATCCACTTCTTCCAGTGCGCCTCGTGCTCGGGCGTCAGCAGGAAGGAATCCTTGGGCTTGGGATCGACCGGCCAGGTGAACTTGGTGGACACCACGCCGCCCACGCCTACCGTCGACGCGAAGTCCTGGCCGCCCGTGCTCAGCTCCACGTGGTCGCCGGCGTAGGCCGACGACGCGCCCATCAGCGCCTTGAGCGTCTTGCCCTTGTGGCGCACCTGCCAGCTGGACTCGGGGTCGGAGGCCGGCGCCTGGTCGATCCACGGCATGTTGTGGTACGCATACCCCGTGCCGCACGGGCAGACCTCGACGACGGCCTGCGGCTTGACGGCCTTCACCGCGTCGTACAGCGCCTTGTAGAAGTCCGCCAGGTGCTGCATCGAGTCCTCAGGACGCGCGTGGTGGTGCGCCGGGTTGTGGCACGGCGCGACGCCGTTCAGGTGCTGGCCGTCCACCTTCAGGCCGTCGAAGCCCCACTCGCCGATGATCTTGTGCGCGATCGCCGCCATGCGCTCCTGCGTCTTGCCGTAGGCCGGGCACAGATACAGGCTGTTCCACCACGACACCATCTGCGGCACGCCGTCCTTGTCCAGCAGCAGCTCGTCGACGTTGTCGTGCAGCTCGTCGCTGCCGGGGGCCACGGCCAGCGGTGCGATCCAGATGCGCGCGAGCAGGCCGCGCGAGTGGATCTCGTCGACGAAGGCCTTCATGTCGGCGTCGCCGTTCGGGTACTTGGCCGGATCGGGCCGCCAGTCGCCGGTACGCACCTGCCAGCCGTCGTCCAGCACCACCCACTTCAGGCCCAGCTCCTGCATCTTGGGAATCGTGGCGCGCACCAGCGGGAACGAGAACTCGCGCTCGTAGCCCCACGCGCACCACACGGGCTCGTAGGCGGAAGCCGGCGGCGTCGGCGCGTGCAGGCCCTGCAGCGTCATCAGCTGGCGGTAGCGATCGAGCGGCGTGAAGAAGTCGCCGCCGTGCACGGTGACGAAGGCCAGCGGCAGCGCGAGCGTGGCGCCCGGGGCCAGCGTGCGCTTCTTGTCGTCGACGAGTCCGACGTCGACCTCGTCGCCCGCCGCGCGCACCGGCAGCGACACCAGCTGCGGCAGCTTGTCGAGATGACCGACGGCCAGGCCGACGTCGCGCCGCCAGACGTCGGAGACGGGCGTGCCGCCGCCGTAGTCCGGCGCGTCCATGCCCATGAAGTTGCGCTGGTCGAAGCCGCGCACCACGGGCTGGGCCCAGTCGCGGCGATCCTGGTGCGTGGAGCCCGAGTACGTCCACCAGCCGCCGGCGTGGCGCGGCGCGGGCAGCAGCCGGTGCGACAGCGCCGCGGCGGATTCGAGCTCCAGCGCGGCGTCGCCCTGGTTCGCGTACGACACGGCCACCAGCGCGGTGCCGGGGAACGCGTCCAGCAGCGTGACGGTCATCGTCTTGACGAGACCGCCGACCGACCTGCCCACCAGCTCCAGCGACTGCCCCGCCCCGAACGGCGTGGCGCCGGCATGCGGCCGCGCCGAGACGAGCGCGAAGCGGTCGACGTGCCGCCCCTTCAGCGCGACGCCGCACGCGTCGAAGCGCGTCAACGCCTGCGTGCGCGGGCCGCGCTTGTGCACGATGCGGCAGCGCAGGGCATCGTCGAAGTGCAGGCCGACGACGTCGTCCTCCACGCGCACGTGGCCGCGGCCGCCGTCCACGAGCGCGGCGCGGCTCGCGGACGGCAGCAGCGCCGTCGTCGCGGCCGGCGCGGCGGCCAGCCATTTCAGGAAGGCGCGGCGGGCGGTCATCGTGCGGTTCCCCAGGCGCCCGGGAAGGCGCGTTCGGCGTTGAGGTGGTACAGCTTGTCGATCACGCCGCGCGGCAGCGCGAGGCCGTGCACGGGCTGGTCGAGGTCGGCGACCCGGAAGGTGTCGTCGCTCACGAAGTAGCGCCACTGCGCGCGCCAGGCCTTCTCGGTCTCGCGCGCCATCTCGGCGCCCGGCTGCTTCGGTTCCTGTTCGACGTCGGTGCCGTACAGCAGCCGGTCCTGGTAGCGGACGAAGAAGCGGCGCACCTTCTCGCGGTCGTGCAGGCCCTGCGCCTGGATCTGGCCGATGCGCGCGGCGATGTCGACCTTCGCGTCCGGGTAGCGATCGAGGAAGGCCGCGAGCTCGTCGACGTCGCGCTCCAGCGAGGCCATGTGCATGCCCACGAACTTCAGCTTCGGGTGCGCGTCCAGCAGCCGGTTGCGCGCGGCCATCTGGTCTTCCCAGCTGGGCATCTCCGGATGCAGGAACATGTGGTACTGCGGATGCGCCTTGAAGTACTCGCGGTCGTTGCCGACCGACATCTTCTCGAGCGGCAGCCAGCAGTTGTACGGCTCGCCCTGGTGGTCCAGCAGCGTGATGCCCCTGGCTTCCATGTAGTCGAACACCGGCTTCAGGCGCGCGTCGTCCAGCATGACCAGCTGGCCCTTCGAGTCGCGCAGCGACATGCCGATGTTCTTCCACACCTTGATGCCCACCGCGCCGGCCGCCATCGCCGCGTCGATGCGGCGCTCGGTGCGCTCGAGCCAGCCGGGCGATTCGAAGTCGGCCGTGCCGAAGGTGCCCGCGAACGCCACCGTCGCCGGGAACGCGGCGCGCAGCGCGACGGCGACGCGCAACTGCTCGTCGATGGGCGGGAAGTCCGGGTAGTCGACGTTGATCGTCAGCAGCTTGAAGTGAACGCGCCGCGCCGCCTCGACGAAGCCCGGCGCCGCGCTGTGCAGGTGCACGTGCGCGTCGATCTTGGGGACCTGGTCGAAGTCCGCCAGCGTGTAGCGCGCATCCGGCTGCGCGGCGGCCGGCATGGCGGCGAACGCCGTCGACAGGGCAAGCACGAGTGCGGTGAGCAGGCGCCGCGTCATGTCAGTGGCGCCCGGCCGCCAGCAGGCACCGGCGCGCCCCCTCGGGGGCAGCGAACGAAGTGAGCATGGGGCTTGTTTCATCCTAGAGCGAGAGGCTGAGGCCGAGGGTGAACGCGCGGCCGTAGCGGTAGTAGCCATTGGGCAGCGAGACCACGCCGTTGGTGAGGACGTACTGCTCCTTGGTATCGAGCAGGTTGCGGCCCTCGAACGTCACCCGGAAGTGGTCGTTGATGCTGTAGGCCAGCTGCCCGGTGAGCCAGGTGATGGCCTTGGCCTCGGCGCGGAAGTCGGCGCCGAGCGCGTTGTTCGTGGTGACGTAGCCGGCGGTGTGGTCGCCCGTCACGCTCGCGCTCCACGCGCCCTTCTCGTACAGCAGGCCCAGCGACGACGTGGCCGGCGCGATGCCTTCGAGCGGCTGCTCGACGCCCGCGACCCAGCTCCTGGAGTTGTTGCGGGTGTACTGCGCGCGCACGCCGAAGCCGTTGGACCACAGCTGCGTCAGGCCCACCTCGACGCCGCGCACCCGCGCGTGGTCGCCGTTGATCGGCTTCTGCACGTTGAACAGGTGGCCCGGCACGCCGATGTCCTGCCCGGTGACGTAGCTGGTGGTGATCTGGTTCTTGATGTTCTTCTGGTAGACGGCCACGTTGAACACCGAGTCCTTGGCGTAGTACCACTCGAGCGAGGCGTCGAACTGCAGCGCCGAGTAGGGCTTCAACTTCGCGTTGCCGCCGAACACGTCGGTGAAGTCGCCCCAGGCGATGCTCTGCGTCGTGCTGGTGGGCGCGAGCTTGTCGACCGAGGGCCGCGCCATCGTCCTGGCCGCGCCCAGGCGCAGCTGCAGCGGCTGCGTGATGTGCCAGATGTAGTTGGCCGACGGCAGCGCGTACGTGTAGTTGCCGCTCTGCGTGGCCGGCACCGGGTCGCCGTAGGTCACCTGGTAGTCGAACTGGTTGATCTCGTCGATCGCGGTGATGGGCGCGTCCCAGGCGAGCGAGGTGGTGCGCGTGTTGACCAGGCGCAGGCCCGCGTCGGCGTTCCAGTCGTCGCCCGACATGTCGGCTTCCAGGTACGCCGCGACCGTGCGTTCCGTGACGCGGTAGCTCTGCAGCGGATCCCACGCCGGCGCGGCCGCGGCGTACGAGTAGGCGCTGCCGTCCGAGCGCAGGTTGCCGTCGTGGTTCTTCAGCGCCTGGATGTAGTTGTTGACGTCGAAGCCCAGGAACGTGCGCGGGAAGTTGCCCGACACGCCCGTCATGAAGTTGGGCAGGTGCAGGTGCTGGTCGAGGATGTTGCCGCCCAGCGTCCCGACGTTGATCTTGTCGGCGTCCGAGTAGTAGCTGGCGCCGTTGTTGAAGTCGTTGTCGACGAGGTTGCGCGTCTTCTTGCGCGACGTGTAGTTCAGGCCGAACTTCAGCTGGTCGACATGGAACCGGTCGATCTGCAGCACGGCCGCCTCGGAGGCGCCGAGGATGCGGTCGTCGACGTTGTCGCCAGACAGCTCGAAGTAGTGCGTGTTGAAGTCCGACGCCCCGAACTGGCCGGCCGCGAGACCCGAGGCCAGGTCGCGGCCGTCGTCGAAGTGCACGGAGACGTCGGGGATCTGGCCGCCATTGAGCGTGATGGTGGTGGTGTTGGGCTGGTTCATGCGCAGCACCACGTAGGTGTCCTGCCCGCCGGAGTGGCGGCTGGACGTCGACCCGTAGACGTCGGTGGTGAGCACCAGGTCCTTGGTCGCCTTCCACTCGGCGTTGATGCCGTACAGCCCCGTGTTGACCACGCGGTGCGAGGTCATGTTCAGCAGTTCCGGATTCATGCGCAGTTCCGGATCCGGGTTGTCCATCGTGAACTGCGTGACCACGCCGTCCTTGACGGTCATGTTCGACCAGCGCCCCGGCGCGAACAGCGGATAGAACGACTGCTCGTAGCCGACCTGCGGCGAGTCGAGCCGGGTCTTGATGCCGTCCACCACCACCTTCAGCGCGTCGTTCGGGCGCCATTCGAGCTTGCCGGACAACGCGATGCGCTTCTTGTCCTCCATGATGGAGCCGACGCGGAACTGGCCCGGGCCGATCAGGCCTTCCTCGTTCGGGTCGAGCACGCCGTCGCCGTTCAGGTCGATGTTGCCGCCCCAGGCGTTGCCGCCCCAGTTGATCTTCGGGTCGCTGGTGGGGTTGCGCGTCCAGCCGCCGTCGTTGCCGGCGGTGTCCGTGCGTTCCTTGCGGTGCGCGTAGACCACGCCCAGCAACACGCCGAACTCCTTGCCGAAGGTGTTGCTGTAGGTGGCCGACACCTTCTTGCCGTTCAGCGTGGTCATGAGGTTGCGGTCGCCCTCGAGGCGCAGCAGCCCGTGCTGGCCCTTCTGGTCGAACGGGCTGGCCGAGCGCAGGTTCACGAGGCCGCCGATCGCGCCCTCGGTCGTCGAGGCCTGCGCCGACTTCACGACGTCGGCGCCGTTGATGATGTCGGACGGCAGCACGTCGAACGCGAAGTCGCGGCCTGCGCCATCGGTGCCGAGGATGCGGCCGTTGAAGGTGGTGAGCGTGTAGTCGGGGCCCAGGCCGCGCACGCTGACGTACTGGCCCTCGCCGCCGGCGGTGCGGCTGATCGACACCCCGGTGATGTGGCTCAGCGAGTCGGCCACGTTGTCGTCGGGGAAGCGGCCCAGCTCGGTGGCGCTGATGCTGTCCTGCACGACGGAGGCGTCGCGCTTGATCGCCATCGCGCGTTCCAGGCTCGCGCGCGTGCCGGTGACCACGACGGACTGGGTGTCTGCGGACTCGCGCTCGGGCGCGGAGGCGGCCGGTGCCGCCGGCGTGGCCTGCGCCTGGACGGCGCCCTGCGCGAACAGGCCCAGCGTGGCGAGCGCCAGCGCGGACAAGCGATGCGGAGCGGGACGCGGGGTCGGACGGAGACTCATCGGGTGCTTCCTCGGGGTGTCGGCCGCTCGCGGCGCAAGTCAGGGGATGCCGGTGTCGAGCTGGCCTCGCAAGCTCGTCTCGACGGGATGGATGCAGTCTACGTCGCCTTTCGCAAACTTTCGTTTATAGTTTCCACTTACGATTTAAGCTTTCGTTATCAGCATAACGAAAGATCAATTCGAAGGCAAACGACATTTGCGGGCCGGCGAACGGCCTCAGGGCATCCGACGCCTCCCGGCGCGGCCCGCCCGCCGATCAGACCAGCCGCACCTCGACGCCGCGGCGGCGCAGCTCCTCCACCGTCTCGGCGTTGGCCGCCGTGTCGGTGATGAGGAGGTCGAGCTGGTCGACGCTGGCGATGACGGACAGGTTGCGCCGCATCAGCTTGGACGAGTCGGCCACGGCCACGACCTGGCGCGCGATGCGGATCATCTGCGCATTGAACTGCGCCTCCTGCAGCCACGGCGTCATCAGGCCGATCTCGGGGTCGAGGCTGTCCACGCCCAGGAACAGCACGTCGGCGTTCAGGCCGTTGAGCGCGTTGACCGCGATCGGGCCCGACAGCGAGAACGACTGCTGGCGCAGCTGGCCGCCGGGCATGATGAGGTTGACGTGCGGCACCGAGGCCAGCGCCGTGGCGATGTTGAGCGCGTTGGTGATGACGTTGATGCCCGTCAGCGGCAGGTCGCGGATCTGGCGCGCGATCGCGAAGGTGGTGGTGCCCGAGTCGAGCAGGATCGTCTGGCCGTCGCGGATCAGCCGCGCGGCCTCCACGGCGATGCGCTGCTTCTGCTCGGGGTTCATCGTCTCCTTGACGTTGATCGGCATCTCCTCGTCCTCGCGCAGCGGCAGCGCGCCGCCGCGCGTGCGCACGAGCGCACCTTCGGCCGCGAGGGCGGCGAGGTCGCCGCGGATCGTCACGAGCGAGGTCCTGAAGCGGTCGGCCAGCTCGGCCACCGTCGCGCGCCGCTGCTTGCGCACCAGCGCCAGGATCTGGCCGCGGCGCTCGTCGATCAGCAGGTCGGCGCGGGGGACGTTCGTCTCGTCGATGGATTCGGACATGCCTGGCTCGAAAGCAGATTCAACTTTCGAATCATAACGAAAGTGCGATCGCAGGATCGAAAGCAGGCATGTCAACTCCCCAGGATCGCTGTCGCGTGGCCCATCGCGCTTTCGGATTGCGGAACCGAAACGGGGAATCCGTTCAAAGCGAAGTTATCGAAGGTTGTTGGCCTTCGAGCACTTCGAATCCTCGGCAGCATGTGCGCGGCCCCGGCGCTGGAGATGCCCGTTCCAGGCGCGGCGCGTGCGCGCCGCGCCAGCGTCACTTGCGCGCGATCGCCTCGACCTGGATGCGCAGGTCGACGGCCATGCTGAAGCCGTAGGCCTTGCCGGCGTCCATGCCGAACTGCTCGCGGTCGATGGTGGCGTAGATGTCGGCGCCGCAGTCCTCGCGCTTGAACATCGGGTGCGGGATGCACTTGAACTTCCGGATGTCGAGGGTGACCGGGTTGGTCTTGCCGTGCATCTCCAGCGTGCCGACCGCCTTGGTCGGCGCGCCATCGGTGAAACCCTCGAGCGTGCCCTTGAAGTGGGCCTTGGGGTACTTGTCGGCCTCGAACAGTTCCTTGCCCCTGGCCACCTTGTCGAGCGCGGGCAGGCCGAAGTTGGCGCTCTTCATGTCGACGACGATGTCGACCGTGCCGGTGCCGGCGTCGCGGTCCATCGTGACGGTGCCGGTGGTGTGGTCGAACTTGCCGCGCCACGTGGAGATGCCCATGTGGTCGGCCTCGAAGCTGGGGTACGTGTGCGTCGGGTCGATGTCGTAGGTGACCGGCGCGGCCTGGGCGGCGGTGGCGGCGAACAGGGCGGCGGCGGCGAGGCGGGACAGGGTGTTCATCGGGTTCTCCGGTGGGTCGTCTCTGATGGGGGCTGACTGTAATGGCTGTGCGCCATATCCCCACGACGCGCGAGCGACGCCGGTTTCGACATGCGTCCACGAGAAAGGTGGCCGGGGTGCACCCTCTTCCGCTGGACCGCTCTTTTCGCCGATGATCGCCACGGCCGCCACGGCCAGCCTCGGGAACCCGGCCATGCTCACCGTCCTGCTCCTCATCGTCCTCGCCGTCGCCGCCCTGCTCGCCTACGCCGGCACGCGGCCCGACACCTTCCGCATCGAACGCTCGATCCGCATCGCCGCTCCCATCGTGCAGGTGGCCGAGCTGATCGACGACTTCCACGAGTGGAGCAAGTGGTCGCCGTGGGAGCACATCGACCCGACGATGCAGCGCACGTTCAGCGGCGCCGAGTCCGGCGTGGGCGCCGTCTATGCCTGGGAAGGCACGGGCAAGGTGGGCGCGGGCCGCATGGAGATCACCGAGATGCGCTCGGGCTCCGAGCGCAGCGTCATCTCGATCAAGCTCGACTTCTTCAAGCCGTTCAAGGCGAGCAACACGGCCGAGTTCCTGATGACGCCCACGGACAGCGGCACGGACCTGAACTGGGCGATGTTCGGGCCGAGTCCGTTCATGTCCAAGGTGATGGGGGTGTTCATGGACATGGACAAGATGGTCGGCAAGGATTTCGAGGCGGGGTTGGAGTCGCTCAAGAAGCAGGCGGAGCAGGCGGCGGGTTCCTGATCGGTTGCTCGGGCTTATCGGGTCTTGGGTCGGCACTTCTGCGTTGGAGGGCACGACTGTTTTTGGGGGGAGGTTTCTGGCATCGACGGGCCATCGAGGCCGCGTCGATGCCCGCGGCCGTCGCCTTGGCCGGGCGCCGGGCTTGACGCGAAACGCCGGCCAGCGCGCCGGCGCTCTTCGTCATGACGGACGAAGAGCAGTCCCGGTAGGGCGGGTT
>JBJMWE010000467.1:0-12058 GCA_045810285.1 Vitreoscilla sp. | reverse complement strand
TGACCGCCGGTCTGCGCGCGTACCGCAGCTCGCAAACCGGCGCCAACCAGTTCTGGCGGCTGGACGCCCAGCAGTCGCGCACGCAGAACGTGTACACGGCGACCGGCCTGTCGACGTCCAGCAAGGGCCTGCTGCCGCGCCTGGGCGTCGACTGGCAGGCGAGCCGCGATGAATTCCTGTACGCCAGCTTCGCGATGGGCCAGAAATTCGGCGGCTTCAACCGCGCGAACGCGTCGGAGCGGGCCTCGACCTACGCGGCGCATCCTGAGAAGGTGAGCACGTGGGAGCTGGGCAGCAAATCACGCCTGGCCGGCGGACGCGTCACGGCAGACGTCGCCTTGTTCCTCAACGACTACGGCGACTACCTGGCGTCCCTGCAGAACACGGTCATCGCGGGCGTCCTGGTGCCCGACCAGGTGCTGGTGAATGCGGGCAAGGCCAAGACCTACGGCGCGGACATCGATCTTGCGGCCAAGCTCGCCGAGCGCACGGACCTGACCCTGTCCCTGGAGCTCCTGCGCACCCGCATCGACCAGTTCGAGAACCCGACCGGCGCCACGATCAGCAACTACGTCGGCAACGAGCTGCCCTATGCGTCCCATCTCTCGCTGTCGGTCAACTTCGAGCATGTGCAAGCGCTGGCGGACGGCTCGTCACTGGGCTTCACGGCGGCGCTGCAGCACCTGTCGCGCCAATACACCGATGTCCAGAACAGCGCGACGGGCGCCATCGTGCCGCAGACCTGCGTCAACCTCGGCGCCAGCTGGTTGACGCCGGAGCGCGGTTGGACCTTCTCATTGCGCGTGCGCAACCTGACCAATCGGACCTATGTGGTTCTGCGCACGAGGATCCCGTCGGTCGACGTCGACGCGGCCAACTACAACGCCCCTCGAACCTTCCTGGCGACCGTCCGGCATGACTTCTAGCTTCTGGCCATGACCACCATCGACGAAGCGCCGCGGACCGAGCCCCCCTTCGGGCGGGCGCTGCGGTTCGGGCGCTTCTCGCTCGACCCCGCGCGCAAGCAATTGCGGGCCGAGGGCGACGTGGTGCGCCTGGGCGGGCGCGCCCTCGACTTGCTGATCGTGCTGGTCGAGCGCGCCGGCCATGTCGTGAGCCACGACGAGCTCTTCGCGCGTGTATGGCCGCGCACGATCGTCGAGGAGTCCAGCCTCCGGGTGCACATGTCGGCATTGCGCAAGGCCCTCGGGGAGAGCGGCGAAACGCGCTACATCGCGAGCGTGCCGGGGCGGGGATACAGCTTCGTGATGACCGTGGCCGAGGCGTTGATGCCGGAGGCCAGGGATGAGGCAGACGCCCGCGCCGTGGACGCCCCGGTGGGGCCGGTGTCGGCCCTGCCGCCGCGGTTTGCCACCGTCATCGGACGCGACGAGGTGCTGGACGCGCTCACTGCCAAGCTGCGATCGGCCAGACTCGTGACGATCGTCGGGCCGGGCGGCATCGGCAAGACGACGGTGGCAGTCGCGCTCGCCGAGCGGATCGCGAGGCGCCAGCCGAATGCTGCCGTCTTCGTCGACCTTGCGCCGGTCGGCGACGCGTCGCTCGTGCCGGCCGCATTCGCCGCGGCGATCGGCATGCAGTTGCCCACGCACGACGCGTGGCCGGTGCTGCAGGCGGCACTGGCTGCGAGCGACATGCTCGTCGTCCTCGACAACTGCGAGCACGTGATCGCCGCGGCCACCGAACTCGCCGAGCGCGTGCTGCGGGCCACGCCGCGCGTCCGGATCCTGGCGACGAGCCGCGAGCCGCTGCACGCGGAGTCCGAGGCCGTCCATCGACTCGAATCGCTTTCGCTGCCGCCACCGCACAAGGAGCCGGCCGTCTGCGATGCCCTGGCCTTTCCGGCGCTGCGACTGTTCGTCGAACGTGCGACCGCAAGCGCGGACGACTTCGTGCTGTCACGGGCCAACGTCGGCGCCGTGCTGAAGGTGTGCCGCCATCTCGACGGCGTGCCCTTGGCGATCGAGCTCGCGGCGGCGCGTGTCGGCAGCCTGGGGGTCCTGGCGCTGGCCGGTCGCCTCGACGACGTCTTTCGCCTGCTCAAGCGCGGACGCCGCACGGCACTGCCCCGGCATCAGACGCTGCAGGCGCTGCTCGATTGGAGCTTCGACCTGCTGGACGACGACGAGCGCCGCGTGCTGCGCCGCCTGTCCGCATTTCGCACGTCCTTCACGCTCGATGCCGCCGCGGAGCTGGCGCGTTGCGAAGACATCGAGTCGCGGCGCGTCGTCGATTGCGTGCTGGGCCTGGTCTCGAAGTCGCTGGTCGAATTCGACGGGGAGGGGGCATCCCGATATCGCCTCCTGTTCGTCACACGCCACTACGCCGCCGAGAAGCTCGCTGCCGCCGGCGAATCGCAGGCGGTCGCTGCGCGCCATGCGCGTTGCCTGTGCGATCTGCTCGCCCGCGCGAACGACGAATACCTCCGAGGCGACACCCTGACGCCCGCGTGGGTGGCGCGGTACGGCCCGGCCATGGCGGACGTTCGCGCCGCGCTGGACTGGGCGGAAAGGCCGGAGGGAGACAAGCTGCTTGGTGCCGCGTTGGTGGCGGAAGCCGGTACGGTGGCCTTGATCGTGGGCCGGTCGGACGAATTCGCCCTGCGCGCACTGGACGCGCTCGCCACCGTGCGCAGCCAGTCGACGGTGCCCGAACAACTCGAACTGCGCCTGTTGATGCTCATCTGCTGTGCAAACGGCAGCAGCAGCACGGGCTGCGCCGCCCCGGAGGGCATGGTGGCTCGCCTCCAGGAATTGGCGGCACGCGTCGGCACGCCACTGCAGCAACGGATGGCCCTCGAGGCCCTGTGCATCCAGGCGTTCGGTTGCGGCGACTATCCGCGCGTCGCCGCCCTGGCGCCACGTCTCGAGGCGTTGTCCCCGAACGCGGCCGATCCCGAGCATCGGGATGGCCTGTCGATCCGCCATCGCTTCGGGGCGCACGCCGCGCACTACCTGGGCGACCATGACGCCGCGTGCCGGCACGCCGCGCACATGCTCGCCCACGCGAGCGAGCCCGGCCGGGGCAGGGCCATGCCTCCAGTTCCGGAACGCGTGGCCGCCGGGCTGCAGCAGGCACGCATCCTCTGGATCCAGGGGCGTTCCGACAGCGCGCTGGAGGAGGCGATGCGCACCCTCGCAGCGGCCGTGGATGCCTCTCCCTTTGGCCAGAGCCAGGTGATGGCGATGGCCGTCATCCCGGTCCTGCTCTGGCGAGGCGACGACCTGCCCGCAGCCGCGGCAATCGTCGACCGGTTTGTCCGGCACGTGCGGCGTTACGGGCAGAGCTTCTGGTCGTCGTGGACCCATGGGTTCTGCGGGGTGCTCGAACTGCGCGGATTCGACGTGCAGGACATCCGCGCCCGGCTGCTTTCCCCACCTCGACAAACGAGCATTGCGGCAGCCGACATGCTCGCCACGCTCGCTGCCGAATGTTGCGGTCTCCACCAGCTCGATCGCGCAGAGGGTGGCACTGTCGGCTGGTGCGCGCCCGAGATCCTGCGGGTCCACGGCGAGCGCCTGGCATCGGATCTGTCGCGACGCATCCAGGCCGAATCGCTGCTGCAGCGCTCGCTCGATCTCGCGCGCCGGCAAGGCGCGCGAGCCTGGACGCTGCGCTCGGCGACCAGCCTCGCTGCCCTCTGGAACGCTGCAGGGCGCGCCGAGGCGGCCTGCGAACTGCTCGCCGACACGCTCGCCGGATTCACCGAGGGACTGGAATGCGTCGACGTGCGGCGCGCCCGGTCGCTGCTGACCGACTGGCGACCCGTCAACTGACGGCCTGGCGCTGTCGTCCACGCGGTGCTGCCCCGAGCACTGCCAGCGTCGCCACGAGGCTGGCGGCGACCACCGCGAACATCGTGGCCGGCCCCGCACTGCGCAGCATCGGCACCAGGAGCAGCGGGCCGAGCGCGCCGCCGATGCGGTTCAGAGCCCACGCACCTGCGGTGGCCGATGCACGCTGGCCAGTGGGAAACAATTCGGCGCCGTAGACCGTCAGCAAGGTGACGTACAGCGAGATGGCCAGGTTGAACAGACCCATCGCGACGATCAGCGACGTCGTCCCGCTGCCGAAGATGAACGCGGCGCCACAGGCGAGCATGGCCAGTGCGCAGGATCCCATGGCCAACCGTCGATCGACGCGGTCCAGGATGGTCGAAGCCGCCAGGTTGCCCACTAGCGGGCCCAGCGACGACAAGCCGAAGATCAGCAGCGCGGCATCGACCTTGAAGCCGCGCTGCGTGAGCACGGCTCCAGTCAGCAGCGGGAATGCGACCGTGGCCCAGGGGCTCAGCGAGAACAACGCCGCCACCCAGGGCCAGTGACGGCCGGTGGGCATCTCTGCGCGCTGCCCTTCGTGCGCATGCGCTTCGAGCACGGTCGCAGGCGCAGGGTCGCCCAGCGGGAGCGAGCGCTCGAATGCCGCGCAGCCCGCCTGCGCATCGGCTGCACGTCCACGCGCCAGAAGCCAGCGCGGCGACTCGGGCAACCCGAGAAACAACAGGCCCGCCAGCACGGCGCCGACGCCGCCCAGGACGAAGCCCCAGCGCCAGCCCTCGAGCCCCAGCGGCTGCAGCGGCGTCAGCCAGCGCACCAGGAAGATGGCCGCAGGCGGCCCCAGCAACGACAGCGACAGGCTGGCGAAGATCAGCTTGCCGCGGCGTTGCGGCGGCAGCAGGTCGGTCAGGTAGGCGATGACGATGGGCGGATAGCCGCCGAGCGCCAGGCCGGCGAGGAAGCGGCACAGCGTCAACGCCGTGACGCCGTGCGACAGCGCGGCGCCCAGCGACGCGGCGGCCATCCAGAGCAGCAGTGCGACCAGCGCCGTGCGCCGGCCATGGCGGTCGGCCCACCAGCCGAGTGCAGGCGCGCCGACGACGGCACCGAGGAAGACGGCAGCGAGCAGCAGCGACAGCTCGCCGGCGGGTACCGGCGCTGGTGGGGCGGACAGAACGGTCGCGAGCACCCCGCCGAACGACATCTCGAGCGTGTCGAGCATCATGCCCAATGCGCAGATCAGCATGGCCAGGGCATGCAGCCTGGTGACGGGCAGGCGATCCATGCGGACGCCGATGTCGCGGACGAGGGGCGCGCTGGCGGGAGGGGGCATCAAGGGCATCGGGCGAGGTTTCACTCGAGGCCTGGGCACTCGCCTCGCATGACATCGACGATACGCGCTGCGCGCCGCCGGTGACGGCTGGCGAGTCACGGATTCACGCAAATTCACGTCTCGCCGTGGCGCCCGATGCGACCATCGTGACCTCGAGGCCGGTCCCCGGCACTTTTCCCATCCCCACGAGACGGAGTGAGCGTGACCGAGAGCATCTCCATCGGGCCGTTCGTGTTGACAGCGTCGCCGCGTGCCCTGCGTTTCGGAGAGCAGCCGGTCGAGCTCTCGGACACCGCGCTCGAGGTGCTCGCAGCGATCGCGCGCGGTCCGGACGGTGCCTGCGCCGCACAACTGTGGCCGCTGGTGTCTGCCGAGACCATCGTCGACGAGGAACGCCTGTGCGACCTGGTCGGCGACATCAACACCGGGCTGGGACGCGTTTCGTCGACCTTGTACGTGGCGTGGTACCCCGACGATGCCGTGCCGCGCTTCGCATTCGTCGACGCGACCCGCCCTGCGCGACCGATTGCGACGCTGCCCGCCCGCCGCCACGACATCATCGGCCGTGACGACGCGGTCGCCCGCATTGCCACGCAGCTGGGCGCGCACCGCTTCGTGACGATCCTCGGAGCGGGCGGCCTGGGCAAGACGACGGTCGCCCTGGCGGCGGCCCACGTCGTTGCGGACGAGTTCCCGGACGGGGTGTACCTCGTCGACCTGGCACCGATCGTCGACGGCGAGCTCGTGGCCCAGCGCGTGGCCTCCGTCGTGGGTTGCGTCTCGGGCGGTGCCGACGCACTCACCGTGGTGCGTCAGTGGGCTCGGGAACGACGCGCGCTGGTCGTCCTCGACAGCTGCGAGCACGTCCTCGAGGCGGCGTCCGGCGTCGCCGAGTCACTGGTCGGCAGCGGCCCGTCGGTGGCGGTGCTGGCCACGTCCCGCGAGCCGCTGCGCGCCGCCGGCGAGTGGCTGCACCGCCTGGCGCCCATGGGTCTGCCGCAGCGCGGCGAGCGCGTGCTCGCGAGCCAGGTGGCTGACTTTTCCGCGATGCGCCTGTTCGTAGAGCGCGCCAGCGCAGCCGACTCGGCCTTCGTGCTGCGTGAGGACGACGCGCCCCTGCTCGCCTCGCTGTGCCTGCGCCTCGACGGCTTGCCACTCGCCATCGAGATCGTCGCGGCGCGGGTCGTCGCCCTCGGCCTGGCTGGGCTGGCGGCCCAACTCGAAAGTCTGTTGCTCCGGCTGCCGAGCGGGCGTCGTACCGCGCCGCAGCGCCACAACACCGTGACCGCACTTCTCGACTGGAGCTACCAGCTGCTCTCGGCGTCGGAGCAGCGGGTGCTGCAGCAGCTCTCGGTCTTTCGAAACGGCTTCACGGAGGCTGCCGCGATCGAAGTCGTGGCGGACGACGGGATAGCGGCGGCCGAGGTGCAGGAAGCCTTGCTGGACCTGATCGCCAAGTCGCTCGTCGCCCCGGCGCATGGAGACGACTTCGAACGGCGACGACTGCTCGACACGACCCGCGTCTATGCGGGAGCCAAGCTCGCCGAGGCCGGCGAACTCGGCCGGGTCCACCGCCGACACGCCCGCTGGCTCGCATCGGCCCTCGCCGAGGCGGGAGGTGCCTGGAACGTGATGACGCGTCCCCAATGGCTGGCGCGCTACGCACCGCTGGTCGACGACGTCCGCGCTGCGCTCGACTGGGCTTTCGCGACCGGCGGTGACCTCGAGCTCGGCGTCGAGCTGGCCATCTCCGGCTTCGCCCTGGGGCGGCAGATGCTGCTGGTCGACGAATTCACGCGGCGCGTCAGGCATGCCATCGACGTCCTTTCGTCGCACGGCACGCAGGCCGTGAAACCCGCGGCGGGGATGCGTCTGAAATTCCTGATCGCCTGTCTCGGAGGCGGCGGCGCGGAGCAATTGCTGGCACTCGCGCCCGCATTGGAGCGCGCCGCCATCACCCCGATGGATGCCGAGGAGGCGCTCTATCGATTCAACGCCATCAACGCCATGTGGGCGCTCTCGCTCGCGACCGGCGATCTTGGAGCGGGTGCGACGTGGGCCACGCGGCTCGTCGACCAGGCCGGCGCCATCAACGACCCCGTGGCACGGCTCGTCGCTCACCGGATCCAGGCCCAGACCCTGCATTTCAACGGCCGGCATGTCGAGGCGACCGGACTTGCCCAGGCCGTACTCGCCGAGGCCTGGCGCACCATCCCCCTGGTCTACAACCCCTCGCCGATCGAGCTGCGCGTCTCGATGCGCATCGTATTGGCGCGGATCTGGTGGATGCGCGGCTTTGCCGATCGAGCGGCCGCGATGGCGTGCGAGGCGATGGAGCAGGCACGGACCGATTCGCCGCTGGCGGAGTGCCAGGTGCTCGTGATGGGATCGATGGCCGTGGCGCTCTGGAGCGGCCGCAGTGACAGCGCGCGCGAGCACGTCGCACAATTGGACGACATCGAAAGCCTGTTGGGCTTCGGCCACTGGCTGCGCTGGACTCGGCGGATGCGGGACGCCACGGCGCTCGACGCCGGCCAAGCGATCGCCGAGGCCGATGGGGCAGCCTTCTTCGACGAGCCCGAACCCCTGTTGGCCGATCAGCTCGCGACCCTGGACGATCGCTGGCTCACGCCGCGCTGCATCCAACGCGTCGAGTCGGGCAAGGTTGGCTGGTGCGCGCCGGAGGCGCTCCGCCGGCAAGGAGCGCGCGCCCTGCGCGAGCGCACAGCCGACGGCCTTGTCCGTGGCGAGGCCTTTCTCCAGCGCTCGCTGGCGCTGGCGCGCGAGCACGGCGCCCTGGCTTGGGAATTGCGCGCCGCGACCGCGCTGGCACGCCATTGGCTCCAGAGCGATCGGGCCTCCGACGCACGTGCCCTGCTCGAGCCGGTCTTCGAGCGCTTCACGGAAGGCTTCGACACGCGCGACCTGCTCGAGGCGCGCCGCGTGCTGGAGGCGCCATAGCGAGGGATGAGCAAGGTCGGCGCTGCCTACGCCGTGCCGCGCCAAAGGGAATAGGCACGCAGCCGTCATCGGGGCGATGGCGGGCGCGAGCACTGCGTCGAGACTGGGCAGCGTGCGCCTCGCCTGCATGGCGCGGACGCCTCGTCCCGCTTCGTCCACTCATCAAGGATCGCTCATGTTCAAACTCCTGAAAGGCCTGTTCTTCTCGTTCGCGGTCACGCTGCTCGCCGCGGAGGCATCCGCCGCCGAACCGAAGCCGACCGTCGTACTCGTGCACGGCGCATTTGCCGAATCGGCCAGCTGGAACGGCGTGGCCGGTGAACTGGCGCGGGCCGGCTACCCGGTCGTGGCCGCCGCGAATCCGCTGCGCGGCGTGGCCAGCGACGCGGCGTATGTCGCGTCGCTGCTCAAGTCCATCAAGGGCCCGGTGGTGCTCGTCGGACACTCCTACGGCGGCGCCGTCATTTCCACGGCGGCCGTCGGCGCCACGAACGTCAAGGCGCTGGTGTTCGTCGCCGCCTTCGCGCCGGACGCCGGCGAGAGCTGCCTGGCCCTGACGGGCAAGTTCCCGGGCTCGACGCTGCCGCCGACACTGGCGCCGCCCGTGCCGCTCGCCGACGGCGGCGAGGATCTGTACATCCTGCAGGACAAGTTCCCGCACCAGTTCGCGGCGGACGTCGCGCCGCCGCAGGCACGAACGATGGCGGCGACACAGCGACCGATCAAGTCCGCGGCGCTCGCGGAGGCGGCGGGCGAGCCTGCGTGGAAGACGACCCCGTCGTGGGCCATCTACGGCTCCGCCGACCTCAACATCCCGCCGGCGGCAATGGCCTTCATGGCCGATCGGATGCATTCGCGCAAGACCGTCGTCGTTGCGGGCGCTTCGCACGTGGTGATGGTGTCGCACGCGCACGAGGTGGCCACGCTCATCGGCCAAGCGGCCGCCGAGTGACACCCTGCAACGCAAGCAAAGGGAATCGGATGAGCGGGTCGATGGGAAGCGGCTTGCCGCCGCGCACGCGTGCCCCGTGCTCGACGACGGCGCCTTCCTGGGCCAGGGTGCGGGCGATCGCATAGCCGATGCCCGCCGTGCTGCCGCTGACCAGGGCCAGCTTTCCTTCGAGTTGCAAGTCCATTTCAAGCTCCGTGTTGTGGGGTCGATCGCGCGATACCGTCGCCCGGCATGCGACATTGCCCGACGAGCGCAGCCACTTGACGGTTGGGGAGTCGTGCGTCGGTGCGCGGATCGTGCGGCGCAATGGCGAGTCTCCCGGGGCGCGCCTGCCCGGTCGTCTTCCTTCCGGAATAGACACCGGGTCCGCCTGCGCGGCGGACTGCAGGCGGCGGCGCAGGCGCGCTGCCCGGCCGCGCTGGATCAAGAGATGGGCGTCCTGGCAATTGCTCGAAAGAGGTATCCGCCAGATCGACTTTGCGGGCTGTCCCTGCCTGTGCGGCAGCGCGAGCATTGCCGCATCATGGATCCACAACGAGGTTTGGTGACGGCGGACGCGAGCCCGCGGCAGCCGGGCCGCGGCAGTCGCGCTGCGGTCGAGTTCGGGCCGTTCCGCTATGAACCGCTGCAGCGCCAGGTCCTTTCCGCCGAAGGCCCGCTCAGGATCGGCAGCCGGGCGCTCGAGTTGCTGGATGCGCTTCTCGAGGAGCCTGGACGGCTCTATACCCGCGACGAACTGGTCTCGCGGGTGTGGCGGCGCACGGTCGTCGAGGAGACCAGCCTGCGCGTGCACATGTCGGCGCTGCGGCGCCAACTCGGGGAACGGTGCCAGGCGACCCGCTACATCACGACCGTGCCGGGTCGGGGCTATGCGTTCACCGCGCCGGTGCGGCGCGCGTCGGGCGTCGAGGCTGCGGCGCTCCCGCCGCAGCCGTCCACGCGAGCGATTCCGGTCGGCATCCATGCACCGATCGGCCGCGATGACGCGATCGCACGGGTCGCGACGCTGGTCTCGCAGTCACGCCTGGTTTCCGTCGTCGGGCCCGAGGGCGTGGGCAAGACGACCGTGGTCAACGTCGTGGCCGCGGCGAACGGCGGAACATTCGTCGACGGCGTGCTCCATGTCGACCTCGGTGGGGCCCTCGAGCCCTCCCAGGCGCTGATGGAGGCTGGTCGCGGCGGTGGCCTGTGGGCGAACACGGCAGAGCCCTCTGCGCCCGAGGACATGCTGCATGGCCGCCGGATGCTCCTCGTGCTCGATCACGGCGATCACGTCATCGACGCCGTCGCCGCGCTGGTGAACCGGCTGATGCTTCGCTGCGACGCCCTGCGCTTCATCGTGGCCGGATGCGAGCCCCTGGGCATCGAGGCGGAACGGGTGCTCCGTCTGGCGCCGCTGGAACTGCCTGGGCCCGAGGCTCCGGCCGATCTCGACGCCCTGTTGCGAAGCCCGGCGATCCGCCTGTTCGTCGAACGCGCCTGTGCGAACAGTTCCGCGTTCGTCTTCACGCAGGAAACCGCGAAGGACGTCCGGCGGATCTGCACGTTCCTGGACGGCATTCCGCTGGCCATCGAACTGGCCGCCGCCCGGGTGAGCACGCTCGGCGTGGAGGTACTGGCATCGCGCTGCGAAGACATCCTGCACCTCCTGAGCCGCGGCCGCCGCACGGCAGAACCGCGGCACCAGAGCCTGCGCGCCGCGCTGGCCTGCGGCCATGACCGGTTGAACGCGTTGGAACGGCTCGTGCTCCGACGGTTGTCCGTGCTTCCAGGTCCCTTCACGCTCGGCGATGCGGCTGCCCTGCTGACCGACCTCGGCCCGGCCGTGCAGGCGCCCGTACGCGCCGTTCTCGACATGTGCACGAAGTCGATCCTGCACTGCGAAGGCGCCGAAAGCGCCGAGCCCCGATACCGGCTTCTTCATGCGATGCGCCTCTTCCTGCGCGAATCGACTGCTCTGGAGAGTCGGACACCGCCCTGCGGGTAGCCGAACGCCCCTGCGCTATCTCCAAAGACAGACGCGGGCCTACGCCTCCTGGACGCTGGCAGTGGCATTGACGATATCCTTGCCGGATGCGAGGCGAGACCGGACCAGTGACCAGGCTTTTCCGTCGATATCGGAGGCTGCGGCTGGCGTGTGCCGGCCTGGTGCTGCTCGTGCTGTCCGGCGTGGCGCCTGCGCTTCCGGTGGCTCTCGAGCCCGGGCAGTTGATTCGCAGCGCGTGGGGGGCACGGCTGGGCGCGCCGCCTTCCGCAGGCTCCATGACGCAGACGCGGGACGGCTATCTGTGGATCGCCTCCGGCAGCGGCCTCACCCGATTCGACGGCGTGCGCTTTCGCCGGCTTCCCGAGCTTCTCGGTCCCGGAGAGGCCATGCTCTCGCCGGGCATCTCCGCGCTGCTGCCCGATCCCGCCGGCGGACTGTGGTTCGGCTACCAGTTCGGCGGCGTCAGCCTGCTTCGCGACGGGCACCTGACGAACTACCCGCGGCGTGCCGACATGACGCCTGCCGCGGTCAGGCAACTGCTGCTGGACCGGAGCGGCGTCCTGTGGGTCGTCACGCCGCGAGGCCTCTGGCAGCTTCGTCAGGGCCAATGGCATGCCATCCCCTTGTCGAACACCGTGGGTCTCACGCCGACCTCGCTCGTGGAGGACCGCCAGGGCGATCTCTGGGTGGCGACCGAGGCCGGGGTGTACCGTCGCGCCGCGGGTAGTTCGGCCTTCGAGCCCGTTCCAATGCCGGGCGTCACGGCATCTGTCGTGATGTTGGGCCCGGAGGGGCGCGCATGGATTTCCACGAGGAATGGCACCCTGGTCGGTGCGCTGCCCCGGCCCGGCGAAACGTCGGAGTTCGTGCAACGGGGCTGGAAGAAGCTGCCCCGCGAGCTCGGCCTCTACTTCGATCGCAGCGGCACGCTCTGGCTCCACGACGAGTACGGCCTGCTGCGAATGACTCACCCGGAGCGGCCCGACAGCGCCATCGTGGCAGCGCCCGCCGGCATGACTTCCGACGTC
>JBJMWE010000466.1:0-14501 GCA_045810285.1 Vitreoscilla sp. | reverse complement strand
CGGCCCGCGGCCGCGACGACGGTGGGCACCGCGCGTGTCGCGCCCGGCGCACCCGCGTCGTCGCCCGGCGGACGCGCGCGCACCAGGTAGTCGATCATCCAGGCCACGGTGGCCTGGTCGCGCTCCAGGTAGTGCGTGTGCGCGCCCAGGCCCAGGCAGACCTCGGCCTCGCGTGCCGGATCCAGCACCGTGTCGACGGGCGGCATCGGATCGAAGCCCGTGTACGCGTCGGCCCGGCCGAAGGGGTCGGCCTCCAGCGTGTCGTCCGTCGGATGGCGCAGGACCGGCGCGTCGCCCGCGTGGCTCCACAGCCAGCGCCCGACGTAGTCGCCGCTGCAGAACGCGTTCATCCAGCGCTGGACGCCGACGTCGGCCGCGCGTGGCCCGAACATGTCGCCGTTGCGCGCCAGCACCCAGGCGTAGAGGCCGGGAAAGCGCGCCGCGTACAGCTGCCGCAGCGGGCAGCCCAGCGTGAGCAGGTTGAACGGCGGCAGGGCGTTGCCGTGCAGCACGGGCGTGTCGCCGGGCCGGGGTGCCGCCTGGTCGCGGCTCGAGAGGAAGCGCAGCAGCTCCGCGCTGATGACCGTGCCCTGGCTGTGCGAGACGACGACGATGCGGTCGTAGCCGCGCGTGCGCACGTGCTCCAGCAACGCGGCGTAGCGCGAGAAGATGTGGGCACGCGGGATGTCGGTGCGCGGGAACTCGCGGAAGTGGTTGTCGACGTCCATCGCCACGTCCAGCGGGCCGCGCAGCGACGGGAGGCGGCGCGACAGCGTCCCGCCCAGCACCGAGAGCGTGGCGCCGATGCCCGCCGCGCTGAAGACCAGTGCCTGCAGCGGCGCGAAGATCGTGCGCGTCGCGCCCGAGGCCCGCGTCTGCAGGCCGCCGATCCAGCCCATCGCGTCGGCCAGGCCGGCCGCGGCGATCCAGGGCGCCACCTTGTCGTGATCCCAGATGGTCGACAGGAAGACCAGGGTGATGCCGACACTCAGCACGACGCCGAAGGCCGTGACGACGGCCACGGCCAGATCGAGCCGTCGGTAGCCGGCCGTCAGCCAGCGACCGAGTTCGCGGGCGCGCTGGGCCTGCGCGGCGAGCGGCACGCGACGGTCCGGCCCGGCCTCGGCCGGCCGGGCCGCGCCCGACCGGCTGCGGCGGCGGTCGAGCTCCTGGCGATGGGCGTCGCGGCGCGCGTCGACGATCAGCTTGAGCTCGGCGAGCACGCTGGGCGTGAACATGACCAGCAACCACGCCACCAGGAGCATCAGCAAGGTGGCGAGCACCGAGAAGGCGCTCGTGGAGTTGGCGTAGCGGTCGTACAGCACCGTGCTGGCCGTGGGCATCGGCGCCGCGGCGGCTTCGCGCACGGCGTTCCGGCTCGTCCACATGCAGGCGTTGGGGCCGGCCGTGGAGGCGGGCAGCGGGTCGCCGGCGACCGGCGCGTAGGCGAACACGCAGGGCTGGTAGCCGACGCCGTCGACGGACTGGCTCAGCACGTTGTTGCCGAGCGCCCAGATCGTCATCGTCATGACCAGGAACATGCCCACCGAGACCGTGATGCCCAGGCGCCCCGTGGCGACGCTCGCCCGCGACGCGTAGCCCGATTCGAGCCGCGCCACCTGGCCCGCGACGAACCACACGAGCAGCAGCGGCCCCGCGACGATCCACCACCACTTGATGACCAGCAGCACCGTCTCGGTGGCGAACAGGGCGGCGTGCACCCAGACCTCGCGCCACTGCTCCGAGTCGAGGCCCGGCATCTCGTGGATCGCGCTGGCCACCATCAGCAGCGCGGAGCCGCCCCACAGCCAGCTGCCCGCGGCGTGCACGAGCGGGAAGCGGTCGTCGGCGATGCGCAGCATGGTCTGGTTGGCCAGCGTCAGCAGCAGCAGGAACGTGGCCGCCGTCAGCCATTGCAGCAGGCCCGGGCCGGAGACGATGCCCGCGACCAGGGCCGCGGCGGCGAGCGCGATCACGGCGAGCGGCGCCGCCACCTGCAGCCAGCGGCCGTCGCCGCGGCGATAGAGCAGGCGCAGCGCGGCCAGCACGATCAGCGCGCTCGCGATGCCCATGTGCAGCCAGTTCTGGTGCGTCCTGGCGGCCTCGCGCGCGGCGGCGTTGCCGGCGATCTCCGGCGCGATGCCCGACGTGAAGCCCAGGAACACGAGCAGCACGCCCAGCAGCGCGAGCTGGGTGAACAGCAGGGCCAGCCCGTTGACGAACAACCAGTCGAGCGCGATCTGCAGCCCGGCGAGCACCCGCCAGGCCCGCGCGTACGTGCGCGCCCACGGTGCGCGCGGGTCGCGCGAACGCGCGAGCTGGCCGCCCATCTCGTCGACGGTGCCCCGGCCGAGCTTGGACAGGCGAAAGACGAGCGTGAACAGCTCGGAGACGATGCGCGGCATGGAGCCGGACAGGCGCGACAGGTCGGCCCAGTACATCTCGTAGACGTCGACGTCGGCCGTCTTCGTGTCGACGCCGGCACGCCGCTGCTCGGGGCCGACGCCGTGGCGCTGCAGGGCGATGCAGGCCGTGTCGTAGGTCTCGGGCATCGCGCCGTTGCGCAGGTGCTTGGCCAGCAGGTAGTTGGTGAGCGCGATGCCGCGGTCCTTGTCCACCGCCGGCACGCCGAGTTCGGCCTGCGCCGCCGCCGCGCCGGGGGCGGCCGGCGGGGTGTCCTCGGCCCATCCATGCCGGTGGAAGTCGGAGCGCAGCGACTGCTGGAACGACTTGGCCACCGGCCGATCCTCGCTGCTGGGCGTGGCCTGCGATTCGCGTTCGACGTCCGGCACCGCCCCGCCCTGCGGCGGCAGCGGCGGCACGCGCAGGCTCAGGTCCTCCGACGACGCGGAGGTGTAGCACGTGCCCTCGGGTGCCGACGAGACCAGCAGGTCGACGACGGCGCGGGCGGTGTCGCCGGGCTGCTGGTCGGCCACGCCGTGCACGGCGATGACGGCGACGCGGGAGGTGGTCAAGGCGGTCTCCAAGGGCCAGTTCGGGATGCGTGCCCGCACGGGCGGCCGCGGGGGCCCGGGCCTTGCGGACCCGACGCGGCGGGCCGGGCCACGTTAGTGAGCCGCCGGGCCAGCGTCAAGCCTGCACGCGCCCATGAGCGGGGGGGCGGTCCACGCCGCCGCCGGCGCGCGCCGGCGTTCCCGGCACCCCGGTGTCGAACTGCTAGCATGCAGGAACGCAGGTACATCCAGGAGGCTGCCGTGAAGCTGATCACGAGCCGCGAGTTCAACCGCGACGTCAGCCAGGCCAAGCGCGCGGCGCGCATCGAGCCGGTGCTGATCACCGACCGTGGCCAGCCCACCCACGTGCTGATGAGCATCGCCGACTTCCGCCGCTTCTCGGGCGAGAGCGACAACATCCTCGAGATCCTGGCGCTGCCCGAGCAGGCCGAGCTCGAGTCGGACGACCTGTCCGACGGGGCCTGGGACCACCGCGAGAGGATCGAGTGATGTACCTCCTCGACACGGGCGTCGTGCTGGAACTGCGCAAGGCCAGGGCCGGCCAGTCCGACCCCGGGCTGGCCGCCTGGGCGGCGGGCATCGCGCGCCAGAAGCTGTTCATCTCGGCGCTGAACCTGCTGGAGATCGAGAACGCCGCGGCGCGGCTGGCGCGCAAGGACCGCGCCGCGGGACTCGTCGCGCGGCAGTGGATCGACAACCACGTGATGCCGGCCTTCGACGGGCGCATCCTGGGCGTCGATGCCGCCATCGTGCGGCGGCGCGCGCAGCTGCCCTACGCCAACACGCGCGACGGGCTGCTGGCCGCCACGGCGCTGGAGCACGGCCTGACCCTGGTCACGCGCAAGGTGGCGGCGTTCCGCGCCGGGCGCGTGAAGCTGCTGAACCCGTCGGGCGTCCCCGTGCAGCCGGCCGCCGACGACGAGGAGGACTGGGGCCAGGCCACGCAGGCCGGCCACCAGTGGCTCAAGAACCTGTACGTGAGGGCGTGACGCGTGACCCCGCAGGAACAGACCCACAAGCGCCGCATCCTGATCGTGGGCGGCGGCACGGCCGGCTGGCTGACGGCGGCCTACCTCGCGCGACACCTCGCGCTGTCGGAGCGCAGCCACCTCGAGGTGACGGTGCTCGAGTCGCCGGACATCGGCCCGATCGGCGTCGGCGAGGGCACCTTCCCCACCATCCGCGCGACGCTGCAGTTCCTGGGCATCGACGAGCGCCGCTTCATCCGCGAGACCGCGGCCACGTTCAAGCAGGGCATCCGCTTCGTCGACTGGGCCTGCCCGGGCCAGGCGTTCCTGCATCCGTTCGAGGCGCCGTTCTACACCGAGGGCGCGAGCCTGGTGCCGTACTGGCTGCTGCAGGACGAAGGCACGCGCGTGCCGTTCGCGCAGGCCGTGACGCTGCAGGCACGCGTCGCCGCGGCCCAGCGGGCGCCCAAGCGGGCGCACGAGGCCGCGTACGCCGGGCCGTTGAACTACGCCTACCACTTCGACGCGCTCAAGCTCGCGCGCCTGCTCGCCGAGCGGGCGCGCGAGCTGGGCGTGCAGCACGTCGAGGCCACGCTGTCGGCCGTCTCGCGCGACGAGCGTGGCGCCATCGAGCATGTCGACACGCTGCAGCACGGCCGCTTCCAGGCCGACCTCTACGTCGACTGCACGGGCTTTCGCGCCGAGCTGATCGGTAGCGCGCCGGGCGCCGAATTCAAGTCCGTGCGCGACGTGCTGTTCGCCGACCGCGCGCTCGCCTGCAAGCTGCCCGCCGGGCCGGACGGCGACGCCGCGCTGGAGAGCTGCACGATCGCCACCGCGCACGAGGCGGGCTGGACGTGGGAGATCGGCCTGAACGGCTCGCGCGGCATCGGCGTCGTCTATTCCAGCGACCACATGACGGACGACCGCGCCGCCGAGGTGCTGCGCGACCACGTCGGCAGCGGGCACGGCGACCTCGCCACGCGCCGCATCCCGTTCGCTGCCGGCTGGCGCGGCAGGCAGTGGGTGGGCAACTGCGTGGCCGTGGGCCTGTCGGCAGGCTTTCTGGAACCGCTGGAGGCCACCGGGCTCGTCCTGATCGAGGCGGCCGTGGGCATGATCGCGGAGATGTTCCCGCACGGCGGCCCCATCGAGGCGCCCGCGCGCCGCTTCAACGAGCTGATGAACGCCCGCTTCGAGAACATCGTCAATTTCCTGAAGCTGCACTACTGCGTCAGCCGGCGCGAGGAGCCGTTCTGGCGCGACAACGCGCAGGCGTCGTCGCTGCCCGAGCGCCTGGCCGAGTTCCTGGAACAGTGGAGGCATCGCCCGCCGGGCCGCTACGACTTCCTGCTCGACACCGAGACCTTCGCGTTCTTCAACTACCAGTACATCCTGTACGGCATGGGGTATCGCACCGACCTGCATGCGGCACGCGCCGACTTCACGCAGGTCGCCGAGGCCGACCGCCTGTTCGCCAAGATCCGCCGCTTCGGCGACCGGGCGCTGGCTGACCTGCCGGACCACGGCGCGCTGATCCGCCAGATCAACGCGCCTGCCGCGCGCAGCCTCGCGGGCGTCGCATGAGCGCCGGCGGCGCGGGGCCGCTGCGCATCCTCGTCACCGGCGCCGCCGGCAGCGGCACTTCCACGCTGGCCGCCGCGCTCGCGCGCGAGCTGTCCGGCATCGCCATCGAGGCCGACGATCTGTACTGGTTGCCGACCACCCCGCCGTACCGCGAGCGCCGCCCCGCCGAGGCGCGGCGCGCGCTCGCGTGCGACGCGCTGTCGGCGCCGGGGCCGGTGGTGGTCGCCGGCTCGGTGATGGGCTGGGGCGCTGCGATCGAGGACGCGTTCGACCTGGTCGTGTTCCTGCAGGTGCCGACCGCGCTGCGGCTGGAACGCCTGCGCCGACGCGAGCTGCAGCGGTTCGGGCGAGTCGACGAGGCGTTCCTGCGCTGGGCCGCCGACTACGACACGGGCACGACCGAAGGCCGCGACCTCGCATCGCACCTGGCCTGGCTGGAGGCGCGCGCGGCGCAGCGCGTGACGGTGGCGGGGCGATTCACGGTGGACGAGGCGGTGGCGAGAGTGCTCGGGGCATCGGGCGCGGGCTGACTGCCGCCGACGGCGGTGCTCGGGGCAGAGCGCGCGATTGCCGGTGCGATCCCGACGAACGGGGCGACCTACGCCGCCGTTTGCCCCATGGCCTCGGCCACCGATACCAGTCGTCGCGCCTTCAGGTCCCACAACACGTGCTTGAGCGCGCCGGGGATCTCGAACAGGCCCACGCGCCGGACGCTCGCGAACAGGGTCGCGTGCTCCCGGTGGCAGGCCGCCAGCCGATAGTTCGGCACGCTGGCGCACAGGTGGTGCACGTGGTGGTAGGCCGCGTCGGCGGTGATCCAGTTGAGCCACCGCGGCAGCACCAGGAAGCTGGTGCCGTGGAGCGCGGCCTCGTCGCGGCACCAGCCCTCGTCGGCGCTCGCGTAGGCGTGCTCGAAATTGTGTTGCACCGTGAACAGGATGAGGCCGTAGCCGCCGGCCAGGGATCCGCCGATCACGTAGCACAGGAAGAACGGTGCGGGATCGACCGCCCAGGCCATCAGGCCCCACGCCGCGAGCAGCGCCACGTTGTTCCAGGTCATGTGGCGGTAGTGCGCCGTCGACACGCGCTGGGGCGCCGGGGCGTCGCCCGGCGTCCGGCGGTCGGTGCGCGCGAAGCGACGGCGCAGGAGCTGTGCGCTGGCGCGCAGCCAGGTGATGCGCGGATTGACCAGGAAGTAGAGGCAGCCGGCGATCGGCGCCATCAGGATGTCGCGGGCGAGGCGATAGCGTCGCCGCTGGGCAGCATCCATCTGGAGGTAGTCGCTCACGCAGGCCACGTTGAGCGGCCCGCGATAGCGCGCCCAGTTGCCGTTGGTGACATGGTGGAAGCGGTGGTTCTCGGCCCAGACGGGCTGCGGCAGGCCCGCCAGCACGCCCAGGAGGAAGCCGCCGGCGCGGTTGAGCCACTTGCTGCGGAACAGGCTGTGGTGGCCGCAATCGTGCATCAGCACGAAGCCGCGCAGCAGGAAGAGGCTGAGGCACCAGGTGGCCGCGGCCACCAGCCACGGCGAGTCGGGCCAGGCACGCTCGATGACGACCCAGAGCGCCGCGATCGGCGCGACAACCGACAGCAACTGCAGCGAACCGCGGAGATCGCTCGGTGTGGCGTAGTGATCGACGATGGCGCGCTTGTGCGCCTGCCACTGGGCCTGGGAGAGCATGGGGGCCCTTGGATGCGGTTGAGCAGGCGGCACTATCCCATGCCTAGCCGGATTCCGCATCCGGGTTGAACACCCTCCGGCAGGTCGGCCTGCAACAGGGCGTTGCAGGGGCGTGGCTTCCCGCAGCCGCTCAGACCACCGAATCCCACGGCGCCGACAGGCGCAGCGCCCCGTGGATGATGCCCACCATCGAATACGTCTGCGGGAAGTTGCCCCACAGCTCGCCGGTGTCCGGGTTCATGTCCTCGCTGAGGATGCCCATCGGGTTGCGGCGGGACAGCAGGGCCTCGAAGGCCTCGCGCGCCTCGTCGCGGCGGCCGATGCGCGCGAGCGCGTCGACGCGCCAGAACGAGCAGATGTTGAACGTGGTCTCGGGGCGGCCGAAGTCGTCGGCCGCCTCGTAGCGCCGCATGAAGTGGCCGTCGCACAGCGTGTGCTCCATGGCCTCCACCGTGCTGATGAAACGCGGGTCGTTGGGCGGCAGGAAGCCGACCTCGCCCATCAGCAGCACGCTGGCGTCCAGCTCCCGGCCGCCGAAGCTCTCGACGTAGGCCTGGCGATTGTCGTTCCAGGCGAACTGCAGGATCTTGCTGCGGATGACGTCGGCGCGCTCGCGCCAGTACGCCACGCGCTCGGGCATGCCGACGCGCCGCGCGATGTGCGCGAGGCGGTCGCAGGCCGCCCAGCACATCAGCGACGACGAGGTGTGGATGCGGGCGCGGGTGCGCAGCTCCCAGATGCCGGCGTCGGGCTGGTCGTGCAGGCGCCAGGCCTGCTCGCCCATGGTCTCCAGCGCGGCGAAGTCCGCGGCGTCGCCGCGCCGGAACAGGCGATGGTCGTGGAACGACTGCGCGGAGGCGAGGATGATGTTGCCGTAGGTGTCGTGCTGGAAGTGCTCGTGGGCCTGGTTGCCGATGCGCACCGGCCCCATGCCGCGGTAGCCGGCGGCGTGCGGCACGATGGATTCGGCCAGTTCGCGCTCCAGGCCGATGCCGTACAGCGGCTGCACGTGGCCGCTCTCGGCCTCCTTGTGCAGCACGTTGGTGAGCCAGCCGAGGTACTTCTCCATGGTGCCGACCTCGGACAGCCCGTTGAGCGCGCGCACCACGAAGAAGGCGTCGCGCAGCCAGCAGAAGCGGTAGTCCCAGTTGCGGCCGCTGTGCGGCGCCTCGGGCAGGCTCGTCGTCATCGCGGCGACGATCGCGCCGGTCTCCTCGTACTGGCACAGCTTGAGCGTGATGGCCGCGCGGATCACGGCGTCCTGGTAGTCCAGCGGCAGGGCCAGGCGGTGCGTCCAGTGGCGCCAGTGCAGCGAGGTCTGGTCCTCGAACTCGCGCGCCGTCTCGTCGATGCCGCCGGCCATCGTCTCGTCGGGGCCGAGGAACAGGCTCATCTCGCGGTCGAGCGCGAACCAGGTGCCGTCCATCAGGTAGGTGATGGGCACGCTGGTGTTGAGCCGCACGGTGATCTCGGGCATCACGAAGCGCACGTGGTGGCTGCCGCGGGTGACCTGCGGCCGCTCGGCGCCCCAGGCGCCGTGCGGGCGCACCGTGACGCGCACGCGCGGCCGGCCCGATAACGGGCGGATGCGGCGGACAAGCTGCGCCGGGCGGAACACGCGGTCCCGGGTGACGAAGCGCGGCGCGAAGTCCACGACCTCGACGCACTGCCCCTGGCCGTCCCACATCCGCGTGCGCAGGATGGCCGTACCATGGTCGTAGGATTGCTCGCTGCGAGCCAGGCCCTCGATCTCCAATGCCATGGCGCCGGACTCGGGTATACCGCTTGCCGACTGCATCAACGCGTCGAAGACCGGTGTGCTGTCGAACCTCGGCATGCAGCACCAGACCACGCGGGCCCGGGCATCGACCAGGGCACTGACGGCGCAGTTGCCGATCATCGCCAGATCCAGCGATGCGGCGTGCGCGTTCGAAACGACGGGAGGAGTGCTCATGTTTCCCTGGGCGCCTTCGGTTTCAAGAATATGGATCGTCCGTTGAACAAAGACAGAACCTCCGGAACGTTGGTTCCGCCGGCAAGCGCCGGGCCCGCATTCCTGCGTTGGCCGATCGTGCAGACGATCCGGCTGCAACTGCGTTTCCTGCTGCCGCTCAGCGCCGTGGTCATCGCGACCGCGTACCTGGTGCTGCCGCTGGTCGATGGTGTCACATTGCGCTGGTTCTCGCGCGACCTCGATAGCCGCGGCGCCGTCGTGGCCAATGCGCTGTCCGATTCCGTGGTCGAGGCGGTGCGGTCGAACAAGCTGCGCCAGCTCGAGAAGTTGTTCGACCGCGCCGTGCAGGACGAGCGCCTGTTCGCCATCGGCCTGTGCAACCCCGATGGTCGCATGCTCGTGCGCACGCCCGCGTTCCCGCCCGACCTGAACTGCTTCGACGCGCTGCAGATCAGCTCCAAGCGCGACCCGCGCCTGCTGCTCAATGGCGGCGCGGTGCACGTGGCGATGCACGACGTCATCGACCAGCCGCATCCGACGCCTGCCGCCGAGGCGGCGAGCGAGGCCGCGGCCAGCGCGGCCCTGGCCGGCGCCGGGGCGTCCGCCGCAGGCGACGGTTCGGCCGTCGCCGCCGCGGACGCGGCCGCGGCCGCCGCGTCCGAGGCCACGGCGCAGACGCCGCCGGTCAGCGTCGGGCGCCTGGTGCTGCTGCACGACCTGAGCTTCATCGAGAAGCGCAGCCAGGACACGCGGCGCTATCTCGTCGGCCTGATCGCGGTGCTGGGGTTCGTGATGGCGCTCATCACCATGGTGGTGGCGCAGCTGAGCTGGCGCGGCTGGGTCAACGGCGTGCGCGCGCTGCTGCGCGGCGAGGGCATCATCAGCCCCATCACGGGGGGCGGCAACTCGGTGGCGTCGGTGGAACTGCAGCCGTTCGCAGCCGACCTGCGCGAGCGACTGCGCGACCTCGAGGACGAATACCGCCGCATGCAGGGCCCGGAGGCCGACTGGAGCGCCGAACGGCTGCACACCCTGCTGATGACGCAGCTGCGCGGCGACCAGGTGATCGTGGTGTCCAACCGCGAACCCTACATCCACGAGCGGCAGCGCGACGGCAGCATCGTCGTCAAGCGACCGGCCAGCGGGCTGGTCACGGCGGTCGAGCCCGTGATGCGCGCCTGCTCGGGCACCTGGATCGCGCACGGCAGCGGCAGCGCCGACCGCGACGTGGTGGACGCCAGCGACCGCGTCGCGGTCCCGCCGGGCCACGACGACTACCAGCTGCGCCGCCTGTGGCTGACGCCGGAGGAGGAGCAGGGCTACTACTTCGGCTTCGCCAACGAGGGCCTCTGGCCGCTGTGCCACGTGGCGCACGTGCGCCCGGTGTTCCGCGAATCCGACTGGGAGACGTACAAGGCCGTCAACCAGCGCTTCGCCGACGCGGTCGTGGCGGAGTCGCGCAGCGAGGATCCGGTGGTGCTCGTGCAGGATTACCACTTCGCGCTGCTGCCCGCCATGGTGCGCGAGAAGCTGCCCAATGCCACCATCCTCACGTTCTGGCACATCCCCTGGCCCAACCCCGAGTCGTTCGGCATCTGCCCGTGGCGCCGCGAGATCCTGCAGGGCATGCTGGGCAGCACCATCCTGGGCTTCCACACCCGCTTCCACTGCAAGAACTTCATCGAGACGGTGGACCGCTTCCTCGAGGCCCGCATCGAGCACGAGCATTCGACGATCTCGTTCCGCGAGGACGAGACGCTGGTCGAGGCCTACCCGATCTCGATCGAGTGGCCCGACGACGAGACCGTCGCCAGCTGGTCATCGGTGTTCGACGCGCGCCGCATCGTGCGCGAGCGCCTGAACCTGCATCCGGACACGACGCTGGCCGTCGGCGTCGACCGCTTCGACTACACCAAGGGCATCATCGAGCGCCTGAACGCGGTCGAGCGGCTGCTCGAGAAGCATCCCGAGTGGATCGAGCGCTTCGTGTTCGTGCAGGTGGCCGCGCCCACGCGCAGCGCGCTGGAGGAATACCGCACCTTCCAGGAGCGCGTCGAGCGCCTGACGCTGCGCATCAACGAGCGCTTCGGCCGCAGCGGCTACCAGCCGGTGCACCTGCTGGCACAGCACCACGACAGCCACGCCGTCAACGAGTTGTTCCGCGCCGCCGACATGTGCATCGTCACCAGCCTGCACGACGGCATGAACCTGGTCAGCAAGGAATTCGTCGCCGCACGCGACGACGAACAGGGCGTGCTGATCCTCAGCCGCTTCGCCGGCGCGGCGCGCGAGATGACCGAGGCGCTGATCGTCAACCCGTACCACGTCGAGGAGACGGCCGATGCGCTGCACCGCGCCGCCACCATGCCGGCTGCCGAGCAGCGCGCCCGCATGGCCAGCCTGCGTGCGACGGTGCGCGAGTTCAACGTCTTCCGCTGGGCCGGCCGCATGCTCACCGACGCCGGCCGCTGGCGCCTGAAGGCGCGGGTGGACGCCCGCGTGGCACGCTACCGCGAGGCGGCGGTGAGACGGGGCTTGTGATGTCCGCAGGCCCGACGATGCTCAAGCCGCTGCTGGGCCCGCAAGGCGTCGCCGCGCTGTCCGCGCTCGTGCGCGCGCCGGCGCTGTTCGCCTTCGACTTCGACGGCACGCTGGCGCCCATCCGCCCGCGGCCCGATGACGTGCACGTGTCCGCCACCATCGCCCTGCGGCTGGGGAAGCTGGCGCGCGCGCGGCCGGTGGCGATCGTGACGGGGCGCCAGATCGCCGACGTGCGCGAGCGCCTCGGCTTCACGCCCGCGTGGATCATCGGCAACCACGGCGCCGAGGACGACGGCGACCCCGAGGGCGCCGCGCGCGCGCACGGCGCACTCGAGGCGCTGCGCGAGCGCCTGCGCGCCCGCGAGGACGGCCTGGTCGGCGCGGGCGTGCTCATCGAGGACAAGGGGCAGTCGCTCGCGCTGCACTTCCGCACCGCGCCCGACCGCGCCGTGGCCAGCGCGCTGATCGAGGAGGTGCTGGCGGGCTTCACCTCGACGCTGCACGTGTTCGGCGGCAAGCTCGTCTACAACGCCGTGGCCGCCGACGCGCCGGACAAGGCCGTGGCCGTGCAGCGCCTGATCGAGCGCGCCGGCGCCCATGCCGCCTTCTTCGCGGGCGACGACGTCAACGACGAGCCGGTGTTCGCCGCCGCGCGCCCCGACTGGGTGACCGTGCGCATCGGTTGCGAGCGCCGCGAATCGGCGGCGCGCTGGTGCGTCGACGGGCCGCACGAGATGGCTGGCGTGCTCGATCGGATCCTCGCGTTGATCGGCTGAGCGCCGGCGTGCCGGGATTGCGGCGTTCCGGCTTTGCGGGAACGCCCCTCGTCCGGGGCGTCACGGCGGACACCTGGATCGGCTGCGGCGCACTGGCCGGCGTCGCCGCCTTCGGCCGGGACGCGGCGCCGCGGCCTTCGGCCGCGGACGCGGCGTCGCCGACCGGGTACAGCGGCGTGAGGGTGGCGTCGGCCGGCCGGGCCTGCCATTCTGGAAGCGACACGAACGTTCCTGCGCACGCCACGCGGGCGCTTCATCGGCACCGCACCGACAAGGGCTCCGACGGGTCGCCCATGGACGTCAGGCGCAGGACGGTGGTGCACTGGTGCAGTCCGCCCGGCAGGGGGCGCGCGACCACGGCGGTGGCACCGCCGTAGAGGCAGCCCAGCCACACCTGGGCCGAATCGCCGGGCGCGAACGACCAGGTGGACGTCTCCGTGAGCCCGCTGCGGTGCGTGGTGTCGGGGGCCAGCGTGCCCAGTCCGACCGGATCGCCGTCGTAGAACGTGGCGCGCTGCAGGTGCAGTGGATTGGGTGCGCCGTGCACCACCCAGCCGCTGGGTAGGCCATCGGCCACCGGCGCCTGGGCCAGCGTGGCGGGGCAGTGCAGCTCCATGGCGGCGGGGTTCGTCGATGCCGGCGCGGCGGCGCGAACGAGCCCGGCGGCCAGGGCAGGGAGGACGGCGACGAAGAGGATGGGCAACGGCTTCATGCGAGCGACGCGGAGGGATCGATGGGCGGGAGCGCCATCGAGTCATTCTCGGGTCGGTCACCGGATTCCGCGCCGCGCGGAATGGCCGATAAACGGCGATTCGGCGCGTGGGGCCGATCGCGGGTTCGTGCGAAGCTTTCGGCGTGCGGCGGCGTCAGAGGCGTCGCTGCGGCAGCGCCAGCGTCTTCAGGGCGAAGCGTCCGTCGTTCTGGAACAACCACACCTCCACGAAGCCTTCATGATGCAACTGCTCGGCCATCGCCGCCGACATCTCCGTCGCACGCGGCAGGTGCTCGACGCTGGCGATCGCCTTGCGCGTCAGGCCGGGCTCGACGTCGTTCTCGCGCATCACCTCGGCGTGCCAGCGGTCCTGCGCATCCAGGCGCACGCGCAGCACCACCACGGCGCGCAGCAGGGGCTGCGGGGCTTCGCGGTTGATGTCGGGGCCGGCGTCCTCGTAGACCATCTGCGCGAATCCGCGCCGCACCTGGTCGATCGATTCGGCGCGGGCACCCGCGGCGGCGAGAAGCGCTGCGGCGAGGCACAGCGAAGCGGCGAACGGACGCATGGCGGCTCCTTCGGGAACGGCGGCGCGCGGCGGCGCCCCTGCCCGGGTCATCGGCGGCGCGCGCCCGCCATGGAGGGCGCCGCGACGTAAAGTTCGCGGCGACCGGGCGGGCACTGACCTCCGGTCACAGCTGTTCCGCGCGGACACCGGCCGCAAGGGCGGCGGCCTCGCCTTTCCGACCGGTTAGCCTTGCATCCATGGATTCCCTGATCGCCGCCTCCGCCCGCGCGCTCGCCGCGGGCGACGCCCTCGGCGCGCTCAAGCACGTCGCGCTGCGCGACGACGCGCCCGCCCTCGCGCTACGCGGCATCGCGATGGCGCAGCTGGGCGACTACGCACGTTCGCGCGAGCTGCTCAGGCGCGCGGCGCGCGCATTCGGCTCGCACGAGGAACTGGCGCGCGCGCGCTGCGTCGTGGCCGAGGCCGAGGTGGCGCTGGCGATGCGCGATTTCGCCGGCTCGCCGCGCGCGCTGGCCGCCGCGCATGCCGCGCTCGCGGCGCACGGCGACCGCGGCAACGCCATGCAGGCGCTCCTGATCGCGGCGCGCCGGCAACTCCTTCTCGGGCGGCTGCACGACGCAGCGGCCACCCTGCAATCCCTGGACGCGAGCGCGCTCACCCCGGCCCTGGCGGCCGTCGCCGAGATGAGCGCCGCCGAGCTGGCGCTGCGCTCGCTGCGCGTCGCGCACGCGCAGGCGGCGCTCGCGCGCGCGCATGCGGCCGCGTCGCGCGCGCAGGT
>JBJMWE010000465.1:0-4879 GCA_045810285.1 Vitreoscilla sp. | reverse complement strand
GTCGGCCACGACGGCCGAGGCCGTGGGTTCCGCACCCGCGCCCTTGCCGTAGTACAGCGTGGTGCCCACGGCATCGGCCTGCACCACGACGGCGTTCATCGCGCCCTCGACGTTGGCGATCAGGCGCTTGGCCGGCACCAGCGTCGGGTGCACGCGCAGCTCAATGCCGCCGGCGTCGGGGCGGCGGCGCGTGATGCCGAGCAGCTTGATCCGGTAGCCCAGCGACTCGGCGTGCTTGATGTCGGCCGCCTGCAGCCCGACGATGCCTTCGACGTGCGCCTTGTCGAACTGCATCGGGATGCCGAACGCGATGGCGCTCATCACGGTGGCCTTGTGCGCGGCGTCCACCCCCTGGATGTCGAAGGTGGGGTCGGCCTCGGCATAGCCCAGGCGCTGCGCTTCCTTGAGCACGACGTCGAAATCGAGCCCCTTGTCGCGCATCTCGGACAGGATGAAGTTGGTGGTGCCGTTGATGATGCCGGCGATCCACTCGATGCGGTTGGCCGTCAGGCCCTCGCGCAGCGCCTTGATGATGGGGATGCCGCCGGCCACCGCGGCCTCGAACGCCACCATCACGCCCTTTTCGCGCGCGGCGGCGAAGATCTCGTTGCCGTGCACGGCCAGCAGCGCCTTGTTGGCGGTGACGACATGCTTGCCGGCGGCGATCGCCTCCAGCACCAGCGTCTTGGCGATGCCGTAGCCGCCGATCAGCTCGACGACGATGTCGATGTCGGGGTTGGCGATGATCTCGCGGCCGTCGGCCACCACCTTGACGTGGTCGCCGACGATCGCCTTGGCGCGCGCGACGTCGAGGTCGGCCACCATCGTGATCTCGATCGCCCGGCCCGCGCGGCGGCGGATCTCCTCCTGGTTGCGCGTCAGGACGTTGTACGTTCCGGAACCGACGGTTCCGATGCCCAGCAGGCCGACTTGGATCGGTTTCATCTTCATTTCACCTCGTGTTGCATTCTCATCGGGCCGGGACCACGTCCGTGACCAGCGTGGGCAGTTCCCACGCCCCGCCCGCCTTCACGCCGCGGCACAGGCCACCCGTGGCCGCATAGGTCTGCTCGAAACGGAAGCCCGTCCAGGTCCAGCCCTCGGTCGAGCCGCAATCGCCGGCGCTGCCCGCGGGCACGCGCGCGACGACGCTGGCCACGCCGTCGAACTCGCCGGCGTAGGTCAGCGGCCGGGCATCGTAGGGGGGCCGCCGGTTGGCGACCCACCAGCCCTGCGCCCCGGCCTTGCAGGGCTGCGTCACCAGCAGGCGGTTGGCGTCCAGGTGCCACAGCCGCGACTGCGACTGCGACGCGCCGTCGTCCAGCAGCGGGCAGTCGGGCGTGCTCTGGATGGCGGCCAGGACGCGCACGGCCAGCGCCGCGTCGTCGGGCAGCGACGTGGCCGGGACGCGCGCCGCATTCATGCGCGGGATCGCCATCGCCGAGGCGACGCCTTCCGTGCCGCCGTTGCCCTTGCGCAGGAGCGCGGACGGGCCGCCGGAACGGCCCTGGACGTCGTCCATCTTCTGCAGCGCCTCGAGGGCCCCGGAGCCGGACACGCGCCAGGTCGACTTGCCCGAGGCCAGCACCACGTCGCCGCCCACCGACAGCGACTTCAGGATGGCCAGCAACGCGTTGGGCGCCAGCTCGGCGTGGTTGTTGCGGTCGATGCGGATCGCGATCGCCGACTTGCCGCTGCCCGGCAGGCTGACGCTGGCCGGATGCACGCTGTGCGCATCGAGCACGCCCAGCTGCAGTTCGCCGTAGAGCGGCGCGTTGGCGCCGGCCGCGCGCGCGAGCAGCAGCGACACGGGCAGCGCGCTGCCCTCGACGCTGTACCCCGCGGAGCGGCAGGTCCGCGTGTTGTCGCACGCCAGTGTCCAGTCCTTGCTGTCGACGGACTGCGCGTGCGCCACGAGCGGCAGGCCCAGCGCGGCGACGACGGAGAGCAGGAGCCGGCGCATGGTCAGGCGTGGCGCTTGCGGTAGCCGTCGAGGAAGCGCGCGATGCGCGCCACCGCCTCGGTCAGGTCGTCCGCGTTGGGCAGGAACACCACGCGGAAGTGATCCGTCTGGCCCCAGTTGAAGCCGGTGCCCTGCACGATGAGCACCTTCTCCTCGGCCAGCAGCTCGTAGGCGAACTGCTGGTCGTCGGCGATCGGGTACAGCTTCGGGTCGAGGCGCGGGAACATGTACAGCGCGGCCTTGGGCTTGACCACCGTCACGCCCGGGATCTGCGTCAGCAGGTCGTAGGCGAGCTCGCGCTGGCGCGCGAGGCGTCCGCCCGGGGCCACGAGGTCCTTGATGCTCTGGTAGCCGCCGAGCGCCGTCTGGATCGCGAGCTGGCCCGGCGTGTTGGCGCACAGGCGCATCGAGGCCAGCATGTTCAGGCCCTCGATGTAGTCCCTGGCGTGCTTCTTCGCGCCCGAGACGACCATCCAGCCCGCGCGGTACCCGCACGAGCGGTAGTTCTTCGACAGGCCGTTGAAGGTCACGCACAGCACGTCGTCGGCCAGCGAAGCGATGCTGGTGTGGGCCTCGCCGTCGTAGAGCGTCTTGTCGTAGATCTCGTCGGCGAAGATGACGAGCTCGTTCTGGCGCGCCACCTCGACGATGTCCTCCAGCACGCTCACGGGGTACAGCGCGCCGGTCGGGTTGTTCGGGTTGATGATCACGATCGCCTTGGTGCGGGGCGTGACCTTGCGGCGGATGTCGTCGACGTCGGGCAGCCAGCCCGACTGCTCGTCGCACATGTAGTGCACCGGCGTGCCGCCCGACAGACCCACCACGGCGGTGTACAGCGGGTAGTCGGGCGACGGGATCAGCACCTCGTCGCCCGAGTCGAGCAGCGCGTTCATGCTGAACGCGATCAGCTCGGAGGCGCCATTGCCGAGGTAGACGTCGTCGACCGTCACGCCCGCCACGCCCTTTTCCTGCGTGTAGTGCACCACCGACTTGCGCGGGGCGAACAGGCCCTTGGAATCGGTGTAGGCCGCGGCGCCGGGCAGGTTGCGGATCATGTCCTGCACGATCTCGTCGGGCGGTTCGAGGCCGAAGGCGGCGACGTTGCCGATGTTCAGCTTGATGATCTTCTGGCCCTCGTCCTCCATCTGGCGGGCCTTGTCGAGGACCGGGCCGCGGATGTCGTAACCGATGTTGGCGAGCTTGCTGGACTTGGCGATCGGCTTCACGGCCGGGTTTCCTGTGGCGAGGGAAATCGGGGCGGTGCCGGGGTGGAGGCGCCGCCTGTTGAGGTCCGTGGAGTTTCGCATAGGGAATCCCCGGTCCGGCATGCCGCCGCAGCGGCGCCGTCGCGCCCGCGCGGCATCCGGCCCCTGCGCCGCGCCCCGAGCCGGAACGGTCTCTTGCGCAACGGCGAAGGCTGGGCGCGGTGGCGGCGGCCGGGCCAGGCCCTGCGGACGACTCGCCCGGGCCGGTTTCCTATAATTCGCACACCCGTTCCCCGCCGCGCGCCGCGTGCCGCCGAGCGGCCCCTTCCCAGCCCAGGATCGCGCCTTGAAATTCCAGCCCGACACGCTCGCCGGCGTGAACAACATCACCCACTACGACGGCGATTCGCTGCGCGTGAACGGCGAGCTGCGCAACAAGAGCGTGCTGGTGCCGTGGGTGGGCGCGGCCGTCGACTGGGAGGCGAGCCGCGTGGAGGACCTGACGCAGGCGCATTTCGACGCCCTGCTGGCGCTGGAGCCCGAGGTCGTGATCTTCGGCAGCGGCGCCAGGCTGCGCTTCGTGTCGCCGGCGCTCTACCGCAACCTCATCGAGCGTCGCATCGGCGTCGAGACGATGGACAGCGGCGCCGCCTCCCGCACCTATACCGTCCTGGCCAACGAAGGCCGGCGAGCGGTCGCGGCGATCCTGCTCGCACCTGCCGCCTGAGCGGCCGTCCTGGCGCGCCGTCGAGCGTGCATCCCGCACGCGCCGGCGACGCCGGTTCGTCGAGCCGGACAAACCCATGGAGCTCCGGCCCGGGAACATGGGCAGTTCACTCTATAATCGATGGTTGTGCCTGACCTGGAACCGATGTCATCTCGGGCCGGTCGCGAGGCCACCCACCACGCCAAGCACCCAAGATCGACCTGCCGATCGACCGAGAACACTACATGACGCCTGCACTGAACAAAGCGCTCCCTGACTTTGAAGCACTCGCCACCAACGGCGTCAAGTTCACCCCGCATGCCTTCCAGGGCCGCGCCGTGGTGCTGTATTTCTACCCCAAGGACCACACGCCGGGTTGTACCACCGAGGCGATGCAGTTCCGCGACATGCACGGCGAATTCGTCAAGGCCGGCGCGGTTGTTTTTGGCGTTTCGCGCGACAACATGGCCTCGCACGAGAAGTTCAAGCAGGGCCTGGAACTGCCGTTCGAGCTGATCGCCGACACCGAAGAGAAGCTGTGCCACATGTTCGGCGTGGTCAAGAACAAGATCATGTACGGCAAGAAGGTCAAGGGCATCGAGCGCTCCACCTTCCTCATCGACGGCCACGGCGTGCTGGTGGCCGAATGGCGCGGGATCAAGGTGGCCGGCCATGTCGAGGAAGTGCTCAAGGCCGTCAAGGACATGAAGATCAAGGCCTGAGCGCCCTGCTTCCGCCCTTGCGCGAAAGCCGCCTTCGGGCGGCTTTTTTCATTGCCCCTCGCGGATCTGCGGGGACGGAGACCGCGTCGTCGTCCGCCAACTTTCCCGTCATCCTGCGCGCAGTCGCAGGACCCACCTCGGCGCGGGCAGCATCCACTTGGGCGCGGTCTTGTGTCGTCTTCAGGCTGCAGCGCCTGCGGCAAGTGGAGCGTGAGAGCAAGCGTGGATCGTGCGACTGCGCGCAGGATGACGGGCGTGTACGGGCATTGGCGGTTGACGCGAT
>JBJMWE010000464.1:0-10209 GCA_045810285.1 Vitreoscilla sp. | reverse complement strand
TGGCTTCAAAATCAGTTTGATCGTCCGGCCGCCACGCTTCATCGGATCGAATTCGAATTCGCTCGCGATTTGAATCTGGATCCAGGCAAAAAAGGGTTCATCGCCGAAGTGCGGGGAGCGCGTCCGTCCAGACCTGGTGTGGGACGCTGCCCGAAACGTCGATTCTTTGCCCCGTCATCCTGCGCGCAGTCGCAGGATGACAGGGTCAAGGGATGAGCCTGTCCGTGAGGCGATGCCCCGCCCCGCCAGCCACGTTGCCGGCAGCCTCCCCGCAGATCGGCGAAGAGCAAAAAAAAAGCGGGGTGCCGACGAATCGTCGGCACCCCAAGAGTCAATCAGCGTCTTCGGGACGTTCCGGGGTGGAACCTGAAGGTCAGCCGATTGTGGAGGGTTCAACATTTCGCCGCGGCTGCATCCGCTTGCGAACTGGACCGCATTACAGCAAAGGAATATCGCGACGGATACCGCAAGCCCTTGCGGCTCGGTACCTTTTGACACCCAATACCTTGATCACGGTATCTCGATAACTCGCGCCCGGCAAACTGGGCAGACCGCCCAGATTCTCGAAGGCCGGGCGACGGAAATAACTAACGCCCAGCCCGACTGGCGGTACCGCATGTGCGGCGACATGGCCTGGAACACGCAATCCAGCCTTCGAACCGGTGCGACGGGCCGGGCTCGGCCCGTCGGCCGGCCGGGAAAAGAAACGGGGGCGGCTCCCACCGCCCCCCAAGGACAATCCCAAGCGAACGCCGGCAGGCTGGCCGCTCGAGAAGGCACGCCTACAGCTTGGCGCTGAATTCGATCAGGAACTTGCGCGGGTCGCTGACGGAAGCCGTGTAGGGCACGCCCACCGTGGCCGCGAGGGTGCTCGCCTGGCTGACGTAGCGCTTGTCGAGCAGGTTGTTGACGATGAGGGCCACGCCCCAGCGGTCGCCGGGCGCGAGCCAGCCGATGCGCGTGTCCAGGCGGTCGTGCGCCTCGCCCTCGCGGAAGGTCGACGCGCTCAGGCAGTTGCCCTGGGTGGTGGAGTCGGCGTTGCAGCGCGTCGCGCCGACGTGGCTGCCCTGCAGCGAGAAAGCGGCCTTGCCGCCCGCGAGCGCCAGCGTGAAGTCCAGGCCGGCCGCCATCGACAGCGTCGGCGTGCCGTAGGGTTGGCCGGTCAGGTCGTTGCCGGCCGGGTTCGTCTGGCCCTTGTACTTCTGGTCGATGTACTCGCCCTGCGCGAACAGTCGCAACGGCGCGGCCACCTGCCACTGGAGTTCGGCGTCGAGGCCCGTGGCTTCGACGTCGCTCACCGTGATGCCGTAGTGGCCCACCGTGCCGCCCTGGCCCTGCAGGAAGTTGATGGACTGCAGGTTCTTGAAGACGTAGTGGAACAGCGCGGCGCTGTACGAGATGCCCGCGCCGGGCACGCGGCCCTTCGCCCCGAGTTCGTAGCTGGTGATCGTCTCGGGGTCGAAGCGGCCGCCGTTGACGTCGGTGCTGACCGAGTTGAAACCGCCGGCCTGGTAGCCGCGCGTGACCGATGCGTAGAGCATCGTGTCGGGCGTGAGCTGGTGGTCGATCACCAGGCGCGGGCTGGTGTTGTGCCAGGTCTTGCTCGCGTAGACCGGCGCCGCGGCCCAGGCCGGGTTGGTGAACTCGATGTTGGTCTGCTGCAGCCCTTGCGCCAGGCCGGCGAGCGCGGCGGCGGTGTCCGGATCCAGCGCGCCGGCGGCCACCAGCTGGTTGAAGAAGTCGGGCGACAGGATCGCCAGTTGCGCGTCCAGCCCCGGCGCCGAGCGCAGCGGGTTGTACCAGCTGAACTTCTTGGTGTCCTGCGTGAAGCGCACGCCGGTGGTCACGTTCGTCGTGTCGCCCACGTGCCAGATGATGTCGCCCATCAGCGCCACCGAATGCGCGGACAGCGTGTTGTTCATCCCTTCCCGCCAGCTCTGGCCCGCGAGGTCGAAGTCGGGGATGCCCGCCTGCTGGCCGATGCCCGTCAGCAGCGCGAAGGGCGGCGCAGGCAGCGCCGTCGACGGATCGGCGCCCAGGATGTTGAACAGCACCGGATCCAGCGTCGTGGTGTTGGTGTCGACGCGGCTCGTCTGCGCCGAATGCTCCGATGCGAAGCTGGCGCCGACCAGCCAGTCCGCCAGCCTGCTCCTGCCGTTCAGGCGGAACTCCTGCTCGAACGTGCTGCTCTTCTCGAAGTTGCCCGTCGCCAGGTAGGTGGCCGGGTTGGCGGTGCCGTCGTTGTCCTCGAGGTTGACCGAGTTGAAATGGCGCCAGCCGGTGGTCGAAGTCAGCAGGATCTTGTCGGTGAGCTCCTGCTCGATGCGCAGGTTCAGGCCGTTGAACAGGCGCGCTTCCTTGCCGCCCATGACGTCGTTGGACAGCGGCGCATGACGCGGATCGATCCAGGACGCGACGCTGCCATCCGGCGCCGGGGTGGCGATGGCCCAGATCGGGCGCGGCCGCTCGTTCAGGTCCTCGTGCTCCCAGGTCAGCACGACGCTGGTGGAATCGGCGGGCGACCAGCGCGCGCCCAGTCGGGTGCCCCAGGTGTGAGCCTGCGGGTTCTTCTTGCCGTCGACGGTGTTGGTGGCCCAGCCGTCGCTCTTCTCGCCGACCGCCGACAGGCGGACGCTGAAATCCTCGCCGAGCGGCTGGTTCAGCACGCCTTCCGCGTGCACCGTGCCGTAGTTGCCCACGCGCAGCAGGCCCGATGCCGTGTGCTGGCCGTCGGGGTCGTTGGTGACGATGGAGATGGCGCCGCCGGCGCTGTTGCGGCCGAACAGCGTGCCCTGCGGCCCCTTGAGCACCTCGACGCGCTTGACGTCGTTGAAGTTGAGCAGCGCGCCACCGGTCTTGCCGGTGTAGACGCCGTTGACGTACACGCCCACCGGCGCGTCGGTGCCGATGCCGAAGTCGCCGTTGCCCAGGCCGCGCAGCGCGTAGCTGGGCTGCGTGGGCTGGCTCGCGTCGACGGACAGGCCGGGAACGAAATCGGCCACCTGCGACAGGTTGACCGCGCCCGACCTGGCGATCTCCTCCGGCCCCACCAGTTGCAGCGAGATCGGCACTTTCTGCACTTCCTGCCGGCGCCCCTGCGCCGTGACCTCGATCACCTGCACGTCCGCGGCCGACGCGGCGGGCGCGGGCGCGACCGCCTGCGCGTTCGCGCGGGCGCCGGCGCCCGCGAGCAGGGCCGCGGCGGCGGCGAGTGCGAGGGGATGCGGACGGCGGGCAGGGTGTCGTTGCATGTCAGTCCTTGGTGGTGGTGTTGCACTGGCCCGGCATGCCGGCGATCCAGTCGCGGATCAGCTGCACGCCCTCCTGGTGGACGGTGGTGCGGCCCAGCTCGGGCATCATCACGCCGCCTTCCGTGCTGGCGAGGCGGAACGGCAGGATGGAGTCGTCGGGCTTGCCGGGCACGATGTCGTCGATGCGATCGCCCGTGCCCTTGCCCGCCGCCACCGAGGGCTTGCAGATGCCCAGCGACCAGTCGGCCGGGCCCGGCGCATCCAGCCGCAGGGCGGTGTTGCTGGCCGTGGCGCTGGCCTGGTGGCAGTGCGCGCAGTTGACGTCGAGGTAGCTGCGGGCGCGCGCCGCGATCGGCTGCTGGACGTCGCGCCAGTCGGCCGCCCGGGGCAGCTCGCCCGCCGGCACGCCGGTGAGGAAACCGGCGCGCACCCAGCGCGCGATCTGGTTCGAGGGGCCGTCGGCGTACGCCAGGGTGCGATTGAGGTTGCGCGCCTTGGGGCCCAGCGGCGTGAACGCGCCGGCCCTCAGGTTCGTGACGTGGCACGCGGCGCACTGGTTCTCGTTGGGCACGACGTAGGTGAACTTCTCGCCGTGGCCCTGCGCATCCACCAGCTCGAGGGCCTGGGTGTCGCCCGTGCGCTGCAGCTCGGCCTCGGTCTGGCCGGCGTTCCACACGTAGGGCAGCACCGTCCAGCCGTCGGCCCGGCGCACGAGCACGCGGGTCTCGACCAGGCGCACGCGCGAAAGATCCAGGCCCGCGGCGGGCGCGCCCGGTTCGGCGTCGTAGGTCTTGAGGACGGCATCGGCAGCTCCCCCGCGGGGGTAGTAGAAGGTCTTGGACAGGATGGTGCCGACGGGGAACTCGAACGCCTGGTCGGGCGAGTACCTGGCCGATACCCCGGCCGGCATCCAGACCGTGCGCAGCTTGTGCGCGTAGTCGCTGAACAGCGGCGTGACGAGGTCGTAGGGCAGCACGCCCGCGTTGGGCACCAGGCGACCGCCGGCGACGTTGAGCAGGTGCCAGTCCGACAGGTGCTCCGGCCGGCCGTCGGCGATGAAGGCGACGGGGGCCGGGGCGCGCGCGCAGCTCGCCAGCAGGGCCAGCAGGCCGGCGGCGCTCGCGGTCAGGAAACGCAGCCGCATGAGGACCGGGCTCAGGCGGAAGCCGCCGACGCCGGCGCCGCGGCGGCGCCGGCCTTGAGCGTGACGGGCGACAGCGGCGCCAGCTTGCAGCGCAGCGTGTCGCTGACCATGCGCGGGCTCTTGTACTTGTTCGGGCCGTCGGCGTTGAGCACGCCGGAAGCCGTGGCGTCGACGCACAGGCGTTCCTCGGGCACGTCGGCGCGCCTGGGGTCGACGTAGCCGTCCCACAGCACGTCGGGGAAGCGGCCGGTGAGGCCGAACATCGCCGTCTTGAGCACCTTCAGGTCCATGCCGTCGGGCGAGTCGCCGCCGCCCTTGAAGCGGTTGTCGTGCACGAAGATGCCGCGCGGGTACGGGTCGTAGCCCGGCTGCGTGCCCTTCTCGCTGAAGTAGCCGGTGGAGAAGTAGCTCGAGATGATGACGTTGGCGGTGGCGTTCTCGGTGACGTCGTTGTCGAAGATCTCCACCAGCGAGTTCGAGTTCACGACGATGCCCGAGCCTGCCGGCACGCTGGCCACGGCCGTGCCCTTGGCGCCGAAGTTGCCGAGGTTGTTGGCGTCGACCTTGTTGTGGAACACGCGCGTGCTGTGCCCGGGCTGCGACAGGTTGGGCATGTTGAACACGAGGATGCCGCCGGTGTTGCCGGTGGCCACGTTGTCGTGCACGTCGGCAGCTATGGTGTTCTCGATCTCGATGCCGGCCACGTTCTGCTCGGCGCGGCAGTTGCGCACGATGACGTTGCGCGACTGGCCCACGTAGATGCCGGCGTCGGCCGCGCCGAAGGATTGCGAGCCCTCGATCAGCACGTTGTTGGTCTTGACCGGGTACAGGCCGTACGCGCCGTTGCTCGTCTTGGGGCCGTCCGTCCAGCGCACGCGCACGTTGCGGATGATGATGTTGTCGCCGCTGTTGATCTTGAGCGCGTCGCCCTTGGTGTCCTCGATGGTGAGGCCCTCGATCGTGAAGTCGCTCGCCTGGGCCAGCAGGCCTTCGGGGCCGGCCACCTGGTTGCGGAACGACAGGATGGTCTGCTCCATGCCGGCGCCGTGGATCGTGACGCCGTTGACGCGCAGCGACAGCCCGCGGTCGAGGTGCCAGCGCCCGGCCGGGATCTCGATGACGCTGCCGGGCCGGGCGTCGAGCAGCTGGCCCTGCAGCTTCTTGGCGAACTCGGCGTCGACCGGCAGGTCGCCGGCGCGCGCGTTCGGGTCGGACGGCTTGCTGCAGCCGCCGACCAGGCCGGCGGACAGCGCCGCGACGCCGGCGGCCACGATGATGGGGCGAAGGACTGGATGGGTCGAATGCATGGCGATTCCTCGCAAGGCGCGACAGGGCAAAAGATAGCAATCGCTACCGTTGATGGTCTCGGTGATTTCCCTGTGCTGCGAAAGCGGAACTGGGAACACCATAGTCATGGCTACTGTATTGATCTTCCGCAGCCCACCATCACGGTGGATACGCGCCCCCCCGAGCACCCACCCATCGCATGCCGCGCAAACCCAAGGTTCCCGACGACGCACCGACCAACGGCGCCGCCGGCGTGGAGCTCGATCGCAAGCGCGACCCGACGCAGACCCGCGCGCTCGAGACCTGCGAGCGCATCCTCGACGCCGCCGCCAACCTGCTGGGCGAAGTCGGCATCGAGCGGCTGTCGACCAACCTGATCTGCGAACGCGCGGGCCTGTCGCCGCCCGCGCTCTACCGCTACTACCCGAACAAGTACGCCGTGCTGGCCGAGCTCGGCGTGCGGCTGATGATGAGCCAGAACGCGCTGCTGGAGACCTGGGCCGCGCCGGCCACCATGAAGCTGCCCGCGGCGAAGTTCGAGGACCGCATCCTGCGCCTGTTCCTCGACACCCTCGAGATGACGCGCCAGGCCACCGCCGGCGAATGGATCACGCGCGCGCTGCGCGCCGTGCCGTCGCTGGCGCCGGTGCGGCTCGAATCGCACGCGCACGTCACCGGCCTGCTGGTGGCGGCGTTCGCCGTGGCGTACCCCGCGGTGCCGCAGTCGCGCGTGCGCCTGGTCTCGCGCCTGGCCGTGGAGGTGATGTACTCCGCGCACGAGCTGATGTTCGACGACCCGGCCCTCGACCCGATGGAAGTGGGACGCGTGATGTCGCACATGGTCACGGCGCAGGTGATGCAGCTGCGGCGCGAGACGCGTTGAACGGCTGGGGCGCCGCCCGACGCTCAGCCACGGCGCCGTCCGGGCTCAGTCGCCGCGATTGACCGGCCGGTAGGTCAGGATGACGACGCCGTTCGCGGTCGGCCTCGCTGCGGCCAGATGCATCGCCTTGCTCGGGCGGCCGTCCTGGAACAGGCGCGCTCCGCTGCCCGCGACCACCGGGTAGAGCTCCAGCCGCAGCTCGTCGAGCACGCCTGCGTGCAGCAGCGACTCCGCCAGGCGCGGGCTTCCATGCACGCCGATGTTGCCGCCCGGGCGCGCCTTCAGGTCGGCAATCGAGGCCGCGAAGTCGGCCCCCAGCAGCGAGACATTGTCCGCGCCCGGCCAATGCACCTCCTTCAACGTCCGGGAGGCGACGTACTTCTGCACCCCGTTGATGTGATCGGCGAACGGTTGCCAGGTCGAGCCGGGCCAGTAGGCGGCCCATTCCTCGTAGGTGACGCGGCCCAGCAGCATGGCGTCCTCCTGGGCAATGCACGCGTTGAAGTCGTCCATCACCTCCTGGTTGCGGCGCTTCTTCACGGCGTCGGCGACCGCGTCGAAATGGACGACGCCATCCAGCGTCATGATGAGGTGCGAGACGATCTTTCTCATGGCAGGCCCTATGAAAGGCGTTGGAATGGAGCGCGGCACGCAGCAGCCGACGTGCGTCGGGACGAGGTCGCTATCCGCGCTGGACGAGGTCCTGGACGTAGTCGGCCAGCGTCACCGTGCCATGCTCGGTCGACGCGGGCCGGTCGAACCCGCCGTCGATGCTGGCGGCGGTCATGCGCGCGAAGGAGTCGGCGGCGGCCTCCGAGAACCCGAGCTTGCGATAGGCGGCGCGCCACTCGCTGCGCGGCGTCACCACCACCTGGACCGGCTTGCCGAGCGCGGCGGCGAAGGCCGCGGCGACGTCGCTGGGCGAATGGCGCCGCGGCCCTTCCACGGGATGGATCACGGGCTCGCCCGCTGGCGGCGGCCCCGTCAGCAGCCGCGCGACCGCGTGGCCCAGGTCCTGCGGCGCGACCATGGGGATGGCGAGATCGGCGGGCAGCATCGTCTGGAGCCGCCCGGTGGCCCGGATCGCGGGAAGGCTGGCGTCCCAGTTGCTCATGTAGTACGCGGCGCGGACGATGCTGGCCGGGATCGGCTGCCGGCGCAGGCCCTGCTCGAGCTCGTACAGCACGCCCAGGTCGCCCAGGTGCTCGCCCGGCTGCGCGCCCATCGTCGACTCGGCCACCACGTGCCGCAGTCCCGATCCGGCCAGCGCCTGCAGCATCGCGGCGACGCTGCGGCGCTCCTGCGCATCGACGTCGCCCGAGACGTCGGCGGGCGGGTTGAGCAGCAACGCGCTCCGCCCCTGCCGGAAGACCGCGCGCAGCGCGTCGGCGTCGAGGGCGTCGACCACCGCGAAGCGGGCGCCCAGGCGTTCCCAGTCCGCGCGCTTGTCAGCGCCGTGGGACACGACGGTGACGGGCTCGCCAAGTGCGAGCAACCGTCGTGCCGCGGCCGAGCCCACGTGCCCTGTTCCGCCAAGAATGATGTGCATCAAAGTCCTCCAGTTGAAGGCCCCGCATCGGGCAAGACGCGTGCGGGCGAGGATTCCGCAGCGGGGCCGGCCTGCCGCGTCGTCGACGAACAGACGACTTGCGCGGCCGCGGCAACGAGCGCTCCGCCGACCGCGATGGCCCAGCGCCGAAGGGGGCGCGACGCGAACGAGTCGAGCGACATGGTCGGTTTCCCGTCTCATGCATCCAAGCGCACGCCGCACAAGGCGGACACGATGAGCGCGGCGACGACCGCCGCCGACGCCAACCCGGCGCGCCAGGCACGGTCGGCGACGGCCGGCGGCACGCCATGCCCCAGCAGCACCGCCCGCAGGCCGCAGGCCAGGTGGGCGAGCGCGCAGAACACGCCAAGCGCGTAGTGCGGCAGCAGGCGGATGCTCCAGGCGTCCTTCAGCAGCCCGACGGGCGCGTTCGACGCCCAGGCCCAGTCCGTGTCGACGCCGTTCAGCAACCGCGCCGAGACCAGCGCCGAATTCATGTGGGCCAGCACGAAGAACCCGAGGTACACGCCGGTGGCCACCTGCACGCCGCGGTAGCCGTCCATGCTTCTTGCGCCCCAGCGCCAGGCGAGCCCGGCGCCGAGCGCGACCTGCAGCACCAACAGCAGCAACAGCGTGGCTTCGACGGCGGGCCGGCGGTACAGCATCCGGCCGATGCGCATCACCGCCGCATGCGACTGCGGGCCCAGCAGTCCGACCAGGTGGTTGGCGAGGTGGAAGGCGACGAAGGCCAGCACCAGCGCCGCGACCAGCCCGTGCGCCACGCGCGCGGCCGTTGCAACCGGTGGCCCTGGCGCGACCGGGGTGGCTGGACTGCCCGTGCACGTCCACGCGGCCGCGACGGCCCATGCCAGGGGCCAGGCCAAGAGTTCCGGCACGGGGTTGCCGAGCACGCGCAGCGCAAAGGCGATGAACACGTAGAGCGGCGGCGCCGCGCAGGCCAGCAACGCCAGCAGGCGGGCGCGCCGCTCGAACACCGAGCAGGTCGGGCGCTGCGCCAGGCGCCACCAGCACGCGGCCGCCAGCAGTGGCATGGCGAAGGCGCCGGGCAGCAGCAGCATCGCCATTCCAGCCATGACGTGGGCGCCCAGCAGCCAGAACGGATAGGCCAGCGCCGCGAACGCGGGCAGCAGCGCGAACACGGGCCTGCCCATGGCCTCGCTCCCTGCTCCTGATCGAACCGACATCCACATGACGGGCACCTCTCCGGTCGGCACCCTCGGCGCCTCGCATGACACCGACTTTCCGGGAGAATGGCTCGATGCAACAGAGCCATTTCGATGCGAAATGAGTGAGCCATGACCGAGGCCACTCCGACGTCGTTCAGCACGCTGCGCCTCGAGGCCGCATCGACCCTGTCGCTGCAGGACCAGGTCTACCAGCGCATTCGCGAGGCCATCGCCGAGGGACGGCTGGCCGCCGGCGAACGACTGCCTTCCACGCGCAGCCTCGCGGCCCAGCTCAACGTGTCGCGCGGCACCGTCGACGCGGCCTACGGGCGACTGGCCGGCGAAGGCGTCATCCTGGGCCGCGGCGCGGCGGGCACGGTGATCGCGCCCGGACTCCAGCGCGACACGCTCGCCGCGCGCCCTGCCACGCCGGCGGCCGCGACCTTCGCCCTGCCCGACGACTACCTCTGGCCATTTCGCGGCGGCATGCCGGCGCTGGACCTGTTCCCGAGCACGCAATGGGCCAGCCTGGCCCGGCAGGCCGCACGCCGCTTGGACGCCTCGCGCCTGTGCTATCCCGACCCGCGGGGACTGCCCGAGCTGCGCAGCGCCATCGCGGCCTACCTGCAGGTGTCGCGCGGCATCGCCTGCGACCCCGCCCAGGTGCTGGTCACGGCGGGCTACCAGGCCGCGCTGCAGCTGGTGTCCGCCCTCGTCGCGCGGGCGGGCGACGAGGTCTGGTTCGAGGACCCGGGCTATCGCTTCGCGCGCCGCGCCCTGGTCGCCGCGGGCATGCGACTGGCGATGGTGCCTGTCGACGCGTCCGGGATGGACGTGGCCTGGGCGAAGCGCCACCACCCTGGCGCGCGCCTGGCCGTGGTGACGCCGGGCCACCAGAGTCCGCTGGG
>JBJMWE010000463.1:0-9713 GCA_045810285.1 Vitreoscilla sp. | reverse complement strand
CGGGCCTCCCAGTCCGCGAAGGCGTCGGTGTTCAAGGTGCTCATGCAGGGATGGTAGTGCGCCGCGCGGGCGAGGCTCCGGTCACCGCTGGAACGCGTGCCGTGCCATGGCCCTGCCGCCGGACGACGGCCGGGCGAGCGCTACATCGATTCGGGCAGCATGCGGCGATAGTCGTCGCGGCTGGCCCGGCGCGGATTGGTCGCGTGGCAGTGGTCGACCAGCGCGTGGTCGATGATCTCGTCGAACAGCGACTCGCCCACGCCCATGGCCGCAAGGCCGGTGGGCAGGCCCAGGCGCGCGGTCATGTCGAACACCGCCTGGGCGACCGCGTGGCCGTCGCGGTAGTCGTGGCCGCCGGGCAGGCCCATGGCGTGGGCCATGCGGTTCAGGCGGTCGTCGCGGCGCATCGGATCGCAGTCCGCGTTGAAGCGGATGACGGCCGGCAGGAACACGGCGTTGAGCGTGCCGTGGTGCAGCTTCGGATTAACGCCGCCCAGGCTGTGGCTGAGGCTGTGCACGCAGCCCAGCCCCTTCTGGAAGGCCAGCGCGCCCTGCATGCTCGCGCTCATCATGTTCCAGCGGGCCCCGCGGTCGGTGCGGCCGTCGCGCGTGGCGCGCTCGATGTGGCCCCAGCCGCGGCGCAGGCCGTCCAGCGCGATGCCGTCGGCGGGCGGGTTGACCTTGGCCGACATGAACGTCTCCAGGCAGTGCGCGATGGCGTCCATGCCGGTGGCGGCGGTGAGCATCGGCGGCAGGCCCATCGTGAGGTCGGGGTCGAGCAGCGCGACGCGCGGCAGCAGATGCCAGTTGTGGAAGCCCAGCTTGCGGCCATCGTCGACGATCAGGATCGCGCCGCGCGCCACCTCGCTTCCGGTGCCCGCGGTGGTGGGCACGGCGATCAGCGGCGCGGCCCGGCTCGTGATCTTCTCGGCGCCGCCGGTGATCGTGGCCCAGTTCGCGAGCGGGCCCTCGTGCGTGGCCGCGATCGCGACGCCCTTGGCCAGATCGATGCTGGAGCCGCCGCCCACGGCGATGAGGCCGTCGCAGCCGTTCTCGAGATAGACGGCCGTGGCGGCGCGCACCGCGGCCTCGTTCGGGTTGCCGGGCGTCTGGTCGAACACGGCGTGCGGCACGCCGGCGAGCGCGGCCAGCGCGATCTCCAGCACGCCCGCGGCGCGCACGCCGGCGTCCGTCACCACCAGCGGCTTCGCGATGCCGGCCGCCTTGCATTCCTGCGGCAACTGGCGCACCACGCCGGGGTCGATCTCGATCTGCGTGACGTACTGGAAGCGGGCCATGGCGGTCCAAAAGCTGAAGGCGACGACGCAGTGTAGGGCGGCGTGCATGCCGCTGCTGTCGCGGGGGCGTCGTTCGAGGCGGTGCGGCGGAGCGAATGGTGAACCTTCGGCACCGGTCGGGGCGAGGCCGTATCCTTGGCGGTTTCGTCGACAGTCGCCGCCTCCCGTGCCCCCGAAAGAATTCCCGACCGCGCGCATGGCCGCGCTCCTCGAACGCATCCAGCGGGCCGGCCGAGCCGGCTTCGAGACGATGTCGCCCCCCGACGCGCGCGCGGCCTACACCGCCGCGGCCGAGGTGCTGGAGCCGCCGCGCGCGCCGCTGCCACGGGTCGAGGAGATCACGCTGCCCGGCGCCGGCGGCGCGACGCTGGCCGCGCGGCTGTACGCGCCGTCGGCGCACGTCCTGCCCGTGCTGCTGTATTTCCACGGCGGCGGCTTCACCATCGGCAACCTCGAGACGCACGACAGCCTGTGCCGCCAGATCGCCCGGCGCAGCGGCGCCGCGGTGATCGCGCTCGACTACCGCCTCGCGCCCGAGCATCGCTTCCCGACGGCCGTCGACGACTGCTGGGCCGCGCTGCACGCGCTCGCGCAGCCGGACACCGCCCGGCGCCTGGGCCTGGACACCACGCGACTGGCCGTGGGCGGCGACAGCGCCGGCGGCACGCTGGCCGCCGTCTGTGCACTGATGGCGCGCGACGCCGGCATCGAGCTCGCACTGCAGGTGCTCATCACGCCCGGCACGATCGCGCACGCCGACACGCCGTCGCACGCGCGCTTCGCGCACGGGTTCCTGCTGGAGAAGCAGGCCGTCGACTGGTTCTTCGACAACTACATCGACATGGCCGACCGCAGCGACTGGCGTTTCGCGCCCGCGCTCGCGCCCGGGCACGAGGGGGTCGCCCCGGCCTGCCTGGTCATCGCGGAGATCGATCCGCTGGTCGACGAGGGCGTCGCCTACGGCGACATCCTGCGCGCCGCGGGCGTGCCGGTCGAGCTCGAGATCTACCGGGGCATGACCCACGACTTCATCAAGATGGGCCGCATGCTGCCCGAGGCGGCGCAGGCCCAGCAAGCCATCGCCGACGCACTCCAGAAAGCCTTCGAATGAAACGCTCCGATTTCCGATTCGCCGACCCGCTGCGCGTGCGCTGGGCCGAGGTCGACATGCAGAAGGTGGTCTTCAACGGCCACTACCTGATGTACGTCGACACCGCGATGGGCAACTGGTGGCGCGCGCTGGCGCTGCCGTACGAGGACACGATCGCCGCGCTTGGCGGCGACCTGTTCGTGCGCAAGTCGACGCTCGAATACCTGGCGCCGGCGCGCTACGACGACGCCCTCGAGATCGGCATCCGCTTCGAGTCGGCCGGCACCAGCTCGCTGCGCTTCGTCGCGGCCGTGTTCCGCGGCGCGGAGCTGCTGGTGCACGGCGAGATCGTCTATGTCTGGACGGACGCCGTCACCAGGACGCCCAGGCCGGCGCCGCCGGCGCTGCTGGACGCGTTCCGCGCCTTCGAGGCGGGCGAGCGCATGGTCAGCGTCGCGGTGGGCGGCTGGGACGAGCTGGGCGCCGAGGCGCAGGCGATCCGCACCGCGGTGTTCGTCGACGAGCAGAAGGTGCCGCTGGCGCTCGAGCGCGACGCCGCCGACATGACCGCCGTGCATGCGCTCGCCAGGAACCGCCTGGGCCTGGCCGTGGGCACGGGTCGCCTGCTGCAAGCCGAGGCGCCCGGCCATCCGGCACGCATCGGGCGCATGGCGGTCAGCCGCTCGACGCGCGGCGCCAGCGTCGGGCGCGCGCTGCTGGAGGCCCTGATGGCCGTGGCGGGGCAGCGCGGCGACCAGGTGGTGGGGCTGCACGCCCAGGTCACCGCCTTCGGCTTCTACCGTCGCGCGGGCTTCGTGCCGCACGGCGAGCGCTTCGAGGAGGCCGGCATCGTGCACCAGGAGATGCGGCGCGCGCCCTGATCGCCTGTCCATTGACCATCCACTTGGATGGTAATAGGATGGCGCCATGCCAGCCCTGAGACCCGCCGCCAACGCCAGGCCGGTCGACGAGAAGATCACGATCAACGTGGGCTTCGTCGACCTGGGCCAGATCGACCTGCTCGTGCAGGAAGGCTTCTATGCCAACCGCACGGACCTGATCCGCACCGCCATCCGCAACCAGATCGCCGCGCACGCCGAGGCCGTGAAGCAGGTGGTGAGCCGGCGCACGCTGGTGCTGGGCATCCACCAGCTGACCGTCGCCGAGCTCGAGGCCGCGCAGGCGCGCGGCCAGTCGCTCGACGTGCGCGTGCTGGGCCTGCTGACCATCGCCCCCGACGTCACGCCCGAGCTCGCGCGCGCGACCGTGAACTCGCTGGTGGTGCTGGGCGCGTGGCATGCCAGTGCGGCAGTCAAGGCCGCCTTGGCCGATCGGATGAAACCATGAACGACGATTTCCAGCGAACGATGGACGAAGCGGCCCGCCTGGTGCGCGGCGGCAGCCTGATGGAGGCGACCGCGGCGATCCAGCGCGCGCTCGGCGGGCAGCCGCCCACGCTTCGCGGCGGGGCGACGGGCATGCCGGTGCCCGTCGACGCCGACGTGATCGATGTCCAGGCCCGCGTGGTCGGGGAGCCCGAGGCGGCGCCCGACGCGACCGTGGGCACGCGCCCCGCGTCGTTCACGGCCGGACATTTCCGCAACGACTGCGGCACGCGCGACTACAAGCTGTTCGAGCCGGCGCGTGCGGACGCGCGTCCGCTGCCGCTGGTCGTGATGCTGCACGGCTGCACGCAGGATCCCGACGACTTCGCGCGCGGCACGCGCATGAACGCGCTCGCCGGGGCGCAGGGCGTCCTCGTGCTGTACCCGGCGCAATCGCAGCGCGGGAACGCGCAGCGCTGCTGGAACTGGTTCAAGCACAACCACCAGGCGCGCGGCAAGGGCGAGCCGGGGATCCTGGCGGGCATGGTGCGGCACGTCGTCGCCGCGCACGACGTCGATCCGGCGCGGGTCTACGTGGCCGGGCTGTCGGCGGGCGGCGCGATGGCCGCGATCCTGGGCGATGCCTACCCCGACCTGTTCGCGGCCGTCGGCGTGCACTCGGGCCTGGCCGCCGGCTCGGCCACCGACGTGCAGTCCGCGTTCGCTGCGATGGGCGGCGGCGCCACGGCGCCGCGTCGCGTCCCCAAGGCGGGCGCCACGCCGCCCACCATCGTCTTCCACGGCGACGCCGACAGCACGGTCCACGTCGTCAACGGCGAACGGGTGCTGGCGGCGGCGGGCGTGACCGCGGGGGCGGACGTGCAGAACGGGGTATCCCGGTCGGGCGTGCCGTACACGCGGCGAGTCTGGCTGGGCGGGCAGGGCGCCGTGCGTGCGGAGCAATGGACGATCCACGGGGCCGGGCATGCGTGGTCAGGCGGCGACGCCTCGGGCACGTACACGGATCCGCGCGGGCCGGACGCGAGTGCGGAGATGCTGCGCTTCTTCCTGGCGCATCCCCGGGGCTGATGCCGAAGGGGCCAGGGCAGGGCGCCCTGGCGCGGGACTTGAACATCGCGCATCGTCGGCGTAACGTGCCCTGAACTCCCTCGCATGCCATGCCCTCATGCCGATCGAACTGAATCACACCATCGTGCATGCCCGCGACCCGCGGGCATCAGCGACATTCCTGGCCGATCTGCTCGGGCGCGCCGCACCGTTCAGGTTCGGCCCGTTCCATTGCGTGGAACTGGACAATCGCGTGACGCTCGACTTCATCCAGGCCGGCGAGGAGCTCACCATCGAGCACTATGCCTTCCTGGTGAGCGAGGCCGAGTTCGACCAGATATTCGATCGCATCAAGGCACGCCAACTGGCCTACTGGGCCGACCCGGCGCACAGGCAGCCCGGCAGCATCAACCACCACGACGGCGGCCGTGGGGTGTATTGGAACGATCCCGACGGGCATTACCTCGAGATCATCACCCGTCCTTACGGCGGCGGTTGAGCCGACACCCGACGCAACCCCATGGAGGTGCCCATGACCGGTCCGGCCAGCGCCTGCCGACCCGGGTCCATCGCCTGGGCCGTCGTGGCCCTCGTCGCCTTCTCCATCCCCTTGTCGGGCGCTTGTGCCGTGACTGATTCCAAGGCCGCCACCCCGGCGCCCGCTTCCGCTTCCAGCACCGCGGTCCAGACGTCGCAGGGCGCACTGGCGATCGACCTGCGGGATGCGCAGGCCATCGCCATGTCGCTGCGCCACTTCCTCGAGACGGATCCGTCGGTGAAAGCGGTGCCGATGCTCGACTCCGCCAGCGGCGCCTGGCTGCGTTCAGGCGATACGCCGTTCATCGGCGCCCAGGGCATGGTGCGCGTCGGCCTGTGGCTGCTGCAGGCGCGCGGCGACGACCTGGTGCTGATCTATCGCGAACCCGGCGCGCCGCGTGGCAAGGTGAGCTACCGGTACGTGGCGTCCGTCGGCCGCGACGCGGCGGGCCAGTGGCGCGTTGCCGCCGTCGATTGGGAGAAGCTGCCGGCGCGCTGAGCGTCGCCCGCCGGCGGTTCGGCGCGTTTCGGCGGAACCTGGGGTCGTCCGGAATCCCTGAACGGCGCGCGGGGCGACGGCAGATCCGTCGAGACGTCGGGCGCCGCGCAGGACGTCGGCCGGACGTCAGCTCGATCGGCGGGCCTCGCTGGCGGCGCTGGCCGGAGCAGCCGCGCGCGACGATTGCGATGAGCCGTTCGTCCTTCCCAGCCTGCCGATCGAGGGGGCCTTCCGCGGCGTCGTCGACGTGGCGGTGGGTATCGTCGGCCCTGTCGGCGTGGAATCGACATGGGCGGACGATGTGCCGTGCAGGGACTCGGCATGCGTCGACGACGGATGGGTCGACGTGACGGCATGGCTCGAACTCGACGAGTGCGAACCGCTCGAGTGGCTGCTGGAATGGCCGCTGGAATGGCTGGCGGAGTGGCTTCGGGCCGTCGCCGCGAACGACAGCGCGACCGGCGCGGTGCCGAGAATGATGTGAAGCGTGCGAGAGGTCATGGTGGGGGTCTTCGGTGGATCCGGCGCGCTGCGCGGGAGCCGACGTCGCCAAGCGTGCAGGAGGCGGATGGATCGCTCCCGCCATTCTGTGCGACACCCTGGTCCGACAGCGGGACGGCCTCGCCGTCGATCGGGATCATGTCGTGCCGGATTTCGCGCGGGAGGCGACCTTGGCGAGATCGCCGACGCTCACGCCATCGCCGGTTCGCCGCCGGGCTGGTTGCGCTGCGTCAGCCGCTGCAGCAGGCAGAACGCCAGCAGCAGGGCGCCGATGACGATCTTGGTCCACCAGGCGCTCAGCGAGCCGTCGAAGGTGATCAGCGTCTGGATCAGGCCCAGCATCAGCACGCCGCACAGCGTGCCGGCCACCAGGCCCATGCCGCCCGCCAGCAGCGTGCCGCCGATCACCACGGCGGCGATGGCGTCCAGCTCCAGGCCGTTGGCATGCAGGCCGTAGCCCGACAGCATGTAGAACGAGAACAGCACGCCGCCGAGCGCCGCGCAGAAGCCGCTCAGCGCGTAGACGCCCACCAGCGTGCGCGCCACCGGCAGGCCCATCAGCAGCGCCGAGTGCTCGCTGCCGCCGATCGCGTAGACGTTGCGGCCGAAGGCCGTGCCGTGCGCCACGAACACGCCGATCGCGAACGCGACGAGCGCGATCACCGAGCCCACCGAGATCGACGCCCCCTCGAACAGCACCACCTTGGCCTGGGCGATGGCGGTGAAGGTGGGGTCGGTGATGCTGATCGAGTCGATGCTGATCAGGTAGCACAGGCCGCGCGCCAGGAACATGCCGGCCAGCGTCACGAGGAAGGGCTGCAGCCGGAAGCGCGCCACGAGCCAGCCCTGCAGCGCGCCGAACACGGCGCCGCCAGCCAGCACCAGCGGGATCACGACGCTGGCCGGCCAGTGGCGATGCTCGACCAGCGCGGCCGACACCATCGTCGTCAGCGCCACCACCGAGCCCACCGACAGGTCGATGCCGCCCGTCAGGATCACGAAGGTCATGCCGACCGCCACGACCAGCAGGAAGGCGTTGTCGATCAGCAGGTTCAGGAATACCTGGGCGCTGAAGAAGCCCGTGTACATGACGCTGCCGAAGGTCACCATCGCCAGCAGCAGCAGCACGCTGGCGACCACCGGCGGGATGCGCAGCCCCTTCAGTGTCAATGCGTTCATCGCGCACCTCCGCGGAACGCCAGCGCGCGCACCTGGCGGCGGAACTCGGGCGACTGCAGCAGCATCACGGCGAACACCACCACGGCCTTGACGACCAGGTTGATCTCCGGCGGCACGCCGATCGCGTAGATCGTCGACGTCAGCGTCTGGATGATCAGCGCGCCGATCACCGTGCCCGCCAGCGTGAAGCGGCCGCCGGTCAGCAGCGTGCCGCCCACCGTGACGGCCAGGATGGCGTCCAGCTCCATCAGCACGCCCGCGTTGTTGCCGTCCGCGCTCTTGACGTTGGAGCTGACGATCAACCCCGCCACGCCCGCGCACAGGCCGCAGAACGCGTACACGCAGATCGTGATCGTGCGCGCCCGCACCCCCGCCACGCGCGCGGCGCGCGGGTTGATGCCGATCGCCTGGATGAACAGGCCCAGCGCGCTGCGATCGAGCAGCAGCGTCATGCCCAGCCACACCCCCAGCGCGATCAGCGCGGCCACGGGCACGCCCAGGAAGAAGCCGTTGCCGATGACGAAGTAGGGCGGGTAGTAGATCGTGATGATCTGGCCGCCCGTGAGCAGCTGCGCGGCGCCGCGGCCGGCCAGCATCATGATCAGCGTCGCGATGATGGGCTGCAGGCCCGCGCGTGCCACCAGCAGCCCGTTCCAGGCGCCGCAGGCCGCGGCCGCGACGAGCGCCGCCAGCAGCGCCACCGACAGCGGCCAGTGGCTGATGTGCACCGGCTGGCCGTCGACGATCTTGAGGTCGCCGCCGATCATCAGCGCAGCCACCGCGCCGGAGATGGCGACCACCGCGCCCACCGAGATGTCGATGCCGCGGGTGGCGATCACCAGCGTCAGCCCGAGGCCGACGATGGCCAGCGGGGCGGCGCGGTTGACGATGTCGATCAGGCTGCCGTACAGGTGCCCGTCGCGCCACTCGAGGTGCCACAGGCCGGGGTTCAGGCTCGCGTTGACGGCCAGGATCAGCGCCAGCGTCACCAGCGGCCAGACGAGCGGATGGCGCGCGGCCCGCACCCAGCGCGAATCCGGCGGCGGGGTTTGCGGCGCGGGTCGCGGCGAGGTCGTGTTCATTTCGGGGGCGGTCGTCATGCAGCGGCCGGCTCGCAGATGAGGTTCATCACCTCGGCCTCGCTCGCGCCGCGCGGCAGCTCGCCGGCCTTGCGGCGGTCGCGCATCACGACGATGCGGTCGGAGATGCGCAGCACCTCGTCGATCTCCGACGAGATGAACAGCACCGACATGCCCTCGCGCGCCAGGCGCATCACTTCGTTCATCAGTTCCTGCTTGGCGGCGACGTCGATGCCGCGCGTGGGTTCGTCCAGGATCAGCACGCGCGGCGCCGTGGCCAGCCAGCGCGCGAGCAGGGCCTTCTGCTGGTTGCCGCCGGACAGCAGCGCGATCGGCATGTCCGAATCGGCGGCGCGGATGCCCAGCAGGTCGATGTATTTCTGCGCCAGCTCGCGCTGCTTCGCGGGCCGGATGCAGGGCCACAGGCCGGTGCGCGCCTGCAGCGCCAGCACGATGTTCTCGCGCACGCTCAGCTCGCCGACGATGCCGTCGGACTTGCGCTCCTCGGGGCAGAACGCCAGCCCCAGCCTGACGGCCTGCGCCGGATGCGTGAAGCGCACCGTCTCGCCCTGCACGGCGAGCGTGCCCGAGTCGGCCGCGTCGAGCCCGAACATCAGGCGCGCCAGCTCCGTGCGCCCCGAGCCGAGCAGGCCGGCGACGCCCACGACCTCGCCATCGCGCAGGTCGAGATCGAGCGGGTGGATGCGCCGTTCGGCGCCGAAGTCGCGCAGCGAGACGCGCGGCGTGTCGGTCGCCGCAGCCGGCCTGGCCGCGGCCTTCGCGTCGACGGCCTCCGCCGTCGCCAGCGCCACGTCGCGCCCCACCATCGCCGCCACCAGGGCAGGCGCGGGCAGTTGCGCGGGTGTCCATTCGCCGACGAAACGGCCGTTGCGCAGCACGGTGATGCGGTCGGAGATCGCGTAGACCTGGTCGAGGAAGTGCGTGACGAACAGCACCGCCAGGCCCGACGCGCGCAGCCCGCGCAGCACGGCGAACAGGCTCTCGACCTCGCTGTCGTCGAGGCTGGACGTCGGCTCGTCGAGGATCAGCACCTTGGCGTCGACGCTCAGCGCGCGGGCGATCGCCACCAGCTGCTGCACGGCCACGGGCAGCGAGCCGAGCGTGCGCGAAGGATCG
>JBJMWE010000462.1:0-12492 GCA_045810285.1 Vitreoscilla sp. | reverse complement strand
GGTCCATGCGCGGGCCCGGGCCCCGGTGCGACCGCCGGGCGGACATCGTCTCCTGCCAGCGCCCGCGCGGCGAACCATGTCAGCGCGCCCGTGCAGAAGATGCTGGCCGCCAGGAAGGCCACGCAGAAGAGGATGCCGCGCAGCAGCAGGGCCGAGGCGAGCTCGGAGAAGTCGGCGCTCAGGATCGCCGAGACTAGCGCCTGGACGGCACTGGCGCCTGCGACGAAGATGACGATCGCATGCAGCACGCCCAGGGCGATGATCCAGGCCAGGCCCACCAGGGCCCAGAAGACGCGGCGCGCGGCGAGATCGCGGTCGACGTCGGCGACGGCGAACCATGGCGCCAGCACGGTACGCACGATGGCGCCGGGCGCGACCGCCGCGACGGCAGGCAGCGCCAGGGCCATCAGGAGGTCATGGTCGCCGATGTCCAGCCAGTCGAGCAACGGGGGCAACGCGGTGTCGCACAGGATCAGCGGCAGCCACCAGGCGCGGTAGCTTGCCGCGGGCGGCAAGGGCCGGCTGGCCATGGACGCGGCGCCCGGTCGTGCGGCGACGGCACGGCCGGCGACGATGGCACCGCCGCGGCGCGCGGCCAGCGGCAGGAGCCACAGCGCGATGGCGAACCCGACGATCCAGGACAGGATGCGGCCGGCCATGCCGTGCACCAGGAGGCCGGCGAATGCGCCCACGACCACCACCACGATCCAGCCGACCAGGCGCGCCAGGAAGGCGAGCGAGAACACGGCCCGCGCGAGCCCGAGCCAGACGGCGGGGTCGAGCAGGCAGCGCCCGCCGGCGCGCAGCGCGCCGCCGAGTTCGTCGATCATCGTTGTTCCTCCCTGAGCCACCGATGATCGCAGCGCCCGCAGGATCTTCGCCGTGCACATGTCACGCTCCGCCCGGATCGCGGCGGACTTGTGTCACGCGAATGCCGCGGAGCTCCGCGTGCAGGGCGCGGCCGGCGCTGCATGCGCGCGGCGTTTCGCGCACGCATGCCCGGCGCGCGCGGCTTCAGGCGCCGCGCTCGCTCTCGTGCCAGCGCTGCAGCAAGAGGCGGCTCAGCGCGCCGGTGGCCAGGTACAGCGCCACGCCGGTGGCCGCCACGAGCGCGAGCGCGGCGAACATCTTCGGGATCTGCGTGCGGAACGATGCCTCCAGGATGCGCGAGGCGAGTCCGGTGTCGCGCCCGGCCGCCGAGGCGACCATTTCGGCGCTGACCTCGCCGATCAGCGTGAGGCCGCCCGCGAGTCGCACGCCGGCCAGGAAGGCAGGCAGGGCGGACGGCGCGAGCAGGTGGCGCAGGCGCTGCCACGGGCTCGCGCGATGCAGCGTGAACAGGTCGCGCAGGTTCGCGTCCACGCTGCGCAGGCCGACCAGCGTATTGACCAGGATGGGAAAGAACGCCGCCAGCCACGCGCAGATGATGACCGTCGCGAGCGGGCTGTCGGTCAGGATCATCACGAACGGCGCGATCGAGACCAGGGGCGTCACCTGCACGACCACGGCGAACGGGGAAAGCGCGCGCTCCGCGTTGCGCGACAGCGCGAAGACCGCCGCGATGGCGACGCCGCTGGCGATCGCCAGCGCCATCGCGATGAGCGTGATGCGCAGCGTGAACCACCAGCTCACGGCCAGCGAGCCGAAGTTGTCGGCCAGCGTGGTGGCGATCAGCGACGGCGCCGGCAGCAGGTACGCGGGAACGTGCAGCGCGCGCACCGCGCCTTCCCACGCGAGCAGGAACGCGGCCACCGCCAGCGTGGGCACGCCCACGCGCGCGAGCGCGCCGGCGCCCGTCACACGCCCGCCTCCGCGACGCTCGCGCGCTGCAGCGCCTCCGACACGCGCGCGCACAGCGCCGCGAACTGCGGCGTCGTGCGCCATGAAGCGTCGCGCGGATACGGCACGTCGATGACGACCTCCTCGACGACTCGCCCCGGCCGCGCCATCACCACCACGCGCTCGCTGAGGAACACCGCCTCGTAGACGCTGTGCGTGACGAAGACGGCCGTGGCGGGCGGGCTGCCGTCGTGCGGCTTGCACAGCGACAGCAGCGTCTGGTTCAACGCGAAGCGCGTGATCTCGTCGAGTGCGCCGAAGGGTTCGTCGAGCAGCCAAAGCCGCGGCGACGTGACCAGCGCGCGCGCCAGCGAGGCGCGCATGCGCATGCCGCCGGAGAGCTCGCGCGGCACCGCGTCGGCCGAATCGGCCAGGCCCACCGCGCGCAGCGCCGCATGCACGCGCTCGTGCATCGCGGCAGGGCGTTCGCCGCGCAGCATCAGCGGCAGTTCGATGTTGCGGCGCACGCTGGCCCAGGGCATCAGCGCGGCGTCCTGGAACACGTAGCCGGGGATGGCGTCGGGCGGCAGGTCGCGCACGATCGTGCCGGCCGTGGGCGCATCGAGGCCGCTGAGCAGGCGCAGCACCGTGCTCTTGCCGCAGCCCGAGGCCCCCAGCAGGCTCACGAATTCACCGGCGGCGATGCGCAGGCTGACCTCGGCGAGAGCGACGCGGCCGCCGGGAAAGACCCGTCGGACCTTGGAGAGCGAGAGGGCGGTGGAGGCGGTCGGAGGGCTCACGTGCCGACTGTAGCGTGCGCGCCGGCGGCCGCTTGCGTCCACGCGGCACGCCTTGCCCGACAAACGGCGAAAGCACGTTCGGTTTTGCTGCCCGACATGCGTGTTCCACGCGATCTCGCGCCGTGCAATCCGTCAATGGCGCGGCGTGCAAGCAACGAGACTTTGCCGGTGCCGCAGATCGGAGGGCCACCCTGCCCGGGGGTGTCGTGAGAGATCCATCGGCACGACCAGAGGCCACCGGCCATCCCGTTGCTCGAAGGGCGAAGGCCGCCGCAGCGGCCTTCGTGGCCATGCAACGGGCCGATGGCGAAACGCAACTCCACCGAGAACACGACCCACATGAACACGATCCACTTCCGCGCCCCTGTCCGAGTCCTTGGCCTGTGCGTCGCGCTGAGCGCGGGCTTCGCAGGCAGCGTCCACGCCCAGTCCATCACGCTCTATGGCGTCGCCGACATCTACGCCGAGCTCGGCAAGGGCGACCGCCACGAGGCGTCGCTGAATTCCGGCGGCGTCTCGGGCTCGCGCCTGGGCTTCGACGCAAGCAAGGACCTGGGCGACGGCCTCAAGGCGATCGCCAAGCTCGAAGCCGGCTTCGCGCTCGATCACGGCACGTCCACCCAGGGCGGCATCCTGTTTGGCCGGCAGGCGTATGCGGGACTTTCCGGCGGCTTCGGCACGCTGACCGCGGGGCGCCAGTACACGCCGCAGTTCCTCGCCCTCGACGCGAACGATCCGTTCGACACCGGCGCCGGCAGCGCCGTGTCCAGCGGCATCGTGAGCATCTTCGAGAGCCGGGCCAACAACTCCGTCGTCTGGTCGGCACCGACCAGCGGTGGCCTTGCAGTGACCGCGATGGTGGCGCTCGGCGAATCGACCACGGGTTCGCAGACCAACTCGTCGCTGGCCGCCGTCGACGTCCATTACGGCAGCGGCGGCTCCGGCGTCAACCTCACGTTCACCGGCCTGAAGAAGCCCGATGACAGCGGGGTGAACGCGACCGCCGTGTCGCTGGGCGGCACCTACGACTTCGGGGCGCTCAAGCTCATGGGCGGCGTGCAACTGGTGAACAACGCGACGGGCGCCGCCGCGACCGCCGACAACCGGCGCGAGTTCTTCGCCGGCATCAACGTGCCGTTCGGCGCGGACGCCCTGTGGCTGGGCGCCGGCACGAGCCGGACCAAGGGTGTCGCAGGGTCGACGGCGAGCCAGTACAGCGTCGGCTACATCCACTCCGTGGCCAAGGGCGTGGACGTCTATGGCGTGCTGACCGACATCGAGAACGGCTCGGCCACGGCCTACTCCGACGACACGGCCACCGGCGCCGGCCCGGCGGTGTCGGCCGGAAAGTCGGCCAGCGCGGCGCAGGTCGGCTTCCGCTACCGCTTCTGATTGCCTGGACGGACCGGGCGGCGAGCCCGGCCTCGAGGACCGGGCGATGCCTGAGGGTTCGGGGCGCGGACGGAACCCGTGCCCCGTTTTTTTGGTGCGTCGCCGCAAGCGCGCGCAGACCGCGGACGGGCGCTGCCCATGCTATCTTCGCGCATCGTGCCCATCGCTGCCAGACTGTTCCTTGCCCTCGCGTGCGCCGCCGTGGCGACCGCCGCCGCGGCGCAGGAATCAGCCACCCTCAGCAAGATCCGCGAGTCCGGCATCATCACGCTGGGCCACCGCGATTCGCAGTTCCCGTTCTCCTACCTTGACGACGCCCAGCGGCCCATCGGCTACACGATGGACATCTGCGACCGCATCGTCGATGCGGTGCAGGCGCGGCTGGGGCTGCGCGACCTGGAACGGCGCTATGTGCAGGTGACCTCCGCGACCCGCATTCCGATGGTGTCCAACGGGAGCGTCGATCTGGAGTGCGGGGTCACGACGAACACGGCCGAACGCGAACGCCAGGTCGCGTTCACGGTGACCACCTTCGTGGCCGAGAGCCGGCTGCTGTCGAAGAAGTCCTCGCCGGTGTGGCGCCTGGACGACCTGCGCGGCAAGGTCGTCACCTCGACGGTGGGAACGACCAGCCTCGCGCACTTGCAGGAGCTGTACGCCACGCACGGCGTGGACATGACGATCCTGGCGTCCAGGGACGACCCGGAAGCGTTTCGCCTGGTGGCCACCGACCGGGCCGCGGCCTATGCCATGGACGACGCGCTGCTGCGCGGCACGATCGCGCGCTCGGCCCAGCCCGACGACTACGTCGTGTCGAACGAGCGCCTGGCGGTCGAGCCCTACGCCATCATGCTGGCCAAGGGCGACCCGGAGTTCAAGCGGCTCGCCGACCAGGTGATCATCGGGCTGTTCAAGAGCGGCGAGATCCTGCGGCTGTACCGGCGCTGGTTCCAGTCGCCGACCCCGCCCCGGGGCATCAACCTCGCATTCCCGATGTTCCCGGCGATGTCGCGCCTGGTGGCGCACCCGACCGATTCGCCGGACCCCGCGAACTATCCCTGACTCATGGCCGCTCGCCCGCGGGGTTGCGGTAGTCGCTCGCGTCGATGTGCAGCCGGGCGATCTTGTCGTACAGCGTCTTGCGCGCGATGCCCAGCGCCTCGCAGGTGACGCTCATGCGGCCCTGGTGGCGCTTGAGCGCGCGTTCGATCAGCACCTTCTCGACCTGGTCCATCTGCTGCGCGAGGGTCAGCGCCTGCGTCTCGCCGGTGGCCAGCAGGTTGTCTTCCGCCAGGCCCAGCACGTAGCGCTCGGCCACGTTGCGCAGCTCGCGCACGTTGCCCGGCCAGTCGTGCGACATCAGTTGCTGCGACATCGCCTCGCTGAGCACCTCGGGCTCGCGCCCGTGGCGCGCGGAGGCGGCCAGGACGAAGTGCTCGAACAGCAGCGGGATGTCCTCGCGCCGCTCGCGCAGCGGCGGCAGCCGCAGCACCGCGACGTTCAGCCGGTAGTGCAGGTCGCTGCGGAACTGCTGCTGTTCGCTCAGCTGGCGCAGGTCGAACTTCGTCGCGGCGATCACGCGCACGTCGACGGCGATCTCGTCGTTGGAGCCCAGGCGCTCCACCTTGCGCTCCTGCAGCACGCGCAGGAGCTTGACCTGGAAGCTCATGGGCATGCTCTCGATCTCGTCGAGCAGCAGGGTGCCGCCGTCGGCGTGCTCGAACTTGCCGATGCGCTTCTTCGAGGCGTTGGTGAAGGCGCCGACCTCGTGGCCGAACAGCTCGCTCTCGAGCAGCGCCTCCGGGAGACCCCCGCAGTTGATCGCGACGAAGTGCCGCTCGCGGCGCGCGCCGTGGTCGTGCAGGCAGCGTGCGACGAGTTCCTTGCCGGTGCCGGTCTCGCCGATGATCATCACGTCGCAATCGGTGGCGGCCAGCTGCCGCACCTGGCGCTGCAGGAGCTGCACCGCCGCCGAGCGTCCGAGCAGCGTCGCCTCGATGCCGCTCTTGGCCGCCAGCTGCTGGCGCAGGGACAGCACCTCCGCGCTCAGGGCGCGCTTTTCCATCGCTCGCGTGGCCACCTCCACCAGGCGTTCCGGCGCAAAGGGCTTCTCGAGGAAATCGTAGGCCCCGGCGCGCATCGCCTCGACGGCGAGGTGCACGTCGCCGTGGGCCGTGATGAGGATGACGGGAATCGTGCGATCGACCTGCAGCGCGCGCATCATCAGCGCCATGCCGTCCATGCCGGGCAGCCGGACGTCGGTGATGACGATGCCGAGGAAGGCTTCGCCGAGCACGGCGAGGCCTTCCTCGGCCGACGCCAGCGGGATCACCTCGAAGCCGGCCAGCTCCAGCGTCTGCGCCAGGCTGCGGCGCACCGCGGAGTCGTCGTCGATCAGCGCGACCTTGTATCCATTGACCATGTCTATCCCAGTGCGACGTCGAATTCGAACACGGCGCCCGACGTCGAGGGCACCGCACGCAGCGTACCGCCGAACTCGCGCACGATCTGCGATGAGATCACCAGGCCGAGCCCCAGGCCCTCGCCAGGCGCCTTGGTCGTGAAGAAGGGCTCGAACAGGTGTTCGCCCACCCCGCGCGGAATGCCCGGGCCGCTGTCGCTCACGCGCACGACGGCCCGGTCGGCGCTCGCCTCGGCCGCGATGGTCAGCAGGCGCGTCTCGGTGGCGCGCATCGCATCCATCGCATTGGCCATCAGGTTCACCAGCACCTGTTCCAGGCGGTAGTTGTCGCACCGGGCCGCGAGTCCGGGCGCGATCTCCGTGACCAGCCCGACGCCCTCGGCGCTGAAGCGGGCGGCGAGGATCTGGCGCGCGTTGTCGATCGCGCCCACGATGGGCAGCGAGCGCACCTCCGCGGGTGCCTTGCGCGCCACGGACTTCAGCTGGGAGGTGATGCGGCCCATGCGCTCGGCCAGGCCCAGGATCGCCTTGAAGTTGTCACGCGCCTGCAACGGGCGATCGCGTTCCAGCAACAGGCAGCCGTTCTGGGCGAGCGCGCGCAAGGCCGTCAGCGGCTGGCCGAGTTCATGCGAGATGCCGGCGGACAGCTGCCCCAGCAACGCCAGCCGGCCCGCCTGCACGAGCTCTTCCTGCGCCTGGCGCAAGACCTGCTCGGCGTGCTGGCGCTCCATCACTTCGTGGCGCAGCGATGCATTGGACGCCTCGAGCTGGGCGGTGCGCTGCAGCACCTTGGTCTCGAGTTCGTCGTGTGCCCGCTGCAGTGCCGCGCGCCCGGCGACCTTCTGCACCGCGACGCGGCGGCGCTGCAGCAGCAACAGCAGCAGCAACCCGAGCGACGCCGCGATCGCCCCCGCGGTCCACGCCGCGGTTCGCGCGTCGCGCCAGACGTCCTTCGCGTTGGTCAGGATCATCAGCCGCCATCCCAGGCGCGGCAGGGGCCGCTCGTGGATGACCTGCATCTCCATGCCCGAGGCCTTCAGCGCCGGCACGCGCACCAGTTCCACGTCGCTGCCGGCCTGGCTGCGGGGCTGGGTCAACGCGCTGAGCGCCTGCTGCTTCCACGCCGGCACCGACGACATGATCACGATGCCGCGGGCGTCCACGACCAGCGGCTTCTCGCTTTCGGCGCGGAACGCGGAATCGATCCAGGTGGCCTCGATCGGCTGCAGGCTGATGCGGACCGTCACGACGCCCACGGTGGCCCCTTCGCTGCGCACCGGACGCGCGAAGCACACCTCGGGCGCGCCGGTGGCGAGGTCCGGCGAGAAGCGCTGCACCGGCTGGCCGCTGCCCAGGCCTTCGACGATGCACGGCTCCTGCGCGGCGTTGCGGTCGCCATGCGTGTCGGTGCGGTACCAGTCGCTGCTGGCCAGGACGCGGCCGTGGGTGTCCACGATGCTGGCGCTCAGCGCGTTGGAGCGGGCGACGAAGCGAGTCAGCCGGCGGTTCAGGCTCGAACGCAGGGCCGTGTTCTCGGGGGCATCGATCAGGGCGACGGTGCGGTCGTCCTGATCGAGCATGCCCGGAAGATCGGCCTGGTTGCTCAAGCCCTGTTCCAGGACGGCCGCGTACAGGTCGAGCTGATGCCCGACGCCGTCGTCCAGGCGCATGAACGCGCGTCTTTCGGCCCATGCATAGGCCAGGCTGGCGGAAATCGCCACCAGGGCCAGCGTGCTCAACCCGATGAGGAATGGCGCCGCACGCCGGATCGCCTTCAGTCGCTTCGAATCCAAACCAGTCCCCGCAATAGTCGGCAGGCGCATCTCCTGACGAGTCGAGCCGCTCATCTTCGGACACGAGCCGCCGTGCGGTCAAGCCGATGTTCTCGCGTGGGTGGATTGCGATACGCCTGGCCGGAGCCGAATGTGTGGACCTCCGCACGCCGCGGATCGGCGGGCCGTCGGCGCCAGGTCGGCGCCACCGAGGTGGACGTGCCTGCGGAGCGGGGCCAACAGCCGAGCTGGCACGGCAGGTGCATGAGCAGGACGTCTTTCGATCAGGATTTCCCAATTCTTCCACTTCGAAACATGCACATCCAGGCCCCCCAGCGCGTCCGGCGCAGCTTCAACGACAAGATCGACCACCGCATCCTGCACGTGCTGCAGAGGGACGGACGAATCTCGAATCTCCAGCTCGCCGAGCAGGTCCACCTGTCGCCCTCCGCGGTGTTCGAGCGGGTCAAGCGCCTGCAGCGCGAGGGCTACATCCTGGGATACCAGGCGCGCCTCAGCCACGAGAAGCTGGGCATGGAAGTGGTCGCCTTCGTCGAGGTCCAGCTCGAGCGGATGGATCCCGCCGTCATGGAGCGCTTCCAGGAAGCGGTGCGCCAGCGCGCCGCCATCCTCGAGTGCTACATGATCGCCGGGACGTTCGACTACCTGCTCAAGGTGGTCGTCGCCGACATGCCGGCCTGCCGTGAACTGGTGGCTTCCGAGATCAGCAAGCTGCCGGGCGTGCGCGAGGCGCGCGCGCACGCCGGTGTCGAACAGGCCGAGCCCGCGTCGGCCGCCGGCTGCGGCGGCGATGCGCACATCGACAGCGTGGACGCCGGCCTGCTGCGACTGCTGCAGGCCGACGGCCGCTGCAGCACCGCACGCCTGGCCGAGGAACTGCAGATCACGGTGCCCGTGGTGCGCGAGCGCCTGGCGCGGCTTTGCCGAAGGGGATTCATCCTCGGCTACACCGCGGTGCTGAACGAGGCCAAGCTGAAATCGGGCCTGCAGGTCTTCGCGGCGATCCGCACGACGGAGGGCGCCACCGGTGTCGGGCGTGCGCTGCACGCGGCCGCCCTCGACCACGCGGAGATCGTCGAGTGCCACGAGGTGCGCGGGAACTTCGACCACCTGCTGAAGCTGCGGGTGCCGGACATGCGCCGCCACAACGAGCTGATGGAGTCGCACGTCTGGACCCTGGCCGGCGTGCGTGAAGTGCGCACCTATGCCGTCATCGACGAAATCAAGAACACCACGCGGATCCCACTGTGATGACCTCCACCTGCCTGCTGCGCGCCGCCACCCTGGCCGGCGCTACCGTTCTCCTGGTGGCCGCCGGCTGCGATCGCGTGCCGGACGTCGTCAGGATCGGCGTGGCCCAGCCGCTCTCCAACGGGCTCGCTCCGCTCGGCCAGGACATGGTCAACGGCGCACGCATGGCCGTCGACGAGATCAACGCCGCCGACGGCGTGAACCTGCGCGGCAGGCATGTCCGGCTCGCCCTGGTGCTGGCTGACGACAAGGGCAGCGTCGACGCCGGCGATGCGGCGGCGCGCAAGCTGGTCGACGAGGATGTCGAGGTGGCGATCGCCGACCTCAACTCCGGGGTCAGCATCCACGCGGCGCCGATCTACGCCGCCGCCAACATCCCGCAGCTGGCCATCTCGACCAAGCCGGAGTTCACGCACCTGGGCCTGCCCACCACGCTTCGCCTGGTCGCCAGCGACGACCTGCAGTCGAAGGCGCTGGGCTCGTTCGCGGTGCAGCTGCCGGGCGCCGTGCACTATGCCGTGGTCGACGACGGCACGCCCTACGGCAAGGGCCTGGCCGACTCGTCCGCCAAGGTCATCGCCAGCCTGGGCAAGACGGTCGACGCGCGCGAGTCGCTCGACGACAGGACCGTCGACTTCGACAAGCTGGTGGCCCGCCTCGCGGCCAACCGCACGGACGTGGTGGTGACCACCCTCAGCGACTTCCAGGTCGAAGCCTTGATGGCCCAGCTGGCCAAGGCCGGCCTGACCGGCATGACCATCGTGGGCGGCGACACCATCAAGACGGACAGGCTGCTGCGAAAGGCGGTCCCGATCAAGGCCGTCTATGCGACATCGTCGATCGTCGAGCCGGCGGAGTTTCCGGGCGGCAAGGTGTTCCTCGAGAAGTTCCGCGCGAAGTACAAGGCCGAGCCGGTCTATGGCGCGCACTATGCCTACGATGCCGTGTACATGGTGGCCGACGCGCTGGCGCGCAACGGCGCCGTCGACAAGAAGGCGCTGTTGAAGACCTTGAAGGAATTCGACGGCAATTGCCCGATCACCAATTCCATGCGCTTCGGCGCGGACGGCGAGCAACGCTACGGCGCCGTCGGCGTGTACCAGCTGCACGGCGCCGCGTGGGAGCCGCTCATGCGCTCGGATCGCTGGTGAGCCCGGCGGCGGCGCGGCGCCGGCCCGCGCGTGCGTCGCGTGTCGCGAGGCCGGGCGCGCGGTGCCTCGTCGCGCGCTGCCGCCCGGCCGGCGGACCGCTCAGGCCGCCTTTGCGCCAGCCCGTCCCGACGCGCGCCACTCGGCCAGCAGGGCAGCCCACTTGACGCGCACCTTCTCGAGGTTGCGCTCCTTCACGTGGCCGTAGCCGCGGATCTCTTCCGGCAGCGCGGCCAGCGCCACGGCATCGGCGAGGCGCTCGAGCGTCAGCGCGTCCAGCAGTTCGTCCACGAGCGCGCGGTATTCGGCGATCAGCGTGCGCTCGGTGCGGCGCTCGGCGGTGTAGCCGAAGACGTCGAACGCGGTGCCGCGCAGGCCCTTGAACCTGGCGAGCACGCCGAACGCGCGCTGCATCCAGCCGCCGTAGGTCTTCTTGACGAGGTGGCCCTTCTCGTTCCTGGCGGCGAGCAGCGGCGGCGCGAGGTGGTACTTCAGCGTGAAGCCCTCCTCGAACTGGTCCGACAGCTTGGCGAGGAAGGCCGGGTCGGTGTGCAGGCGCGCCACCTCGTACTCGTCCTTGTAGGCCATCAGCTTGAACAGGTTGCGCGCGACGGTCTCGGACAGGCGCGTGCTGGCCAGCGGCGCTTCCGCAGCCTTCACGCGCTCGACGATCGTCGCGTACAGCGCGGCGTAGTCCGCGTCCTGGTAGCCGGTGAGGAAGTCGACGCGGCGCTGCACGGTCTCCACCAGCGACGGCTTCTTCACGAACTCGATGACCTGCGCCGCGGCGAACTGCGCCTTCACGGAGGCGAGGTCGTGCGCGCAGCGGCGGCCCCATTCGAACGCCTGCTTGTTCTTCTCGACCTGCACGCCGTTCAGCTCGATCGAGCGCATCAGCGCGGCGTGGCTCAGCGGCACGCGGCCCTGCTGCCACGCGTAGCCCAGCATCAGCGGGTTGGTGAAGATCGAGTCGCCCAGCAGCCGGGTGGCGACGGCGTCGGCGTCGAACGCGCCCAGCAGGTCCTTGCCGACCGCGGCCTCGATGGCCGACTCGCACTTGCCGCCCGGGAACTGCCAGTCGGGATCGTTCACGAACGTGGCGGTGGGCGAGCGGTGCGTGTTCAGCGCGACGTAGGTGCGGCCCTCGCGCATCACGCCCAGCGTCACCGGGTTGGCGGCGACGATGGCCTCGCAGCCGATCACGAGGTCCGCCTTGGCGGCGTCGACCTTGGTGGTGAGGATGGCGTCCTGCGTGTCGGCGATCTGGATGTGGCTCCAGGTGGCGCCGCCCTTCTGCGCGAGGCCGGCCGCGTCCTGCGTGACCACGCCCTTGCCCTCGAGGTGCGCCGCCATGCCCAGCAGCTGGCCGATGGTGATGACGCCGGTGCCGCCGATGCCGGCCACGACGATGCCCCACGCCGTCTGGGCGGCGGGCAGTGCGGGCATCGGGATCTCGGGCAGCGCCGCCGCATCCTTGGACTTCGCGGCCTTCGGCTTCTTCAGCGTGCCTTCCACCGACACGAAGCTCGGGCAGAAGCCGTTGGCGCAGGAGAAGTCCTGGTTGCAGCTGTTCTGGTTGATGCGGCGCTTGCGGCCGAACTCGGTCTCGACCGGCTCGACGCTCAGGCAGTTGCTCTGCACGCTGCAGTCGCCGCAGCCTTCGCAGACGAGCTCGTTGATGACGACGCGCTTGTCCGGCGTCGCCAGCTTGCCGCGCTTGCGGCGGCGCCGCTTCTCGGTCGCGCACGTCTGGTCGTAGATGATCGCCGTCGTGCCGGGGATCTCGCGCAGCTCGCGCTGCACCGCGTCCATCGCCTCGCGCGGATGGAAGGTCGTGCCTTTCGGAAAGTCGCCCTCGTGCCCGCGGTACTTGTCGATGTCGTCGCTCACCACGACGACGCGCTTGG
>JBJMWE010000461.1:0-2579 GCA_045810285.1 Vitreoscilla sp. | reverse complement strand
CGCCGCGCCGGCGGCCTCGCAGGCCCCGGGCGTCGAGGCGCTCGTCGCCCGCCGCGGCGCGACGCTGGAGCGCATCCTGATCCGCGACCGCGAGCAGGTGCACGTGATCCCGGTCGAACAGGTCGAGTGCATCGAGGCGCAGGGCGACTACCTCGCCATCGAGGTCGACGGCAAGTGCCACCTCAAGCCGCAGCGCATCTCCGAGATCGAGGAGCAGCTCGACCCGACGCGTTTCCTGCGCGTGCACCGCTCGTTCATCATCAACCTCGCGCACCTGCAGGCGATCGAGCGCCCCGGCCCCGACCGCCACGCCGCGCGCCTGCGCAGCGGCAAGCGCGTGCCCATCAGCCGCAGCGGCTACGAGAAGCTGCGCGAGCTGGTGTGACGCCGGCGCGGGAACGTCGATTGCAGGCCAGTGGCTCCGCTGCGCATGCAGCCCTCCAGGAGCCGCGATGTCCCGCCTGCCCGTCGTCCTCGCGCTCGCCGGCGCCATCGCGGCCGCGCTGTCCGCCCATGCGGCGCCCGCGCAGACCAACGTCGGGCCGGTGCCCTCGCCTGCCGACACCGTCGGGCCGGACCCGGCCATCAAGCCGGTCGACAAGCACCTGCTGCCGACGCTGCAGATCGCGCCGGCCAAGGGCTGGCCCGCGGGCGCGAAACCCAACGCCCCGGCCGGCATCGCGGTCAACGCGTTCGCCGTCGGCCTGAACCACCCGCGCTGGCTCCTGGTGCTGCCCGACGGCGACGTGCTGGTCGCCGAGACGAATGCGCCGCCCAAGCCCGAGGATTCGAAGGGGCTCAAGGGCAAGGTGATGAAGTCGGTGCAGAAGAAGGCCGGCGCGGGCGTTCCCACGGCCAACCGCATCGTGCTGCTGCGCGACGCCGATGGCGACGGCGTGGCCGAGACGAAGACCGTCTTCATCGACGCCCTGAACTCGCCGTTCGGCATGGCGCTGGTGGGCGACGACCTGTACGTGGCCGACAGCGACGCCGTCCTGAAGTTCGCGTACAAGCCTGGCCAGACGAGCATCGCCGAGCCGGGCGTGAAGCTGACCGACCTGCCCGCCGGGCCGATCAACCATCACTGGACGAAGAACATCATCGCATCCGCCGACGGCAGCAAGCTGTACGCGACGACCGGGTCGAACAGCAACGCGGGCGACAACGGCATCCAGGCCGAGCAGGGACGCGCGTGCATCTGGGAGATCGACCGCGCCACCGGCGAGAAGCACCCGTTCGCCACCGGCATCCGCAACCCGAACGGCATGGCCTGGGAAGGCGGCGTGCTGTGGACGGTGTCCAACGAGCGCGACGAGCTCGGCGACGACCTGCCCCCCGACTTCCTCACCTCCGTCAAGCCCGGCGCGTTCTACGGCTTCCCGTGGAGCTACTGGGGCCAGCATGTCGACGATCGCGTCAAGCCGCCGCGTCCCGATCTCGTGGCCAAGGCGATCGCGCCCGACTACGCGCTCGGCGCGCACGTGGCCGCGCTGGGCCTGGTGGCGGCACCGAAGACCAGCCTGCCCGCGCCGTTCGCCGGCGGCATGTTCATCGGCGAGCACGGCTCCTGGAACCGCAAGCCGCCGGTCGGCTACAAGGTCGTCTTCGTGCCCTTCGCCGACGGCCGGCCCTCGGGCATGCCCATCGACGTGCTGACCGGCTTCGTGGACGACCATGGCGACGCCCACGGCCGCCCGGTGGGCGTGGCGATCGATTCGAAGGGCGCGCTGCTGGTGGCCGACGACGTGGGCAACACCGTGTGGCGCGCGACAGCCGCGACGCGCTGAGCGCGGACTTCGAGTCTCAGGGGCCGCGAACCATCCGCCGAGGGGTCTGGCCTTTCCACGCTCCGCGCGACGATGGCGATCGAAGAGCGCATGCGAAGCGCGGAGGGTGGACAGGCCGGACCCCGAACGTCAACGAGGCAGCGCCTGGCAGCGCGCTTCTCGAAGCCCTTGGGGGGCGAGCGTCAGCGAATCCGGGGTCAGGCCTGTCCTCGATTGCGTTCGGCGTTGCGCGCTACGGGGGGCATCATGACGCAACTCTCGGAAAGGCCAGACCCCTTCGGCGACGAACCTTGGCGCGCCATCGACGCGCAACCGACCCTCGAACGGACCGGTGGCCCGGCCTCACCACTTGCAGCCCTTGCCCGTGACGGCGTCCTTGGCGAGCGGGATCACGGCCAGCAGGCCGCTGCTGGCGTAGGCGTCGGCGCAGTGTGCCCGGCTGGCCTTCTCGAGTTCCGTCTCGAGCGGGGTCTTCTTCTCGGCCGGGGCCGGCAGCGCGGGCACGAGGCCGCTGCGCGTGCGGCCCAGGCTGGGGCCGTTGCCGCCGCCGTGCAGGTCGAGGTTGAGCGGCGCCTGGTTGCCGGTGCCGGCGGGCGGCACCGAGCCGTTGCCGCCGGGGCCGCTGACGGTGCCGTCGAGGTTGACCTTGCCGCTGCTGCCGCCGGGCGGCGTCGTGCCGCCGGCGCCGCCGCGGTCGGCGGGGTTGTCGACGGGGCGCACCGCTTGCGAGGGCGGCGCGGCGGTGGGCGCGCTGGGCGACGTGCCGGTGGCCGGCGTGCGCGGCTCGACGGG
>JBJMWE010000460.1:0-6796 GCA_045810285.1 Vitreoscilla sp. | reverse complement strand
GGGACGCATTCACCGAAGACGAACTCGCGGTACTGGATCGGCTGTCGCCCAAGACGAGCACTCCAGAGCTCGTGCCGCGGACGCTGTCGCACTACGCCATCCAGTTGGCCAAGCTCGGCGGCTATCTCGCCCGCAAGAACGACCCGCCGCCTGGCAACCTCGTCATGTGGCGCGGATTGACGCGCTTGACCGATATCGTTCTTGGAATGCAGCTTGCGGCCGAGACTTGTGGGTAAGAGCAAGCCGTTCGTGGCCATTGGACATTCGTTGCAAGATGGACGGTCACCGGCCATGCACGCCGTGATACGGGCGCGCCGCGTCGTCGGCGCATTGCAATGCCGGCGAACGGCGGGTCGCGGTGCCGGCGAACGGGTCGCGGTGCCGGCGAACGGGGCGAACGGCGGGTTACGCCTTCGGCTAACCCGCCCTACGCGCCGAAGCGCCAGGTCACGCCCAGCCATGCGCCGCGCGGCGCGCCCGCGACGCGGAACTGCTCGCGGCGCCAGGTGGCGCCCGTGGCGTCGAAGCTGCGGCCCGGGCCGGTGAAGACGTCCTGGCCCAGTGCGCCGAAGGTCGACGTGCGGCGATCGAACACGTTGTCGACGTTGGCGAAGACTTCCCAGCCGGCGCCCAGCGGCACGCGGGCATCCAGGTCGAACAACGTGAAGCCCGGCACGCGGCCGTTGGCGTCGGCGTTGTTCTCGTCGCCGCGCGCCCAGGTGCCGGACTGCGAGACCAGGGTCATGCCCACGACGGCGCCCTGGCGGAACGTCCATGAGGCGTTCACCTTGAGGGTGTTGCGCGCGATGCCCGGCAAGTGGTCGCCGGGCCGCACCGCGATGTCCGTGCAGGCGTCGCAGCTGATCGGCGCGGCCGTCGAATTGTTCGGGCTGTTCATCACGAGCGGCGTGCGGAACGTGGCGTCGACCAGGCTGTAGCGCGCACTGAGCGCCAGCGCATCGACCCGCGACTGCAACCCCAGCTCGACGCCCTGGCGTCGCGTGACGCCGACATTCCCGAAATAGCCGGCGTTCGTCGCGCCCCCGCCGCTGCTGATGAACTGGATGTCGTCGCGCAGGTCGGTGCGGAACAGCGCGAGGCTCCATTCGAGCGCGTCGCCGGCCTTGCCGCGCGCGCCGAACTCCGCATTGCGCGAGATCACCGGCTTGAGCGCCGGGTCCGACGAGAACGCGTTGGGCAACGCGCACGGCGCGGCCGGATCCGCGCAGCTCAGCTCCACCGGCGTGGGCACGCGCAGGCCCTCGTTGTAGGTGGCGTACAGCGTGAGCGCGGGCGTCGGGTTCGACGTCAGGCCCACCGCGGGGTTCAGCCGCCGGAAGACATGGCGTCCGTCCAGCGCCGTGCCCAGCTGGTCGGCGAGCACGATCCTCGCGGCGTCGTAGCGGCCGGAGACCACGAGGAACGTGCGCTCGTCGATGCCGAAGGTGTCCGTCGCGTACACGCCGGCATCGGCAGCGCGCGCATGCAGCGACGTCCGCAGCGTGACGGGTGCGCTGGACGTGGTGTCGCGCGAATCGCCGGCCTCCTGGTCCGACTGCGTGAAGCGCGTGAAGGCGCTCTCGACGCTCGCGCCGACGCCCAGATGGTTCGAGTGCCCCGCGATCGCGCCGGTGGCCGTCAGTTGCAGCGAGGCGCCGCTGCGCGCCTGCCGGATGTCGTTGAGCGCATTGCCGGTGGGCTCGTTGCCGGGGCCCACGCCTGCGCCGGTGTCGAAGCCGTCGTTGACGTTGCTGTTCAGGACGAAGGTGCGCAGCGTGCGATGGAAGGCGTTCGCCTCCAGCAGCAGCGTCGACGAGAAACGGCGGCTCGCGTTGGCGTTGACGAAGACGAGCTTGTTGGCCTGGTGGTCGGGCCAGGAGTACGCCTGGCGCCAGTCGGCCAGCCAGCCGAGCGGCAGGGTCTGGCTGCCTTCGAGGCGCGTGTCGGCCAGCGACACCCCGAGGTCGGCGCGGTTCGCGCCATCGCGCCAGCCGAGCTTGCCGAAGGCCTGCGCGACCCGGCTCGGATCATGCTGGCCCCAACCGCGCTCGTGCAGCACGCTGGCAGCGCCGAAGGCGGCCAGGCGGGCATCGTGGGCGCCGCCCTCCACGTCGACGGCCGCGCGGCCCCACATGCCGCCACGGGCGCGCACCTGGCCGCCCTCTTCCTCGAACCCGTCGCGGGTCGTCACCGCGAGCGCCCCGCCCAGCGTGTTCAGGCCGAACACCGGGTTCGAGCCGGGGATCACTGAGACCTTGGCGATCGCGCCGGCCGGGATCAGGTCCCAGTTGACCGTGTCGCCGAAGGCCTCGTTGACGCGCACCCCGTCGACGAACACCGACAGCCCCTGCGGCGTGCCCAGCGCGGGCGAGGCCGTGAAGCCGCGGAAGCTGACGTCCAGCTGGTAGGCGTTGCCGGCGGTGTCGTTGACGTTGACGCTGCCGACGCCGCGGTCCAGCGCCTGGGCGAGGGTGGCGGCGCGCATCGGCGAGAGCGCGTCGCCGCGCAGCGCCTGCACGTTGGCGGGCACCTGCGAAAGAGGCGTGCCGGCACCGGGCAGCACGGTCGTGGCGACCACGGTCACGGTCTGCACCGCGGCCACCTGCGCCGCTTCGTCCGCGCGCGCAGGGCCTTGCCCGATCGCCAACGCCAGCACGAGAAGCCGGGGCGAGCGGCCGGGCCGCATGGTCAGCCCGGCTTCTTCGAGAACGCGCTGCACCACCCGGTGGCGGCGACCTGCTTGCGGCCGAACATCGCGCAGCCGGCCCAGGCGTCCGTGGCGCTCCCCTGCCAGAACGCGCACTCGGCACAGCGCTGCTGCGCGGTGTGGTTCGGGTACTTCTTCGCGTCCGTCAGCTGGGTGTCGTGGTGGTAGCCGAGCGCGACGGCGGTCTCGTCCGTCTCCTCGACATGGGCGGCCGCGCGGGCCGGGGTCGCCAGTCCGAGGCCGGCGGCAGCGCAGCCGCCGGCCAGCGAACGCGCGATGAAGATGCGTCGTGTCGTGGGGTTCATGGGTGTCTTTCGTGCGGGCCGTCCCGCGCGCCGCGCGCGCCTGCGCGCCAGGCGCCGCGCGTGCGTGCGCGGGAACGGCCCTGGCCTTCAGGAGATCAGTGGGCGGCCGCGACCTTGGCGGTGGGCGCCGCGACCTGCTTGACGGCGGGGGCACCGCCGGCCTTGGGAATCTTGAAGACCCAGACCATGCCGCCCTGCTCGAGCATGTTGACCTTCTTGGCGACCTCGCCACCCCACAGCGGCACGGCGCCGCCCCAGCCGGAGACGACACTGACGTACTGCTCGCCGCCCTGCTGCCAGGTGATCGGCGGGGCGACGACGCCGGAGCCCGTCTGGAACTCCCACAGCACCTTGCCCGTCTTCGCGTCGGCGGCCTTCAGGAAGCCCTCCGGCGTGCCCCAGAACACGAGGTTGCCGCCGGTGGTCAGCACGCCGCCCCACAGCGGCGCGGTGTCCTTGACCTCCCAGACGATCCTGCCCGTCTTGGGGTCGACCGCCCGCAGCGCGCCGATGTAGTCGTCGTTGACCGTCTTGATGGTGAAGCCGGCGCCCAGGTAGGCCGCGCCCTTCTTGTACGCGACCGGCTCGTTCCAGATCTCCATGCCCCATTCGTTGGACGGCACGTAGAACAGGTGCGTGTCGGGGCTGTAGGCCATCGGCATCTGGTTCTTGCCGCCGAGGAAGCTGGGCGCGTTGAAGATCGGCGCGCCCTTCTTGCCGTCCTGGCTGGCCGTCGGGTCGCCCGGGCGGCTGTCCTCGTTGTAGATCGGGCGCCCCGTCTTCAGGTCGATGCCCTTGGCCCAGGTGATCTTGCGCACGAACGGGAAGGCGTTCATCAGCTTGCCGTCGTTGGCGTCGATCACGTAGAAGAAGCCGTTGCGGTCGGCCTTGCCACCCACGCGCTTGCCGTCCATGTCGAAGGTGACGAACTCGTTGACGCCGTCGAAGTCCCAGCCGTCGTTGGGCGTGCCCTGGTAGTGCCACTTGATCTGGCCGGTCTTCACGTCGATGGCGATCGTGGAGCAGGAGAACAGGTTGTCGCCCTTGCGCATGTGGCTGTTCCACGGGGCGGGGTTGCCGGCGCCGAAGTAGGCCAGCCCCGTCCTGGCGTCGTACGTGCCGCCCAGCCAGGTGGCCGCGCCGCCGGTCTTCCACAGGTCGCCGGGCCAGGTCTGGCCGGGCGTGCCGCTGACGCCGTTCTCGTGCTTGGTGCCGTCGGGATCGTAGGTGTAGCCCATGTGGCCTTCGACCGTCGGGCGCGTCCACACCAGCTTGCCGCTGCGCGGATCGCGCGCCTCGACCCGGCCCACCACGCCGAACTCGCCACCCGAGACGCCCGTCAGCAGCAGGCCCTGCGCGATCAGCGGCGCAGCCGACGCCGAATAGCCTGCGGCGTAGTCGTCGATCTTGGTCTTCCACACCACGTCGCCGGTGGACTGGTCCAGCGCGACGAGCTGCGCGTCGAGCGTGGCGAAGATCACCAGGTTGTCGAACAGCGCCGCGCCGCGGTTGACGACGTCGCAGCAGGGCATGATGCCCTCGGGCAGCCGATGCTCGTACTTCCACAGCTTCTTGCCGGTGGCCGCGTCGAGCGCGAAGATGCGCGAGTAGGAGGCGGTCACGAACATGCGGCCGTCGTAGATCACCGGCTGCGATTCCTGGCCGCGCTGCTTCTCGCCGCCGAACGAGAACGCCCACACCGGCACGAGCCGCGACACGGTGGCGGTGTTGACCTGCTTGAGCGGCGAATAGCGCTGGCCCTGCGTGTTCACGCCCCAGGTCAGCACGTTGCCCGTGCTGGTGGCTTCGGCCTGGATCATCTGGTCGGTGACGCCGCCCGCCGCGCCCGCTGTGCCGAAGGCCGCGGCGAGCCCGCCGGCGATCGCCAGCGTCAAGAATCTGGATTGCATGTTGTCTCCTCGTTGGGGTTGCTGCGACGTACCGCGCGCCGCGAGGCCGTCGTGCAAGGCGTGCGCAATGTCCGTGCCATGCGCGTCGAGGGCGGCCGGGCGGCTGCGCACGCGGGTCGTGGCCCTCGCGTCGCGGGTTTCCCCGTTTGGCCGGCGCCGCATTGCTACAGGTTCGAACACGGCTGCGCGGCCGCGTGACACGACGGATCAGGCCGCGCCCAGCGCCAGTCCCGGTGTCGCACCCCAGCGCCCGGACTTGGCGATCCAGAGCGCGTCGACGTTCCAGCGCCGCGCCACGTCCGTCGCCCGCGCGGGCCCGGCGATGAAGAACACCTTGGTCAGCGCATCGGCCAGCGCACCGCTGGGCGCGGCCACGGTCACGCCGGCCATGTCGGGCGGCGACCAGCCGGTGTGCGGGTCGAAGATGTGGTGGTGGCGATGGTCGGCGCTGAACACCGCCTGGTCGTCGCCGGACGTGGCCACGCAGCGGCCGTCCGCGAACAGGCGCGCGACGAGCCGGCCGCGCGCCTGCGGGTCGGCGATGCCCAGCGCCCATGAGGCGCCGGCGGGGTCGCGCCCGGCCATCGCGTATTCGCCGGCGTCGACCAGCACGTGCCGCACGCCATGCGCCAGCAGCACGCCGCGCACGCGGTCGGCGGCGTAGCCCTGCGCGATGCCGTTGAGCGTGACGCCCATGTCGCGCCGCGCGAGGCGCACGCCGTCGCCCGTCACGCGCAGGCCGCGCCAGTCGACGAGCGCGCGTGCCGCCGCCACTTCGCCCGCGGTCGGCAGCCGGCCCTGCGCCTGTGCGCCGGCGAAGGCGCGCCACAGCGGCTGCACGGTGGGGTCGAACGCGCCCTCGCTGTGGCGCGCGACCTCCAGCGCGACGGCCAGCACCTCGCGCAGCTCGGGCGGCGGCGCGTCGAGGGCGCCGTCGCGGTTGAGTCGCGACAGGGCGCTGTCCGCGCGGAACAGGCTCATCTGCGCCTCGATGCGCTGCAGCGTCGCGACCGCCGCGTCGAGCGCGATCGACAGCGTCGCGTCGTCGGCATGGCCGGCCCGCAGCGACAGCGTCGTGCCGAAGCCGACGAGGTCGCGCCGTTGCCAGCGCAGCGCGGGCATCGACGCGCCGACGCCGGCGATCGCCAGCCCGCCCAGGCCGAGTGCCGCGCGCAGCACCTGGCGCCGCGTCACGCCGCGCCTCCCGCGCCGGGCAGCGGCCGGATGCGGATCGTGCGATGCCGCTTGCCCTGGATCAGCGGCGCGCAGCGTTCGTCGCTGTCGTGGATGGCCACGCACTCCAGGCACTGGAAGCACTCCTCGTAGGCGACGCGGCCGCCGGGCTCGATCGCTTCGTAGTCGCAGCGGTGGCGGCAGGTCTGGCACGGCGTGCCGCATTCGGCGCGGCGCGCGATCCAGTCGAAGCGACGCAGCCGGCCCAGCAGCGCCAGGCCCGCACCGAGCGGGCACAGGTAGCGGCAGAAGCCCTTGAACACGACGGTCGACAGCAGGAGCAGCGCGACGGCCCAGGCCACGAACGGCCACGAGCGCACGAACAGGAGCGTGATCGCCGTCTTGAACGGCTCGACCTCCACCACGCGATCCGTCCACGGGCCCGCCGCGGCGCCGAGCGCCGCACAACCCACGACGGCCGCGAGCACGACGTACTTCAGGCGCTTGAGCTTCGCGTCGAGCGCCGCGCGGATGCGCAGCGGGTGCAGCCCGAGCGCGCGCGTGAACTGGCCGACCAGCTCCTGCAGCGCGCCGAACGGGCACAGCCAGCCGCAGAACGTGCCGCGTCCCCAGGCGACGAGGCTGACGGCCACGAAGGCCCACAGCACCACGGTCATCGGGTCGTACAGGAAGAAGCCCAG
>JBJMWE010000459.1:0-3813 GCA_045810285.1 Vitreoscilla sp. | reverse complement strand
CGGACCCGCGCGGGTGGGCGCGGCGGCCGGGGCCGGCGGCGCGGCGTGGAAGCCGGAGGTCACGGGCTCGGCGGCCGCGGCCGGCAGGACAGCGGCAGCAGCAGCGGCGGCGGCCAGCGCGAGGCAGGCGCGAATCATCATGCGGTCTCCTCGCCGGCGGCGGGGGCGCTGCCCTGGGGCCGGCCGGGGTAAAGGCTGGCGCGGAAGCGCCCCTGCTCCTTGGCCTGGTACATCGCGGCGTCGGCGTTGGCGATCAGCGACTCGGGCGTGTCGCCGTCGCCGGGGAACAGGGAGATGCCGGCCGAGAACCCCATCGCGAGCGATTGGCCCGCCACCAGGAACGGGCGCTTCATCTGCATCAGCAGCTTGTCGGCCAGCTCCATCGCGTTGCGCGGTCCGTCGTGCAGCGCCTCGGCCACGACGATGAACTCGTCGCCGCCCAGGCGTCCCAGCAGGTCGCTCTCGCGCAGGCAGCCCTGCAGGCGCGACGCGATCTGGCGCAGCAGCTCGTCGCCCGCGGCGTGGCCCATCGAATCGTTGACGGCCTTGAACTTGTCGAGGTCGATGAAGACGACGGCCACCGACCACTTCTGCCGTGCCGCCAGCGCCAGCGAACGCCGCAGCGCCTCGGTGAGCGCCGCGCGGTTCATCAGGCCGGTGAGCGGATCGTGCTCGGCCAGCGTGCGCAGGCGGGTCTCGAGCCGCTGGCGCTCGGCCAGTTCCTTCTGCAGCGCGTCCGTGCGCTGCGAGACGGCGCGGCGCAGCGCGCGGTTCCACAGCAGCAGGCCGGCCATGAGCAGGCCGGTGCCGATCGACGCCGCGCCCAGCACGCGCTGCACCTCGGGACGCTGCCACCAGGCGATGTCCGACAGCGGGATCCAGCGCGCGATCATCTGTGCGCGTTCGGCCTCGCTGATCTGCGCCAGGCCCTTCTCGAGCACGCGACCCAGCATCGGCCAGTCCTTGCGGTAGCCGAGCGTCAGCGTCGAGAAGTAGCCCGTCTCGCCGGCCACGCGCAGGCCGCCGATGCGGTCGCGCTCGATCAGGTAGGAGGCCGTGGCCAGGTTGACGACGCAGGCGTCGACCTCGCCGAACGCCAGCGCGCGCAGGCCCTGCGCGGCGGTGTCGACCTCCACCGCCACCACGTCGGGCCAGGTGCGGCGCAGGAAATCCTCGGCCGCGGAGTTGCGGTCGACCGCCGCGCGCTCGCCGGCCATCCTGGCCAGGTCGCCGGAACGATGGTCGCCGCGCCGCCGCAGCACGACGGCCGGCGAGCTGACGTAGGCGCTGGTGAACGCGATGAACTGCTCGCGATCGGCCGTGGGCCGCAGCGAAGTGAGCAGGTCGATCTCGCGCCGCTTCATCCGGTCGACGTTGCCGGCGCGCTCGCCCGCCGCCACCGGCTGGAACTTCAGGCCGGTGTGTTCCTGCACGAGATCGAGCACGTCGGCCGACAGGCCGCGGTGCTGGCCCTGGCTGTCGACGAAGCTGAAGGGCGGGAAGTCGCGCTCCGGCGCGAACAGCACCACCGGGTGCTTGGCGAGCCAGGCCTGCTCCTCGGCCGTCAGCAGCGCGTCGGGCGCGTCCGCGGCGCGCGCAGGCGCGGCGCCGAGGCCCGCCAGGGTCGTGCCGACTCGCAAGAGGACGTCACGTCGATTCAATGCGTGTCCATCTCGTTTGAAGTGACGGGCTTGCGTGCCCGCTCGCTGGTGTCCCTGCCCGCATGCCTGATGCTCGGCGCAAATGAAGGTGCCGTGCACGGGATTAACCCGTCCGTGGCCCCGCTTCTTCCGCGCTTCAACGCGCCGCCCCCAGGTGCCCCAGCGGCAGCGCCGCGCCCGACTTGATCTCGCCGAGCGAGAAGCTGGTGTGCAGGTCCTTCACGTTGGGCAGGCGGAACAGCGTGTCCATCGTCCAGCGCGCATAGGCGTCGAGGTCGGTCACCAGCACCTGCAGCTCGAAGGTGCCCGCGCCGCTGATGTAGTGGCAGGAGATGACTTCCGGCAGGCCGCGGATGGCGTCCTCCAGTGCCTTGGTCGCGGCCAGGTTGTCGCGATCGGTGTCCACGCGCACGAACGCCAGCACGCCCAGGCCGATCTTGCGGCGGTCGATCTCGGCGCGGTAGCCGGTGATGACGCCCAGTTCCTCCAGCCGGCGCACGCGGCGCCAGGTGGGCGCGGGCGACAGGCCGATGCGGCCGGCGAGGTCGGCGTTGGACTGGCGTGCATCGCGCTGCAGTTCGGCCAGCAGCGCGATGTCGTAGCGGTCGAGGCCGCCGGCATCGCGCGCTCCGCGCTCCTCGGGCGCGCCGCGTTCCGCGGGCCCGCGGGCGGGCGCCGGTGCGCCCGCACGAGCGTTCGCTTTTCCCGTCTTCTCGCTTCTTGGCAAGACTGATTCTCCAATGTGGACTTTGCAGCAATATTGTTTCCCAACAGCCGCGCCAGGACAAGCATAAAGCAAGCACATGTCCACTGCTTTTCCCTACACTGAGCTGGTTCGTTGCCCACCGTTCCAACCGGTCACGAGCCGCACCGGAACGACGTCGCCCCCACCCGCGGCAACGCGCGATCCACCCCTTCCTTGACGTCCTGAATCGCAGGAGACGCGACCATGAACGCCCCGTTGCCCGACAGCATCCGCAAAGCCCTCGAGACGGTGTCGCTCGACGACAAGTACGCGCTCGACACCGGCCGCGCGTTCATGAGCGGCGTGCAGGCCCTGGTGCGCCTGCCGATGCTGCAGCGCACCCGCGACGCGCTCGCCGGCCTGAACACCGCCGGCTTCATCAGCGGCTACCGCGGCTCCCCGCTGGGCGGCTATGACCAGGCGCTGTGGGCGGCCAAGAAGCACCTGGCGGCGCAGAACGTCGTGTTCCAGCCGGGCGTCAACGAGGAACTCGGCGCCACCGCGGTGTGGGGCACGCAGCAGCTCGCGCTCTATCCGCAGACCAACAAGTTCGACGGCGTGTTCGGCCTCTGGTACGGCAAGGGCCCCGGCGTGGACCGCACCGCCGACGTCTTCAAGCACGCCAACATGGCCGGCACCTCGGCGCACGGCGGCGTCATCGCCATCGCCGGCGACGACCACGTCTCCAAGAGCTCCACCGCCGCGCACCAGAGCGACCACATCTTCAAGGCCTGCGGCATCCCGGTGTTCTTCCCGTCGTCGGTGCAGGACATCCTCGACATGGGCCTGCACGCGTTCGCGATGAGCCGCTTCTCGGGCGTGTGGACGTCGATGAAGACGATCCAGGAGGTCGTCGAATCGTCGGCCACGGTGGACGTCGACCCGCACCGCGTGAAGATCGTCCTGCCCGAGGACTTCATGATGCCGCCGGGCGGCGTGCACATCCGCTGGCCGGATCCGCCGCTGGAACAGGAAGCGCGGCTGATGGATTTCAAGTGGTACGCCGCCCTCGCCTACGTGCGCGCCAACAGGCTCAACCACAACGTCGTCGCCACGCCGGACGACCGCTTCGGCCTGATCGCCAGCGGCAAGGCCTACAACGACCTGCGCCAGGCGCTGGCCGACCTCGGCCTCGACGACGACACCTGCCGCTCCCTGGGCATCCGCATCCACAAGGTCAACGTCGTCTGGCCGCTGGAAGCCACGATCACGCGCGACTTCGCGCAGGGGCTCAAGGAGATCCTGGTCGTCGAGGAGAAGCGCCAGATGATCGAGTACCAGCTCAAGGAGCAGCTGTACAACTGGCGCAACGACGTGCGGCCCACGGTGCTGGGCAAGTTCGACGAGCAGGAAGGCGACCTCTCCGGCGGCGAGTGGAGCAACCCGAACCCGGGCGACAACTGGCTG
>JBJMWE010000458.1:0-17563 GCA_045810285.1 Vitreoscilla sp. | reverse complement strand
TCGCTCGACCGAGGCGAAGTGGCCCGGGTTGCCGATCACGCGGTCGTCGAAGCGCGCCCCGATGGCCAGCAGGACATCGCAGTGCTGCATCGCCATGTTGGCCTCGAAGGTGCCGTGCATGCCCAGCATGCCCAGGAACTTCGGGTCGAGCGCGGGCATCGCGCCCAGGCCCATCAGCGTGTTGGTGACGGGCACGCCCAGCAGGTCGGCCAGTTCGCGCAGCTCGGCCGACGCGTTGCCCAGCACCACGCCGCCGCCCGAATAGATGTACGGGCGCCTGGCCTGCAGCAGCAGGCTGACCGCCTTGCGGATCTGGCCGCCGTGGCCCTTCTTGACCGGGTTGTACGAGCGCATCTCGACGTGCTCGGGATACACGAACGGCGTCGTGTGCTGCGAGACGTCCTTGGGGATGTCCACCACCACCGGGCCGGGGCGGCCGGTGCGGGCGATGTGGAAGGCCTTCTTGAGCGTGGACGCGAGCTCGCGCACGTCCTTGACCAGGAAGTTGTGCTTGACGATGGGGCGCGTGATGCCGACGGTGTCGCATTCCTGGAAGGCGTCCAGGCCGATGGCCGGGGTGGGCACCTGTCCGGTGATGATCACCATCGGGATGGAGTCCATGTACGCCGTGGCGATGCCCGTGACGGCATTCGTGACGCCCGGGCCGGACGTGACCAGCGCGACGCCGACGTCGCCCGTGGCGCGCGCATAGCCGTCGGCCGCGTGCACGGCGCCCTGCTCGTGGCGCACCAGCACGTGCTGGATGGACTGCTGCTTGTACAGCGCGTCGTAGATGTAGAGCACCGCGCCGCCGGGATAGCCCCAGACGTACTTGACGTTCTCGGCCTGCAGGCAGCGCACGAGGATCTCGGATCCGTTCGGATCCTGGGCGGAATTGGGGGGGGATTGGGGGTGCGCAGCACCCTGCGGACTCGCGGAAGCGTTGCGCTTCACGTCCGTGGTGGACATATCGGCCATGGGGAACCTCTGTGAATTTCTCTGACGAAAAACCATTGGTGCTCCTCTTCTCGCCCTCGTGAGGCGGATTCAGAACCTGGAGATCGAAACATGCCGGTGCCCGCGTTCGGGTCGGCCTTCAGACCAGCTCGCATTTGTGCGAAGCACCATTATTGCACCGATCGCCCGGCTTTTGTTCGGCAACTGCCCCCAATTCGTGCCGAACCAAGGCTTCGCGATTTGCGAAGCCTTCCGAGGCTGAACGGAGGGTGTCGGCGGGGCGTCGCCCGGCTGTGGCGCGGTGACATAATCCGCCGCGTCCTCCAGACCGGGCGCACCGCCGCTTCAGTCCTCCACCTTGGCCACCGACAAAGAACTTTCAGACTTCCTCAAGAGTGTCGAGAAGCGCGCCTTCAAGCGCACGGCCTTCGCCGTGCGCGACGACGACGCCGCCCTCGACATCGTGCAGGATTCGATGATCCGTCTGGCCGAGAAGTACATCGACCGGCCTGCGGCCGAACTGCCGCTGCTGTTCCAGCGCATCCTGTCGAATGCCACGATGGACTGGTTCCGGCGCCAGAAGGTGCGCAGTGCGGTCGTGCACAATTTCTCCGAATTCGGCGGATCCGGCGACGACGACGGCGACTTCGACATCCTGGAAGTCCTGGACAACCTCGAAGGAACCGTCGGCACCGAGAGCGCCGCCGATTCCGTATCGCGGGACCAGATCCTCCTGATCATCGAAAGCGAGGTCGGCGAGCTCCCGGCGCGTCAACGCGAAGCGTTCCTGCTGCGTTACTGGGAGGAACTAGATGTTGCAGAAACCGCGTCCGTGATGGGATGCTCGGAGGGCAGCGTCAAGACGCACTGCTCGCGCGCCGTCCACGCGCTGGCCAAGGCGTTGAAAGCCAAGGGACTCGCACCATGACCAGGAACACGAAAACGACCTATTCCCTGCCGGACCGCGACGGCCTGGAGGCGCGCTTCGGCGTGCGCGTCGCTTCGATGCTTGGCGAGCGAGCACTGTCCACCGCCCCCGACATCACCGAACGCCTGCGCTTCGCCCGCGAGCAGGCGCTGGCGCGCGCCCAGGCGGCGCGCCGCCAGGAACAGCTGGCGGCCGCCCCCGTGGTGGTCAGCCGCGGCCGCAGCGCCGCGCTGGCCAATCCGCTGGGCTGGTGGTTCAAGCTCGGCTCGGCCGTTCCCCTGGCGCTGCTGGTGCTGGGCCTGGCGGGCATCGCCCATGTGCACGACCGGGCGCAGATCGCCGCGGTCGCCGAAGTCGACGCCGCCCTGCTGTCGGACGACCTGCCGCCGGACGCCTACACGGATCCGGGTTTCGCGGAGTACCTCAAGACCACCCGTGAGTAACGGAGGATTCTTGGCGCGTTCCCCGATTCCCCGGCTGATCGGATCGCTGGCCGCCGCGGCCCTGGTCGCGGCGCTGGGCGTGGGTGCGCCTGCCGCGGTGGCCGCCAACGGCAGCTCGGCGGCCGCCACCGCCGCCAAGGCCGATGCCGGCGGTCCGACCTGGGCCGAGCTCTCGCCGTCCCATCGCCAGGTGCTGGGCCCGCTGGCCAACGACTGGAACGGGCTGGATTCGCGCAGCAAGGAGCGCTGGATCGACGTCGCCGGGCGCTTTCCCAAGATGCCGCCGGACGAGCAGAAGCGCGCCACCCAGCGCATGGGCGAGTGGGCGCACATGACCGTCCAGCAGCGCACCCAGGCGCGCACGGTGTTCCAGGAGACGCGCGGCCTGTCCAAGGAAGAGCGCGAGGCGCGCTGGAAGGCCTACCAGGCGCTGCCCGAGGAGAAGAAGCGCGAACTCGCCGCCAAGCGTGCGGCCGCGCCGGCCAGCGGCGCGCCGTCCACCACGGCGTTCGCCCGTCGCCATGCGCCGCAGGCCGTCGACACCTTCCAGCCGAAGAACAACGTGATCGGTGGCAATGCCGCAACGCGCGCGCCGGCCGGCTCGGCGCCGCTGCTGGTCGAGCCCAAGCGGCCCGGCGTCACCACCACCCTGCTGACGCGCCGCGCCGCCCCGCCCGCGCACCAGCGCGAAGGCGCGCCCAAGATCGCCGTCGGCCCGAACTCGGTCGACCGCACGACGCTGCTCCCCAAGCACGCGACCGTGGCCGCCGCCCCGGCGTCCGCGCCCGCCTCCGTGCGCCGATGAGCGCGCCCGAGGCGGCCGCGGCCGACGCCGGCCGGGCCGGTGCGCACGACAGCCAGGTCGCCGCCCCGCCGCTCGTGCGCCGCATGGCCGCCTTCCTGTACGAAGGCGTGCTGCTGTTCGGCGTGCTGGGCGTCACCGCCCTCGTCTACGGCGTGCTCGCCCACCAGACCAGCGGCATCGAGAAGCGCACCGGGCTGATCGCCGTCTGCTTCCTCGTGCTGGGCGTCTATTTCATCGGCCTGTGGACACGCGCGGGCCAGACGCTCGCGATGAAGACCTGGCACCTGCGCATCGCGGCCTCCGACGGTGCGCCTCTCGCGCCGTACCGCGCGCTGGCGCGCTACCTGGCCTCGTACGTCTGGTTCCTGCCGCCACTGGCGCTCGCCGGCGCGCTCAAGCTGCCCAGCGCCTGGGCCATCTTCGGCCTCGTCGCGGGCTGGATCGTGCTGTACGCGCTGGCCGCCCTGCTCCACCCGCGGCGCCAGTTCTGGCACGACGCGCTGTGCGGCACGGCCATCGTCACGGCGCGGCCTCTTGCGCCGCTGCCGCAGTAAGGGCGCACGGCCGGGCGACAATCGCCCGATGTTCTCACTCTGTGTCTATTGCGGCTCGCGCAACGGCGCCGACCCGCGCCACGCCGAGGCGGCCCGGGCGCTCGGAACCGCCCTCGGCGAGGGTGGCCATCGCCTGGTCTACGGCGGCGGCCACGCCGGACTGATGGGCGCGGTGGCCGACGCGACGCTGGCCGCCGGCGGCCAGGTGCTGGGCATCATCCCGCGCCGCCTCGTCGCGCGCGAGCTGGGCCATCGCGGCATACAAGAGCTGCGCGTGGTCGACACCATGCACGAACGCAAGCTGCAGATGGCGCAGGCCGCCGACGCCTTCGTGGCGCTGCCCGGCGGCCTGGGCACGCTGGAAGAACTGTTCGAGGCCTGGACATGGCAGCAACTCGGCTACCATGCGCGCCCGATCGGGCTGCTGGACAGCGCCGGCTTCTACCGACCGCTGCTGGCGTTGCTCGCGCACACGCGCGACGCCGGCTTCGTGGAGGCGGCCCAGGTGGACCGCCTGCGCGTGGACACCGATGCGCGACGCCTGCTGCAGACGCTGCGCGACGACGCCGTGGCGAGCCCCGCGGGCAAGGACTTCAACCCGGTCTGAACCCGGGGCCGGCCGTCAGACCGCCGACTCGTCCGTTTCGCCCGTGCGGATGCGCACGACCTGCTCCACCGCCGTGACGAAGATCTTGCCGTCGCCGATCTTGCCCGTCTTGGCCGCCTTGACGATGGCCTCGATCGCGCGCTCGACGTCGCTTTCCTTGACGACCACCTCCACCTTGACCTTGGGCAGGAAGTCGACCACGTATTCCGCGCCGCGGTACAGCTCCGTGTGGCCCTTCTGGCGGCCGAAACCCTTCACCTCGGTGACGGTCAGGCCGGACACGCCGACCTCGCCGAGCGCCTCGCGCACTTCCTCGAGCTTGAACGGCTTGATGATGGCGGTGATCTGTTTCATGGTGGGCTCCGGAGGATTGAAAGCGGGAAGGACGGATGAATCGATTTAAGCACGGAAGCGCGACGTGATGGGGTAGCGCCAGTCGCGCCCGAACCCTCGGTGCGTGATGCGGATCCCCACCGGCGACTGCCGGCGCTTGTACTCGTTGATCTTGATGAGGCGCGTGACGCGCTCCACATCGGTGCGCTCGAAGCCGGCCGCGACGATGTCGTCGATCGCCACGTTCTCCTCCATGTAGGCGGAAAGGATGGCGTCGAGCACTTCGTAGGGCGGCAGGCTGTCCTGGTCGGTCTGGTCGGGACGCAGCTCGGCCGAGGGCGGGCGCGTGATGATGCGCTCCGGGATCACGGGGCCGATGCTGCCGTCCGCGCGCCGCGTCGGCCGGCGGTTCCGCCACTCGGCCAGGCGGTAGACCAGCGTCTTGGCGACGTCCTTGATCACCGCGAAGCCGCCGGCCATGTCGCCGTACAGCGTGCAGTAGCCGGTGGCCATCTCGCTCTTGTTGCCGGTGGTCAGCACGATCGCGCCGGTCTTGTTCGACAGCGCCATCAGCAGCGTGCCGCGCACGCGGGCCTGGATGTTCTCTTCGGTGGTGTCCTCGGCCAGCCCGGCGAACTGCGGCGCCAGCGCGTGGCGGAACGCGTCGAACATCGGGGCGATGGCGATCTCGTCGTGGCGGACGCCCAGGCGCTCGGCCATGTCGCGTGCGTCGATCCAGGAGATGTCGGCCGTGTAGGGCGACGGCATCATCACGGTGCGCACCCGTTCGGGGCCCAGCGCGTCGACGGCGATGGCCAGCACCAGCGCGGAATCGATGCCGCCCGACAGCCCGATGAGGACGCTGGGGAATCCGTTCTTGCCGATGTAGTCGCGCACGCCGGTGACGAGCGCGGCCCAGGCCTGGCTCTCGAGGTCGGGCAGCGGCACGACGCCGCTGCCGGGCGCGGGCTGCGGGGCGCGGCCCGGCGCGACGTCGACCATCAGCGTGCCGGCGTCGAACAGCGCGGCGCGCGCGACGATGTCGCCGTGGCCGTCGAGCGCGAACGAGCCGCCGTCGAAGACCACCTCGTCCTGCCCGCCCGTCATGTGCGCGTACAGCAGCGGCAGGCCCGTGGCGCGCGCGCGGTGCGCCATCTGCGCCTCGCGGTCGGCGGGCTTGCCGAGGTGGAACGGCGACGCGTTGATGACGCACAGCACCTGGGCGCCCGCGCCCTTGGCCAGCAGCGCCGGCTCGTGGAACCACGCGTCCTCGCACACCAGCACGCCGAACTTCGTGCCGGCGGCCTCGAAGACGACGGGCGCGAGCCCGGCGTCGCGGCCGGAGACGAAGTAGCGCCGCTCGTCGAACACCTGGTAGTTGGGCAGCTCGCGCTTGCAGTAGGTGGCCGCGACCTGCCCCCCTGCCAGCACCGAGGCCGCGTTGAACACGCGCGGCACGCTCACGGACTTCGACCTAACATCGTCGCCATGACCCGCGGCCCCGCCGTCCCACGGATGACCGACCACCACGTGCAGGCCCGCGCAATCGGCCAGCGCGTGCGCCAGCGACGCCAGCGCCGCGGCGCTCGCCTGCAGGAACGCGGGCCGCAGCAGCAGGTCCTCGGGCGGGTAGCCGCACAGGGCCAGCTCGGGTGCGAGCGCCACGCGGGCGCCCTGCTGCCAGGCGGCGCGCGCGGCGTCGGCGATCAGGCGCGCATTGCCCTCGAGATCACCGACGGTCGGGTTGATCTGGAGCAGTGCGACCCGCACGGAATCTGGCTCGGACATGACTGGAAGCACTGGAAGCGCGTTGACTGAAAACGATTATGTCATCGAGGTTCACCCCGGCGTCGGTGCGGTCGGGGCGGGCGAATGGGACGCGCTGCTGGCCACGCAGGCCCGGCCCACGCCGTTCATGCGCCACGCCTACCTGCAGGCGATGGAGGCCTCCGGCAGCGTCGGCGGCGACACCGGCTGGGAGCCCGCGACGCTCATCGTGCGCACGCAGGCGGGCGGCACGCTGGTGGCCGCCGCCGCCGCGTACCTGAAGACGCACTCGTACGGCGAATATGTCTTCGACTGGGCCTGGGCCGACGCCTATCGCCGATACGGGGTGCCGTACTACCCGAAGTTGCTGGTGGCCGTGCCGTTCACGCCGGTGCCGGGCTCGCGCCTGCTCGCACGCGACGCGCCGGCGCGTGCGCTCGCCCTGCGCGCGCTGGGCGCGCTGGCGCGCGAGGCGGGGTGCTCGTCGGTGCACCTGCTGTTCGGCGACGACGCGGACTACGACGCCGCCCGCGCCGCCGGCTGGATGATGCGCCAGGGCGTGCAATTCCACTGGCACAACCGCCACGACGTCCCGCCCGCCGAAGACGCCGCCATCCCCCTCGCGCCGCCCTACGCCGATTTCGGCGACTTCCTCGCCAGCCTGCAGCGCGACAAGCGCAAGAAGATCGCGCAGGAGCGCCGCTACGTCGCCGAGGCGGGGATCACCTTCGAGACGATCGAGGGCGAGCGCATGACGGCCGCCGACTGGGACTTCTTCCACGCCTGCTACCGCAAGACCTACGCCCAGCACTTCTCCACGCCCTACCTGACGCGCGAATTCTTCGCCGCGATGCACGCGACGATGGCCGACCACTGGGTGATGTTCGTGGCCTCGCGCGACGGGCGCCGCATCGCGTGCGCCCTGATCGCGGTCGACCGCGCGGCCGGCGCCGCGTTCGGCCGCTACTGGGGCGCGCTGGAGCACGTCGCGCATGTGCACTTCGAGGCCTGCTACTACCAGCCGCTGCAGTGGTGCATCGCCAACCGCTTCCGCCGCTTCGAGGGCGGCGCCCAGGGCGAGCACAAGATGGCGCGCGGACTCCTGCCGGCGCGCACGCAGTCGGCGCACTGGATCGCCGAACCCGAGTTCGCGCGTGCGATCGGCGCCCACCTGAAGCAGGAAGGCGGCGCGATCGACGAGTACCTCAGCGAGCTCGACGACCGCTCGCCGTTCAGGCAGGCGTCGCCAGCGCCAGCTCCAGGCCCGGCTGCGCCAGGCGAAGGAAGATCGCGTTGATCTCGGCCGGCGTGCGCAGGACGCCGCCGCCGAGCCACCACACCGTGACCGACCAGAACGTGCTGACGACGAACTGCGTCGCCAGCTCGATCGCCGCGTCGTCGCGCCGGCCGCCGCGCTGCGCGACGAGCTCGGTGCGCACCAGCTCGCGCAGCATCGAGCGGATCAGGCGCTCGACGGTGACCTCGCTCTCGCGCTCGAAGGTGGTGCGGTAGATCGCGCGGTGGCTGTCCAGGTGGTCGAAGAACGGCGGCATGAACGCGAGCGGGTGGCCGGCCTCGGGCCGGCGCATGGCCTCGAGCCACGCGCGCAGGCGGTCGACGCTGGCGGCCAGGAGTTCTTCCTTGTTGTCGAAGTGCGCATAGAACGTCGCGCGGCCGACGCCGGCGCGATCGATGATGTTCTGCGTGGTCAGGCGCTCGAAGCCGCGCTCGGCCATCAGGCCGGGCAAGGCGTCGAGCAGCAGGTCGCGCGAACGGGCGGCGCGGCGGTCGAGGGGGGTGTCCTGGGTCACGGGCGAAGGGCGATGTCGAACAGGGCGCGGGCATCTGTTCGGTAGCGAACGACGGGGCGCGCGCTGTTCGGGCCCGGCGCGCCGTCGAACCGTATGGTCGGGTTCCCTTCACATCGTAACGCCACCCCCATGCACTTCGACGACTCCCCTGCCCTCGTGCGCCTGCGCGGCGTGACCCGCCGCCACGCGAGCGCCGCCGGCGACTTCCGCGCCCTCGACGGCGTCGATCTCGACGTGCGCACCGGCGAATGCGTCGCCGTCGTCGGGCCTTCGGGCAGCGGCAAGACGACGCTCGCGCACCTGCTGACGGGCATCGAGCAGCCGACCGAAGGCAGCGTCCTCGTCGACGGGCAGCCCCTGCACGCGCTGTCGCAGGACGCGCTCGCGCAGTGGCGTGGCCGCCGCGTGGGCATCGTGTTCCAGTTCTTCCAGTTGCTGCCCACGCTGACCGTCGCGGAGAACGTGATGTTGCCGATGGACCTGCGCGCCGCCTGGCCGCGCCGCGAGCGCCGGCCGCGCGCCCTCGCGCTGCTCGAGCGGCTGCGCATCGCCGACCAGGCCGACAAGCTGCCCGCGGCGCTGTCCGGTGGCCAGCAGCAGCGTGCCGCGATCGCGCGTGCGCTCGCCAACGACCCGGCGCTGATCGTCGCCGACGAGCCCACCGGCAACCTCGACTCCGCCACCGCCCTGGAGGTGATGGCGCTGCTGGCCGCACTGGCGCGCGACGGCAAGACCGTCATCGTGGTGACGCACGAGCGCGAGCTGGGCCGTTTCTTCACGCGCACCGTCACGCTGCGCGACGGCCGCGTGCTGGCGGACACGGCCGCGCCCGCGGCGCCGCACGCGAGCGCCTGCGTGGAGGCGCACGCATGATCGCGCCGCGCTGGATCAAGCTCTGGCGCGACGCCGTGGCGGCGCGCGGGCGGCTCGCGCTGACCGTCGTGGCCGTCGCGGCCAGCGTCGCCGCGCTCGCGACGATGGCCGTCGCCAGCGCCGTGCTGGGGCGCGAGGTGCCGCTGGGCTACGTGAGCTCGAACCCCGCATCGGCGCAGCTGGAGCTGGCCGCCGCGCCCGGCGCCGCGCTGCTCGAACGCATCCGCCGGCGCCCGGAGGTCGCGCAGGCCGAGCTCGCCGCCACGCTGCGCGGGCGCATCGAGCTCGCACCGGGCGAGCAGGCCCCGCTGCTGCTGTTCGTCGTGCCCGACCTCGCGACGCTGTCCATCAATGCCGTGCACCCCGAGGCCGGTGCCTGGCCACCGGCCGACGGCACGCTGCTGATCGAACGCAGCGCGCTGCCGCTCACGCGCCGTGCGGTCGGCGACACGGTCACGCTGGCCCTGCCGCAGGCCGGGCGCCGCACGGTGCCGCTCGCGGGTACCGTGCACGACCCGGGCGTCGCGCCGGCGGGCCAGGAGCAGACCGTCTACGGCTACGTGACGCCGCGCACGCTCGCGCTGTGGGGCGAGGCGGTGCCGATGACGCTGCTGAAGGTGGTCGTCGCGCGCGATGCAGGCGACGCCGCCGCCATCGAGCGCGCGATGCGCGGCCTGGCCGGTTGGCTCGCCACGCAGGGCTGCGCCGTCGAACAGATCCGCATCCCGCCCCCGGGCCGACATCCGCACCAGGGCCAGATGAACGCCATCCTCGCGATGCTCACCGGCTTCAGCGCCCTGGTCCTCGTGCTGGGCGCCGTGCTGTGCGCCACCGTGATCGGGGCGTGGCTCGCCCAGCAGGTGCGCCAGATCGCGGTCATGAAGGCGATCGGCGCGCGCACCCGACAGGTCGCCGGGACGACGCTCGCGCTGGTGGCGGCACTCGGCGCGATCGCGACGGCCATCGGACTGCCGCTCGGCGTTGCCGCGGGCAACGCGTTCGTCGCCGCCATCGCGCAGTTGCTCAACCTGCGCCTGCACGACGCCACGCCGCCTCCCGCGCTGCTCGCGGCGCTCGTGCTGCCCGGCATCGCCTTGCCCACGCTGGCGGCGCTGTGGCCCGTCCTGGCCGCCGCGCGCCGCAGCGTGCGCGCCGCGCTCGACGACCATGGCGCCGTGCCCGCGCACACGGCCTTCGCGCGGGTCGTCGCGCGCCTCGACGCGGGCAGCCTGGCGCTGACGCTGGCGCTGCGCAACGCGCTGCGGCGCCGCACCCGCCTCGTGCTCACGCTGGGGCTGCTGGCCTGCGCGGGGGCGATGCTGGAGACCACGCTGGCGGTGCGCGCCGCATGGACGGACAACGTCGCGCGTGCGGCGCAGCAGCGGCGCTGGGACATCGAACTGACGCTGCCGCCGCAGGCCGCGCCCGACCGCGTCACCGGCCTGCTGCGCGCACTGCCCGAAGTGCGCGCCGTCGAGGCCTGGGACGCCGCCGGCGCCGCCGCCGCCAGCGACGGCATCGAGGTGGTGCGCACCTATCCGGACGGCGGCCACGGCGGCTTCACGCTGCGCGCGGCGCCGGCGGCCACGACGATGATCGCGCCGCACGTCGTCGAGGGCCGCTGGCCGGACGCGGGCGACCCCGATGCCCTCGTGCTCAACACGAACGCGCGGGCGATCGCGTTCCGCGGCGCCCGCGTGGGCGACACGATCGCGCTGGCGATCGACCACCGCCCCGTCACGCTGCGCCTGGCGGCTGTCATCGACGAGACGCTGACCCCGGGAGCGGCCTACGTGGCGCCGGCGCTGTTCGCGCGCATCGCGGGCGACGGCGGCACGCCGGTGCTGCGCATCGCGCTGCGCGACCGCGACGCCGACCGCCCCGCCCTCGCGGCGATCACGCAGGCGCTGGCGCGCGCAGGCATCGCGCCGCGCGGCGCGATCACCGCGCGCCGCTTCGCCGCCGCCCAGGGCGGCCATGTGGCCATCCTGGTGGCCGCGCTCGGCTTCATCGCGCTGCTGATGGCGGTGGTGGGCCTGCTGGGGCTGGCCTCGGCGCTGTCGGTGGCGACCGCGGAGCGCACGCGCGAGTTCGGCGTCCTGCGAGCGCTCGGTGCGAGCCGCGGGCTGGCGCTGCGCGTCGTGCTGGCCGAAGGCGCCGTGATCGGCGTGGCGAGCTGGGCCGCGGCCGTCGTGCTGGCGCTGCCGCTGTCGGCCGTCGTCGCGCGGGTGCTCGCCTCGATCGCCGCGCAGGACCTGGCGCCGCGCCTGGATCCGGCCGCCGTGGCGCTGCTGCTCGCCGCCCTTCTCGCCGGCGCCGTCGCCGCCAGCCTCGCGCCGGCCCTGCGCGCCTCCCGCTGGACGGTGCGGCAATCGCTCGCACTGGCCTGAAATCTCATCAACGACCGCAAGGAACTTCCATGAACAAGCCCCGCGCCCTGCGCCTCGCCGCCGCGATCGTCGTGCTCGCCGCCGTCGTCGTCGCGCTCCACCTGTTCGACCCCATCGGCCTGATCCGGAACCTGCACGGCCTGGACTAGCGAAGGCGACGAAGCCCTCGCGCTGGAGGGCTTCGTCGGTCGTCGCGGGGCGGCTTGGGCCGCTCCCGGCGGGCCTTACTTGCCGGCCTTCTTCGCCTGGTCGGCGTCGTAGGCCTGGATGCCGGAGACGATCTCGGCGCGGGCCTCGTCCGGGCCTTCCCAGCCCTTGACCTTGACCCACTTGTTCGGCTCGAGATCCTTGTAGTGCTCGAAGAAGTGCTGGATCGCGTTCAGGCGCATCTGGTTGATGTCCTCGGGCTTGGTCCAGTGCGAGTACATCGGCAGGATCTTGGTGGTGGGCACGGCCAGCAGCTTGGCGTCGCCGCCCGCCTCGTCGTCCATCTTCAGCACGCCGATGGCGCGGCAGGTGACCACGACGCCCGGCGTCAGCGGGAACGGCGTGATGACCAGCACGTCGACCGGGTCGCCGTCGTCGGACAGCGTCTTGGGCACGTAGCCGTAGTTGCACGGGTAGTGCATGGCCGTGGTCATGAAGCGGTCGACGAACAGCGCGCCACTCTCCTTGTCCACTTCGTACTTGATCGGATCGGCATTCATCGGGATCTCGATGATGACGTTGAACTCTTCGGGCGCCTTGGCGCCGGGGGAAACGAGGTGGAGGCTCATGATGCTCTATTTTGAGGCAGTGTCGCGGGAATACCCGGATTCTACGGCTCGGCGGTACCGCCCTGGCACCGCCACGCCGTTGTCACGCCGGTGAGCAAGAGTTGCGCCACCGAGGAAAACACCATGTCGTGGCGACGTGAGCGACCGCTAGGATCGTCCGGCGACCTTGCCTGCAAGATTGACTGAAGACGCTAGCCGAACCACGCAGTGAGGCGCATCCGAACCACACGACGGGAAGGAGACCACTCTTGATGTCATCGATTCTGGCGCTTGAAATCGCGCTTGCCTGCGGCGTACTGGCCGTGCTCTACGGGTTCTTCCAGCGCGCCTGGATCCTGAAGCAGGACGCCGGCAATGCCCGCATGCAGGAGATCGCGGCCGCCGTGCAGCAAGGGGCTGCAGCCTATCTGTCGCGCCAGTACCGCACGATCGCCATCGTCGGCGTCGTGCTGGCGGTCATCATCGCCTGGTTCCTCGGCGCCAAGACAGCGGGCGGCTACGTGCTGGGCGCCGTGCTGTCGGGCGCCTGCGGCTTCATCGGCATGAACGTCTCGGTGCGCGCCAACGTGCGCACCGCGCAGGCGGCCACGCAGGGCATCGGCCCGGCCCTGAACGTCGCATTCAAGGGGGGCGCCATCACCGGCATGCTGGTGGTCGGCCTGGGCCTGCTGGGCGTGGGCCTGTTCTACTGGTTCATCAGCGGCGGCACGGCGGCCGATCCGGCCACGCTCAAGCCGCTGCTGGGCTTCGCGTTCGGCTCGTCGCTGATCTCCATCTTCGCGCGCCTGGGCGGCGGCATCTTCACCAAGGGCGCCGATGTCGGCGCCGACCTGGTGGGCAAGGTCGAGGCCGGCATCCCCGAGGACGACCCGCGCAACCCGGCCGTCATCGCCGACAACGTGGGCGACAACGTCGGCGACTGCGCCGGCATGGCCGCCGACCTGTTCGAGACCTACGCCGTCACGCTGATCGCCACGATGACGCTGGGCGCGCTGCTGATGGCCGGCAACGCGCTGTCCGCGGTGGTGTACCCGCTGCTGCTGGGCGGCGTCTCGATCGTCGCCTCCATCATCGGCTGCTTCGCGGTCAAGGCCTCGCCGGGCATGAAGAACGTGATGCCCGCGCTGTACAAGGGCCTCGCCGTCGCCGGCGCGCTGTCGCTGATCGCCTTCTGGTTCGTCACCCGGGCCGTGATGCCCGACGACGCGCTGGGCGCGGGCACGCAGATGCGCCTGTTCGGCGCCTGCGCCGTCGGCCTGGTCCTCACCGGCCTGCTGGTGTGGATCACCGAGTACTACACCGGCACGCAGTACGGCCCGGTGCAGCACGTCGCGAAGGCCTCGACCACCGGCCACGGCACCAACATCATCGCGGGCCTGGGCGTGTCGATGAAGTCCACCGCGATCCCGGTGCTGCTGGTGTGCCTGGCCATCTACGTGTCGTATAACCTCGGGGGCCTGTACGGCATCGCGGTGGCGGCCACGTCGATGCTGAGCATGGCCGGCATCGTCGTCGAGCTCGACGCCTATGGCCCCATCACCGACAAAGCCGGCGGCATCGCCGAGATGGCCGAGTTGCCCGACAGCGTGCGCGACATCACCGACCCGCTGGACGCCGTCGGCAACACCACCAAGGCCGTCACCAAGGGCTACGCGATCGGCTCCGCCGGCCTCGCGGCGCTGGTGCTGTTCGCCGACTACACGCACGGCCTCGAGGGCCGGGGCATGCACGTCACCTTCGACCTGTCGGACTTCAAGGTGATCATCGGCCTGTTCATCGGCGGCATGATCCCTTATCTGTTCGGCGCCATGGCCATGGAGGCCGTCGGCCGCGCCGCGGGCTCGGTGGTGGAGGAAGTGCGCCGCCAGTTCCGCGACATCAAGGGCATCATGGACGGCACCGGCAAGCCCGAGTACGGCAAGGCGGTCGACATGCTGACCACCGCGGCCATCAAGGAGATGATCGTGCCGTCGCTGCTGCCGGTCGTCGCGCCGGTGCTGGTGGGCATGCTGCTCGGGCCGGCCGCGCTAGGCGGCCTGCTGATGGGCACCATCGTCACGGGCCTGTTCGTGGCCATCTCGATGTGCACCGGCGGCGGCGCGTGGGACAACGCGAAGAAGTACATCGAGGACGGCAACTTCGGCGGCAAGGGCAGCGAGGCCCACAAGGCCGCGGTCACCGGCGACACCGTCGGCGACCCGTACAAGGACACCGCCGGCCCCGCCGTCAACCCGCTGATCAAGATCATCAACATCGTCGCGCTGCTGATCGTGCCGCTGCTGCCGATCACGACCGCCACGTCCGCGGGCAGCGAGCCGGCCGCGGCCGTCGCCCCGGCCGCATCCGATGCGGCCTCGGCGCTCAAGCCCACGCCGATCGCCGCACCGCTGCCATCCATGGACGGCGTGACCGCGTCGACCCCGTCGGCATCCATGCCGGCGTCGGCCGCATCGGCACCGTAGGCGCCCTGCTCCGCGCGCACGTCACGCGCGCGCCAAGCCACAGGCCGCCCTCGGGCGGCCTTTTTCCTTGCTGGTGCGGCGATGCCCGAGGGGTCTGGCCTTTCCTCGAATCGCGCCATGCTCGACCCGGTTGTCGCACTGTCGATCGCGATTCGAGGACAGGCCTGACCTCGATCCCCCGCTCACGAACCGGGGTCAGGCCTGTCCCCGTCCGCGACCGGCACCATCGCGTTCGCCGGAACCGCGGCGCGGACGTGGAAAGGCCAGACCCCTCAGGACGCCGGCACCTGGGGATTCAACGCCGTCGGCGGCTTTCCGGCATCCGGCCCGACGCCCAGCGCCGCCAGCAGGTTGTCGACCGCCAGGTTGGCCATCGCGCGCCGTGTCGGCACGCTCGCGCTGGCGATGTGCGGCGTCAGCACCACGTTGCGCAGGGCGAGCAGCGCAGGGTCCACGACCGGCTCGCCCTCGAACACGTCCAGGCCCGCGGCGGCGATCGTGCCGGCCGCCAGCGCCCGTGCGAGCGCCGCGTCGTCGACCACGCCGCCGCGCGCGATGTTGGTCAGCGTCGCGGTGGGCTTCATCAGCGCCAGCTGCTCGGCGCCGACGAGGTGGTGCGTCTCGGGCGTGTAGGGCGTGACGATGACGAGGTGGTCGGCGCAGCGCAGCAGCTCGGGCAGCGACATCCACGTCGCGCCCAGCGACGCCTCGACGTCCGCCGCCAGGTGGCTGCGGTTGTGGTACGCCACCTTCATGTCGAAGCCCGCATGGCCCCGCTTGGCGATGGCCTGCCCGATGCGGCCCATGCCGAGGATGCCCAGCGTGGCGCCGTGCACGTCGCCGCCCGCGAACATGTCCACGCCCCAGTGCTTCCATCGGCCCTCGCGCAGGAAGCGTTCGCCCTCGGAGAGGCGGCGCGCCGTGGCCATCATCAGCGCGAAGCCGAAGTCGGCCGTGGTCTCCGTGAGCACGCCCGGCGCGTTGGTGACGACCACGCCGCGCGCACTGCAGGCCGGCACGTCGATGTTGTTGTAGCCGACGGCCATGCTGCACACGGCCTTGAGCTGCGGGCAGGCGTCCAGCAGCGCGGCGTCGATCTTCTCGCTGCCGGTGATGAACACGCCCGCGCAGCCCTGCAGCGCGGCCACCAGCGCGGGCTGCGTCAGCGGGGCATCGCCGTCGTGGGTGCGGACGTCGAAGTGGGGGCGCAGGCGGTTGACGATGTCGCCGAACACCTGGCGGGCGATGAAGACGGTGGCGCGTGTCATGCGTGGAACGTGGTGAATTCGTCGACGGCGGCGCGCGCCGTGGTCAGGCGGTTGGCGACGGCATCGGGGTCGGCCACGCCGAGCGCCATGCCGCACACCACCATCTCGTGGTCCGCGAGGTCCAGCTCGCGCTTGATGACGCGGTGGAACTGCGTGAACGCGGCTTGCGGGCAGGTGTCGAGGCCGCGACCGCGCGCGGCCACCATGATGTTCTCCAGGAACATGTCGTAGTCCAGCCAGCTGCCCTGCGCCAGGATGCGGTCGATCGTGAAGATGAAGCCGACGGGCGCGTCGAAGAACACGTAGTTGCGGCCGTGCTGGGCGTGCATCTTGTCCTTGTCCGTCCTGCCGATCTCCAGCAGGCCGTACAGGCCCCAGCCGATCTTGCGGCGACGGTCGATGTAGGGAGACACCCACTCGCGCGGGTAGTAGTCGTACTCCTCGGCGTGCTGCGCGCGCTCGGCGGGGTCGTCGTAGGCGGCGAGGACGGCGTCGCTGAGGCGTTGGCGTGCGGCGCCGGTCAGCACGTGCACCTTCCACGGCTGCAGGTTCGTGCCCGAGGGCGCGCGCGCGGCCACCTCGAGGATCTCGCGGATCGTGGCCTCGGGCACCGGCGTGGGCAGGAAGGCGCGCACCGATCGGCGCGACGTGATGGCCGCGTCGACGGCGGCCCGGCGTTCGCTGGAAGGAAGGTCGTTCATGGCCGGTCCGTTCGAGTGTCCGGGTCGACCGTCCACGACTGCAGCACCGCCCTCAACGCCTCGGGCAGCGGCACCGGGCGCCGCGTGGCGCGGTCGACATAGACGTGGACGAAATGGCCGGCCGCCGCGCACTCGGGCGCGTCGCCGGCGAACAGGCCGATCTCGTAGCGCACGCTGGAGCGCCGGAGCTGCGCCACGCGCACGCCCGCGGCCACCGCCTGCGGGAACGCGATCGGCGCGAAGTAGTTGCACTGCGTCTCGACCACGAGGCCGATGACCTCGCCCTGGTGGATGTCCAGCACGCCGGCGTCCATCAGCAGGCCGTTCACGGCGGTGTCGAAGAAGCTGTAGTAGACGACGTTGTTGACGTGGCCGTAGACGTCGTTGTCCATCCAGCGCGTGGTGATGGGCCGCCACGCGGCGTAGGCGGCGCGCGGTTCGGGGCCGCGGCGGGTCGGTTCGGGGGCGGTCATCGGCAGGCAGTCGGGACGATGCCCCATTGTGTGCGAGCCGGCTCAGGTGGTGCTGGCGTGGGCCCATGCGCGCTGCGCGCGCTCGGCGATGCGCAAGGTCTGCAGGTGCACGTCCACCGTCGTGTCGACCACGTGGCCGTAGCCGCCGGCCATCAGCACCACGGTCGGGATGCGCCGCTCGGCGAGTTGCCCCAGCACGAGTTCGTCGCGCGCAGCCAGGCCCGCCGTCGTCAGCTTGAGGCGACCGAGCCGGTCGCCCTCGTGCGGGTCGGCGCCGGCCACGTAGAACACGAGGCCCGGCGGCTGCCCCGCGGTGCGGCGCCAGACCTCCGCCAGCGCCGGGCGCAGCGCAGCCAGGTAGGTGGCGTCGTCGCAGCCGTCGGGCAATCCGACGTCGAGGTCGCCGGGCGACTTG
>JBJMWE010000457.1:0-13768 GCA_045810285.1 Vitreoscilla sp. | reverse complement strand
CGGCGTCGGGCGTCGAGCGAACGTGGGCCCTGTGCCCTGCGTGCGGACGTGGCCGGGAACTGTCGTCGGCGACGCGGGGCGCAGCCGCTGCCGCGGGCGCGGCAGTGACGGCGGCCCGTGGGGTCCCCGCGCCCGGCGGCGCCTGTGCGAGCACCCGTTCGGCGGCCGCGAGCGCCGCGTCGGCGCGCGCCTGCCGGGGGGGTGCCGGGGCGGTCGCGAGCACGATCGAAGGTGCGGGTGCGGTTGCAGGTGCAGGTGCAGGAGCGCGTGCCGCGACCTGCATGGCCGGCGGCCGCGCGTACCTGCGCTCGATCATCGCGTTGGCCAGCAGCCCGCCGCCGAGCAGGAAGGCCGCCGCGACGGCGCCCTGCGCCCAGGTGCGGTGGCGCGACCGGCGGTCGTGCCAGGGCGGAGCCGCGGGCAGGGGCACGACCTGGCGGTCCGGATCGTGACGCAGGGTCACCGGAAGGCGCGCCGGCGGGGACGGCGGGTCGGCCTCGGCCGCATCGCCGTCTTCCGGGATCGCGTCGGACGGCTGCCGGCGCCGCGCGGGCGGCCGCGGCGCGGGCGGCGGCAGCTTGTCCGTCGCCGGCAGGCCCTCCAGTTCGCATCGCAGCAGCTCGTCGCCGGCGCGGACGATGGCGGGGCTGAGGTCGTCGCGGCCTTCCATGTACAGCTGCAGCAGCAGGTGGCCGCACAGGCGGTTGATGAGGCCGGGGTTGCCGTTGCAGCGGGCGTGGATCTCGGCGGTGGTGTCCGGCTCGAACGCCGGGCGACCTGACCAGCCCGCGCGGGCAAGCCGCTTCAGGATGTACTCGCGCGTGCCCGCGACGTCCAGCGGCTCGACGCGCACCGGCGCGCCGAATGCCAGTGGCCGGCCGGCGTGGCGCAGCGCCCCGACGCCGGCCGGCAGGGCGCGGCCCACGAGCGTGACGTGCAGCGCCGCGCGGCCGTCCACGCGCAGGCCCGTGAGCGTGCGCAGCTGCTGCAGTGCGTCCAACGCGAGCTCGTGGGCGTCGTCGACGAGCAGCACGGCATCGCCGCCGCCGCGTGCGAGGCCCTCGAGCTGGCGGATCAGTTCGCCCGCCTCGGCATGCGCGCCCAGGCCCAGCGCCTCGGTGACACGATGGAACAGGTCGTCCCCGTCGACGAGCCCACCGGGCAGCTCGCCGGTCAGGTGGCGGTCGTCGTGGACTTCCTGCAGGAGCCGCCGCGCGACGGTGGTCTTGCCGACCCCGAAGTCGCCCACCAGCGGGATGAACTCGTCACCGCGCCGAAGCCCGTCGCGCAGCGCCAGGATGGCCGCGCGCTGCGGCGCCGCGTCGACATGGAAGCGCGGATCGGGCGCGAGGCGAAACGGGAGTTGCGCCAACCCGAAGTGAGCTTCGTACATCGATCCCTCCTGCGTCCCGCCCGCCCGGTCCTGCAGACTTGTGAAGAATTGTCACAAGGGACACTAGCACCTTGCCGGACGCCGTCAATCCCCCGGCACGGTGCATCCGGCGGCGGGCGCAGCATGGCCGCGCAGCTCGAGTGGGGGCGAGGTCTTGCCTCGCGCTCCGGCCGGCCATCGACGCGCCGCCCGTCAGCCTTCATCCCGGGACCGTCACCCCAGCGTCTTCGCGAGGAACGTGAACGTGCGATCCCATGCACGTTGCGCCCACACCGGGTCGTAGTGCGTCTCGGCGATGCGGCCCTCGCCGACGGCCTGCTCGTTGCCGAAGGCGTGGTGGGCCAGGTAGTGGTGGAAGTCGTGCGCCACGCCCGCGGCCTCCAGCCTGGCCGTCAGGCCCTGGACCAGCTCCGGCGGGAAGAACTGGTCCTGGTCGGCCCAGTGGCCCTGCAGCGGTGCCTTGATCCTCGCGGCATCGATGAACTCGAGCGGCGGGCAGCCGTACCAGGTGACGGCGGCGTCGAGCTCGGGCACGTTGGCCGCCGCCAGCAGCGTCAGTGCGCCTCCCATGCAGAAGCCGAGGCAGCCGACCTTGGCCGCGCGGGTCTTCAGGAACTGGATCGCGCCGCGCACGTCCTGCGTGGCGGCATCGCCGAAGTCCAGGTTCGTCATCAGGTGGTGGGCCTCCTCGCGCTCGACCGTGCTCCTGCCGCGGTACAGGTCGGGCACCAGCGCGAGGTAGCCCGCGTGGGCCAGGCGCTCGGCCACGCCGCGGATCTGGTCGTTCAGGCCCCACCATTCCTGGATGACGACCACCGCCGGCGCGCCGCCGGGCCGCGCGGGCTCGGCCAGCCAGCCCTTCAGTTCCTGGCCGTCGGGGCGCGTGAAGCTGACAGTGGTTCCCATCGATCTCTCCTCGTTCGTGGCGCGTCGGACCGCCGGCACGCGGCGGGTGCGAGGCCGAAGGGTAGTCGCAAGCGTGAAGCCGCGTTGGCGTTGGTACCATGCGCGGCCTTCGAAGGGAGAACGGTCGAGTGAAGCGGAGCGGGAAGAAGACCTTGGCGGTGATCGCGGGGCTGGTGGCGATGGCCGCCGGCGGCGCCTGGTGGCTGCATTCGCAGCGTGCGGCGTCCATGCCGGCCTCCGCGTCGGCGCCGGCCGTCGCGCTGCCGTTGAAGTGGCCGCCGCAGGTCGGCGCGCTCGCCGGTGACGGCCGGCTCGGCGCGCGCGACGGCGCCGCCGCGCAGGCGCGGTTCTCCGACCCGTACGGCCTCGCGCTGGATCCGCACGGGGCGCTCTACGTGAGCGACGGCGGCGACAACGACCGCATCCGTGTCCTGCGCACCGACGGCACCGTCGCGACGCTGGCCGGCGGCGCCTCGGGCTTCCAGGACGGGCCGGGTGCCGCCGCGCGCTTCGACACGCCGTCCGGCCTCGCGCTCGATGCCACCGGCAACCTCTACGTCGCCGACACCGGCAACCACGCGATCCGCAAGGTGACGCCCGACGGCGTCGTCACCACGCTGGCCGGCAACGGCCATCCCGGCTGGCGCGACGGCCCTGGCGCGCAGGCCCAGTTCGACGGCCCGATGGGCGTGGCCATCGACCGCCAGGGCCGCGTGATCGTGGCGGACGCCTACAACGACCGCATCCGCGCGGTCGCGCCCGATGGCAGCGTGACGACGCTGGCCGGCGGATCGCGGCCGGGCGACCTCGACGGCGCCGGCGCCCAGGCGCGCTTCGACACGCCGTGCGGCGTGCTCGTCGACGCGCGCGGCCGCATCCTGGTCGCCGACACCCGCAACGACGCGCTGCGCGCGATCGACGCCGCCGGCAACGTCACGACGATCGCGCGTGCTGCGCCCGACGCGCCGGACAAGTGGCTGCTGCATCGCCCGGCCGCGCTCGCGCAGGGGCAGGACGGCGCGCTGTTCGTGGGCACGCTGGCGGGCACCGTCGCGCGCATCGAGGCGGACGGCGCCGCGCAGGCGCTGTACGGCCTCCAGGAGCGCGGCCTGGTGCGGCCCACGGGGCTGGCCGTGGGCCACGGGTCGCGCCTGCTGGTGGCCGATTCGGCGTCATCGCGGCTGCACGTGCTGGCGCCGCAGGACGCGGCCTCGGCGCCGCGCATCGACGGCGCGATCGGCCCGGCGCCGGATCGGCCGCTGCCCGACGCCGGCGGTCGCTGGCCGCTGCGTCCGCAGCTCGCCTGGCACGAGGTGGTGGGCACGGTCGGCGAGGACCGCGGCGACGGCAAGGGCGAGTCGCGCGACCACTTCCACGACGGCCTGGACGTGCGCGGCGACGTCGGCCAGGAAGTGCTCGCCGTCGCGGCGGGCAAGGTGTCCAACCCGGTCGCGACCTACGGCTTCGGGCAGATCAACGAAGGGCTGTCGATCGGCCCGCTCGCGTACGTGCACATGCACGTGGGGCGCGGCGCGCACGGCGCGGCGCTCGACCCGGCGCGCTTCGTGCCGGTGCGCGACGAGGCCGGCAGGCTCGTGCGCATGCGCGTGCGCCGCGGCGCGCGCTTCGCACCCGGCGACGTGCTGGGCAGCATCAACGCGATGGCGCACGTGCACCTGGGGATGGGTGTGTCGGGCTACGGCCTGAACCCGCTGCGCCTGGGCTTGCGCGATTTCGTCGACAGCGTCGCACCCAGCATCGGCACGATCGAGCTGCGCGATGCGGCGGACGCGCGAATCGCGCGACGCGAGGCCGGACGCCTGCTCCTGCCGCGTGGCGAGCTGTCGCTGGTGGTGGACGCGTGGGACCAGGTCGATGGCAACCTGCCGCGCCGCCGCCTGGGCCTGTACAGCCTCGGGTACCGGTGGCTGCGCGCCGATGGGACACCGCTGCCGGCGTTCGAGCACCCGTCCACGGCCATCGAGTTCGCGCGGCTGCCGGGCGACGAGCTCGTGAAGGACTACTACGCCGACAAGAGCGGCATCACGGTGCAGGGCAACAGCGAGACGCATTTCCGCTACCGCATCGGCCGCGCCGCAGGCCAGGCCAGCGCCGAGCCGCCGTTCTCCACCGCCGACCTGGCGCCCGGCGACTACCTGCTGCGCATCGTGGCCAGGGACTACGCCGGCAACGAGGCGCTGCGCGGGCGGGACGTGGCGGTGCGGGTGGTTGGCGCGAAATAGACGCGTCGTCGCGCGAAGGCGATATCCCGCCACGCAGTCGTCCCGCGCGCACAGTGAAGCGGAGTCGCAGGAACAGCGCCCGGGCACCGCATGGACAGGCGTGGATCCTGCGACTGCGCGCAGGATGACAATCGGATCGGATGGGATCGGATGGGATGGGATCGGATCGGATCGGCGCGCGTCGATTCCGCCGTCGCGTGGCGCCAATCACGAGTCATCCTGCGCGCAGTCGCAGGATCCACCCCGGCAGGAGCGCCGGCCGTGCGGAACGCCAAATCCGGCCACTTGTCTAGGGGATTGACCCCGCCTGCCCCGAAACCTGCCTTCGCTAAAATTTGAGGCAAACCCGCGGCCGCCACGGCCCGCGCGGCCCTTCCTGCGTCGAAAGCGATTCCCATGTCTCCCCTCAAGGCCCGGCTGGACAAGATCCCCGAGGGCTCGGCCGCCCTGTTCTTCATCCAGATGTTCTCGACGCTGGGCTACGCGGTGCTGCAGACCTCGCTGGTGCTGTACGCGACCAAGCAGCTGCATTTCGCCGACAAGTCGGCGCAGTCGCTGATGAGCCTGTTCGGCGCGTTCAACTACGGCCTGCACCTGTTCGGCGGCTATCTCGGCGGCCGCTTCATGAGCAACCGCAACCTGTTCGTGGGCGGCATGGCGCTGCAGGTCTTCGGCTGCGCGTGCATCGCCACGGGCAGCATCCCGATGCTGTACTGGGGCCTGGCACTGTTCCTGACCGGCAGCGGCCTGAACGTGACCTGCATCAACATGATGCTGACGCAGCGCTTCGCGCCGGACGACGCGCGCCGCGAGGGGGCGTTCCTGTGGAACTACGCCGGCATGAACCTGGGCTTCTTCATCGGCATCACCGTCGCGGGCCTGTGCTACGACGCCGGCCGCTGGGCCTCGCTGTTCACGTTCGCGACGGTCGGCAACTTCGTGGCCATCGTGCTTGCCTTCCTTTGCTGGCGCGTGCTGGCCGATCGGGAAACGCCGTTGACGCACGCCACCGACTCGCAGTTCCGGGCGCGCGGCCTCGCGGGGATCGCCATCCTGGTCGGCCTGGTGCCCCTGGTCTGGCTGCTGCTGCAGCATCCCGACTCCACGACGATCTTCGTCGAGGTCGTCTGCGCGATGGTGTTCCTGGCGATCGGCTGGATCGCGCTTCGCCACCCGATCCGCTTCGAGCGACGCAACATGGGGGCCTACCTCATCCTGGCCGTCGGCTCGCTGGTGTTCTGGTCGCTCTACCAGATCCAGACCAACGGCCTGACGCTGTTCTACGACCGCAACGTCGACCCCGTGGTGTTCGGCATCTCGATCTCGCCGCAGTGGGTGCAGAACATCAACACGATCGTCATCGTGATCTGCGGGCCGGCGCTGGCGGCGCTGTTCTCGTCGCTGCGCGACAAGGGCTGGAAGATCGACGTGCCCAAGCAGTTCGCCACGGCGCTCTTGATGATGGGCGCGGCCTTCCTCTTCCTGCCGCTGGGCATCCACATGGCGGATCCCGCGAGCGGCCGCACCTCGTTCGTCTGGATCTTCCTGTGCTACGTGCTGCTGAGCGTCGCGGAGCTCCTGATCTCGCCGGTCGGCTACTCGATGATCGGCCGGCTGGCGCCTCGCAAGTACCAGGGCGTCATGATGGGCGCCTGGATGTTGCTGACGGGCCTGGCATCGATCTTCGCAGGCGCGTTGTCGAACTCGATCCCGACCGCCGCGAACGCCGCGCCGCAGGTCACCAACCCGTCCTACGCGACCCTGTTCGCCTGCCTGGGCGGCGGCACCTTGGCCGTGGGGGCGCTGCTGGCGCTGCTGATCCCGTTCCTGCGCCGCCTGATCGCCGACAAGGACACGCCCGAAGTCGACGAACTCGCGCCGGCGGTGGTGCCGCACTGAGGCAGCGGGCCGGCGCTGGCGCTGGACACTGCCGCGCCCGGGCCTTCACGCCGCGGCGTCGGGCGCGGGCAGGGCGGTGCCGCAAGCGCTGCAGAACTTCGCCTCCGGACCGGCCTTCGTGCCGCAGGCCGTGCAGAAGCGGCCCGCGGGCGCGCGCGTGACGCGCGGCACGCCTGCGTCCGCGTGGGCGAGGACGTCCGCGCGCGCGGGCGGCTCGCCGCCCAGCAGCGATTCGGTGGCCCGCAAGGCCTCGATGCGCTGGGCGTCCTGGGCCGCGCGCGGCGCCACGAACACGCTCTGGCGCGCGGCGAAGGCCTCGAGATCGTCGGCCAGCCGGGAGGCCGCCATCGACGTCGCGTACATCGCCGTCACCTGGCGCGTGCCGTCCTTGCCAAACACGACCGACTCGACGCGCGCGCGCCAGATGCGCAGCGTCATCGATTCGACGCGCACGACGTCGTTCTCCGTCTGCAGCCGGCTGCTCAGCTGGTTGCCGGTGCCGATGCGCGAGGACTGCCACGTGCCCTGCAGCTCCACCCACACCAGCTCCGATTCGAAATTGAAGCGGCCCCAGATCGCGCCGGCCGACTGGAAGCAGAACGCGGCGATGGCCATGCACACCGCGGCATAGCCCACGGTGGCGGTGCTGCCCCAGCCGTCGACGAGCACGCGCGACGGATCGAACCCGCGCACGTAGACCAGCGCGCAGACGACGCCGAACACGGTCAGCAGCGTGCCGTAAAGGTCGAGCATCACCAGCCAGCTGTGGCGCGGCGCCTGCAGCGCGCTGCCCAGCGTCACGGCGGCGGTGCCCGACATGGGCATCGGCTGCGTCTCCTCCAGCAGTTCGCCCGCGAAGCCGCCGGCGCCCGCCGCGCCGTGCGTGACGGGCTCGATGCGCGTGTAGCGGCGGTTCGGGATCTTCTCGACCCACTCGTTCTGCAGCGTGCGATCGAGTTCGGTGATCAGCGCGGCCGGCGGGCCGTTCATCGACAGCGTGCGCTGCTCGCAGCTGCGCTCCGTCTGCGGTGAAGCGTCGAGCTGCGCGTGCAGCGCGCACAGGATCAACCCGACGGCCACCAGCGCGCACGCCAGCAGGAAGGCCGCCTGGCCGGTGACGGCGTAGCGCACGGAGGGCAATGCCGCGCCCAGCAGGTTGGCCGCCACGGGGCCGACGACGGCCGCCACGATCAGCGCGATCAGCGCGCCCGTGCCCAGCCGCGCCTGGTTGCCGCTGACCAGCGGCCGCAGCAGCACCACGGCGCCGAACACGAAGTAGACGATGGAGATCAGCGGGCGCGACTCCTCGGTGCCGAACAGGCCCCACGCGAGCAGGAAGCTCGCCAGCGTGACGAGGAAGGACAGTGCATTGAAGAAGTGGCGCTGCGCGAGTTCCTGCACCACCACCGGCGCGGTGATGAGCCGCGGCACCGCGTGGTACAGCACGCCGTTGAGCGCGCCCTGCGGCTCGGGATATTCGAGGCCGCCCTGGCGCAGCGTGGCCTTGTAGAAATCCGCACGCTGCGAGTTGCCGGTGGCGCCGATCGCCACTTCGGGCGCCAGCGAGCGCGGCCGGCCGCGGCCGAAGAAGAAGCGCAGGCGGCGCGCGGCCACCACCGCGAACGACAGGCCTGCCGCCAACAGCGCGACGCCCACCAGCAGCGGCGCGATGCCCTGCCTGGTCGAGTGCGACTGGATCGCCTCGCGCGCCCACAGCAGGCCCGTCAGGCCGCCCAGCAGCGTGATCGCGGCGCAGGCGAACAGGAACATGTTCTCGACCCGGAACGGGTTGGGCAGTTCGAGCCGCTTGTTGTCCGAGCTGTAGTCGTAGGCCAATCGTCGCTCCCGCGCAGGTGTGCGGCGATTCTAAGGAGGCCGCGCCGTCGACGGTGCGCCGGTGGCGACGCGCCTTGCGCTGCCCAGGCCCTAATCGGCCCGGTCGTCGGTGCCGCCGTCGTCGGACGGCACGGGCTTGATCCTGCGGCCGCGCCGCGCCAGTGCCTCGCGCAGCAGGAACTCGACCTGCGCGTTGGCGCTGCGCAGCTCCTGCGCGGCCAGGCGCTCGATCTCGGCCCACAGCGCGGGGTCGATGCGCAGCGGATAGGACTTCTTGCCGGGGCTGGCCATGGGTGGTCGGGATCTCAGGGTTGGAACGCGGGAGCGTCGCCGGAGGGGTCTGGCCTGTCCTCGGATCGCGCTGCCAGCGCCGGTCGAAGCGCCGGCGCCGCACGCGATTCGAGGCCAGGCCTGACCCCGGCCCCGCTGGCGATCGGGGTCAGGCCTGGCCTCCTTCCGCGATCGGCGAAGCGGCTCTCGGCAGCGGCGGCGGCGCGGAAGGAGGAGAGGCCAGACCCCTCTGGCGGCCGCGGAGGGGCCATCTGCGGTTTCGCGATGTGCGCATCGCGTCAGCCGTACAGCGTGCCTGCGTTGATGATGGGCTGTGCGTCGTTGTCCCCGCACAGCACCACCAGCAGGTTGCTGACCATCGCCGCCTTGCGCTCGTCGTCGAGGGTGACGACGTTGCGCTCGCTGAGCGCGGTCAACGCCGCCTCGACCATCGCCACCGCGCCCTGCACGATCTTGTGGCGCGCGCTGATCACGGCCTCGGCCTGCTGGCGGCGCAGCATCACCTGCGCGATCTCGGGCGCGTAGGCCAGGTGCGTGAGGCGCGCGTCGGACACCAGCACGCCGGCGCTGGCGAAGCGCGCGGACAGTTCGTCGCCGAGCGCCTGGGCCACGGCATCGAGGCCGCCGCGCAGCGTCACCTCGTGGGCGTCCTCGCTGTCGGCCTCGTCGTACGCGTACAGCGACGCGACGTGGCGCAGCGCGGCCTCGGATTGCAGCTTCACGTACAGGTCGACGTCGTCCACCTCGAAGCGCGCCTTGGCGGTGTCCTCGACGCGCCAGATGATGACGGCGCCGATCTCCACCGGGTTGCCGCGCTTGTCGTTGACCTTGAGCGCCGGCGAGTTGAGGTTGCGCGCGCGCAGCGAGATGCGGCGCTTGACGAAGAACGGGTTGGCCCAGCGCAGGCCTTCGGCCCGGTCGGTGCCCGAGTACTGGCCGAACAGCGTCATGATCGCGGCCTCGTTGGGCTGCAGCGTGTACAGGCCGGTGCCGACGGCCGCCGTCGCCAGCACGCACAGCACGCCCGGCAGCACGTGCGCCAGCAGCACGGTGGCGGCCTCCATGTCGTCGCGGATCGAGATGAAGCGCGTCAACGCGATGAGCGCCAGCACCACGCCCAGCACGAACATCGCATAGCCGTTCATCGACGCGAGGCGGCGCTCCGAGTATTCGACGCGCGTCGGCGGCGCCGCGCGGCGCGGGGCGAGGTTCGAGGTCATGGAAGCTCCCTGGTAGAAATCAAAGTGATATCACTTTAGGATCTCCGTGCGAGGCTGTCAACCCGCCTCGCGGGCCGGTCGCAGGCAGATGTGCTCCTGGTCTGGAGCGTGCGGTCGTTCGCATCTTTGGCGCACCGGCGTGCGCCGCCCGGGGCTGGCGCCGCCTAACATCGCGGACTGTCGAATCCGGCAAACGAGAGGGAGCCCGCTTGAACGTCATGCCGCCGCGCCTTGCAAGGGCGCCGAAATGGATCGCGCTTGCCATCGCCGCCGTCGCGGTGGCCACGCTGGCGGGCTGCGCCGGCGGCGGCGCGGCGCCGGCGTCGGCCAGCGGCGATGTGGTGACGCCCGTGGGGCCGGGCCTGCGCGGCTATCCGTTCGCGGCCTCGCGCACCACGACGCAGGACTTCTTCGGCCTCGCCGTCAGCGACGACTTCGGCTGGCTCGAGAACGACGGCGACCGCAGCACCCGCTCGTGGATCGCGGCGGAGCAGGGCTACGGCCGGCGCTACCTCGACGCGATGCCCGCGCGCGCCGGGCTGCGCGAGCGGCTGAAGTCCCTGCTGGAGTCCACCACCGGCGGGTACACCGACCTCGTCGAGCGCGGCGGCTTCGTGTTCGCGCTGAAGACGGCGCCGCCGGCGCAGCGGCCCGTGCTGGTGGCGCTCAGGTCGCTCGACGACCTGGGCAGCGAGCGTGTCGTGTTCGACCCGAACGCGCTGGCGCCGGACGGCTCGGTCTCGATCGAGTTCTTCCGCCCGTCGCCGGACGGCCGGCGGGTGGCGGTGGCCCTGTCGGCCGGCGATGCGGGCACGGCCGTCGTGCGCGTGGTCGACCTCGCCACCGGCCAGGTGCTGCCCGGCGAGACGGCGCACGTGATGTCGGGCGGCGCGGGCGGCGACGTCGCGTGGGCCGCGGGCGGCGCGGGCTACTTCTGCACGCAGGCCGCGCCGGCGGGCGCGCCGGCGCTCGTGCAGGTGGTGTTCCACAGGCTGGGCGCGAGCGGGGCGGACCGCGTCGAGTTGTCGGCCGGCCTGCCCCGGCTCGCCCGCGTGCGCCTCGAGAGTGCGCGTGACGGCAGGCGCGTGCTGGCGCTGGTGGAGAACGGGCGCGGCGGCGACGTCGCGCTGTTCGTCAAGCCGGCGGACTCGAACGGCGAGGGCGCATGGCGCCGCCTCGCCGCCGAGAGCGACGGCGTGCGTGATGCGCAGTTCGGCGACGACGACGCCGTCTGGGTGCGGGCCGTGGGCAACGCGCCGCGCGGCAAGCTGCTGCGGGTGCCGCTGTCGGACAGCAAGCCTGTCGCCTGGGATCGGCTGGCGGCCGTCGCAATGCCCGTGGAAGGGGCGCTGCAGCGCTTCGTGGTGGCCGGCGGCACGCTGTACGTGGCGGAAGGCCCGTCCGGACCGAGCCGGCTGCGCGCGATCGACCTGAAGTCGCGGCGCAGCACCACGCTGGCGCTGCCGACGGGCAGCGGCGTGGCCGCCCTCGTGCGCGTGGGGCGCAACGAGGTCGTCGCGCAGGTCACCAGCTGGGCGGAACCGACGGCGTGGACGCGCCTGGCCGGCTACCGCGTGCGCCGCACCGGGATGGCGATGGCGTCCGACGCGAGCTTCAACGATTGCGACGTCGTGCGCGAGTTCGCCACCTCGCGCGACGGCACCGCGGTGCCCGTCGACATCCTGCGCCCCCACGGCACGCGCCTGGACGGCCGCAACCCGGTGCTGCTGATGCCAGCGGGCTCGCTCGGCGCGGGCGTGTCGCCCGACTACGACGTCACGCGCCGGGTGTGGCTGGACCGCGGCGGCGTCATCGCGCTGGTGACGCTGCGCGGCGCGTCCGACGCGGGCGAGGCGTGGCGCGTCGACGGCGTGCGCACGAAGCGCCAGAACGGCGTCGACGACTTCGTCGCGGCCGCCGAGATGCTGGTCAAGCGCGGCTACACGCAGCCCGCGCTGCTGGCCGCGCGCGGGCGCGGCGACGGTGCCACGGTGGTCGGCGCGGTGGCGACGCAGCGCCCTGACCTGCTGCGCGCCGTCGTGGCCTCGAACGGCCGCTACGACCTGTTGCGCCTCGAACGCAATGCCGTCGGCGAGTACGACGCCGTCGACTACGGCAGCGTCAGGGAGCGCGCGCAGTTCGACGCCCTGTTCGCCCTCTCTCCGCTGCGCGCGGTGCGCGACGGCGTCCACTACCCCGCCATGCTGCTGCTGGCAGGCCGGCGCGACGGCCGCGTCGATCCGGCCCAGTCACGCAAGATGGTGGCCCGCCTCCAGCAGGCCGACCCGAGCGGCCGGCCGATCCTGCTGCGAACCGATGCTTCCAGCGGACAGGCGGCCCAGGCCGGCCTGTCGGCCGCCATCGACCAGGCCGCCGACGAATACGGTTTCCTGCTGCACGAGGTGGTCGCGGCGCAGTGACCTCCGCGCGATGCCGCGGTGGAGGTGCGCCCGGTACTGGCCGAACTCCCCGCTGGCCATCCCCAGGGCCGAAGGCGCGTCCTGTTCAAAAGTTACCGGACGTCACAATGCTGGAGGGTACAGTTCACGGTCCAGGGATCGAGGGACACGACGCCAAGGAGATCGCGGGGCGGATGCGGATCCGACGACTGCGACACCCGTCACTGACCTGGCCGTTGGAGGGCCGAAGGCGCATGCCGAACATTGCTACCGTATTCAAAGCTGAAATCACGCGGCTCGCGCGCAGGGAACTGCGCGAGAACAGCGAAGTCCTCAAGAAGGCCGTCGCGGCACAGCGCTCGGAGATCGCGAGCCTCAAGCGCCGGGTCCAGGCCCTGGAAGCGATGGTCAAGCGACTCGCCAAGGCTGCGGGCGCGGATCAGCGCGCTTCGAGAACGGCGGCGCCGGCCGAGGGTAGCGAGGCATCCGACTCGTCAGGCCTGCGCTTCCGCGCCAAGGGCATGGCCGCCAACCGGAAGCGCCTCGGACTGTCGGCCGCGGACTTCGGCCTGCTCGTGGGCGCCACCGGGCAATCGATCTACGCCTGGGAGACGGGCAAGACGAAGCCGAGGCCGCAGGCATTGGCGGCGATCGCTGCGCTACGGGGCGTCGGCAAGCGCGAGGTCGAGGCCAAGCTGGCGAACCTGAAGGGTTAGTCGCACGTCGACGGTCCTAAAGCGGAAACATGTCCACCCTGGAACGCGCCATTGCCCTCGCGGCAAGGCGCACGCCGGCCAGGCCGACAAGGGTGGCCAGCCCTACATCCTGCATCCGTTGCAGTGATGCTGCGCGTCGCCACTGAATCCGAGCGCATTGCAGCGGTCCTCCATGGTGTCGTCGAAGACTCGGACGTGTCCCTCGAAGCGCTGGCCGCGGAAGGGTTCGCCGACGACGTCGTGTGCGCGGTCGAGGGGGCAAGGTCGCGTGCCTCGGCGGCTTCGATGCCAGCCGATGGCGGCCTGGACCGGCAAATTGGTCTCGACGGCCGGCGCATCGAACGACCTGCCCGCGATCATTGCGTCGCGTGGCATGAAAAGGGAGGCACCGCGGTGCCTCCCTGACGTCGTGCGACGCGCCGTCGACGATCAGCGGTCGCGCTCGCCGTTCTTCTTGTCGCGGTCTTCCTGGCGTTCGCGCGGGGCCTTCTTGCGCTCTTCCTTCTGCGCGTTGGCGTTCTCGTGCACTTCGCGCGGCTGGGCCTGGGTCTGAGGCTGGGGCTGGGGCTGGGGCTGGGCGACGGGCTGGCCGCCACCCTGCGGCGCCGGCTGGCCTTGCGGGTTGCCGCCGCGGCGGCGTTGATCCTGCGGGTTGCCCTGCTGCGGCTGGCCTTGCGGCGCAGGCTGCGGCTGGCCCTGGTATTGCGGCTGCCCTTGCGGGGGCTGGCCGTTGCCCGGGCCGGGCGGGCGCTCCTGGCCGCGTTGCCAGGCGGGCTGCTGGCCCTGCGGCGGGGCCGCCTGGCCTTGCGGCACCGGTTGCGGCTGGCCCGGGTATTGCGGCTGTCCCTGCTGCGGCTGGCCATGG
>JBJMWE010000456.1:0-4218 GCA_045810285.1 Vitreoscilla sp. | reverse complement strand
CCTCGGCAGCGATGGCGGGCGCCGCCAGCGTGCCCGCCGCGGCGGGCGGGTCGGCGGCGAGCGCGCGCAGCACGACGAGCCGGCCGGCCTGGGGGTCGCCGTCGGCGGGAACGTAGGTCCAGCCGACGCGCCAGTCGCCGGCGGTGCGGGTGTCGCCGGCGGGCATCTCGGCGAGCGCGCGTTCGACGGGCGCGGGCAGGCGGGCGCAGACGGCGGCCCAGTCGGGCGTGCCGGTGAAGCTGTCCTCGGGCGCGCCCGTCATGCCGAACAGGGGCCGCGTGCCGGCGCCCTGGGCCTCGAGGCGCCACGGCGCGCCGTCCTCCAGGCGACGGAACAGCAGGACGCTGGCCTCGGGCTGGGCCAGCAGCGCGGCGAGCGCCGCCTGGCCGAACGCGGCGGCGTCGGTCTCGCCGACGGGCCGGGCGCTGCCGACGTAGCCCAGGAAGAAGCCCTCGCCGTCGTGCCGCGGCTCGCCGCGCACGCTCCAGAGTTCGGCGCCGTCCCCGAGTTGCAGCAGGACGCGCTGCTCGGTGATGGGCGCGTGCGCCGCGAGCTGGCGCGACAACGGCCAGCTGGCGGGCGAACCGCCCGTCCCAGGGGACACGCCGGCGGCGCCCGGGATGGGCGCGGCGATGCTGGTGAGCGGGGTGCCCAGCGGCGGGGCGAGCTTCCAGCCGTCGGCGCGCCGCGCGGGCGGCCGCCAGGTGGCGAGCTTGTGGGTGGCGTCGGTCTCCCACGTCCAGTAGTCGGCCAGCGCCAGCAGGCGCGTGCGCTCCTCGGACGCCTCGCGCAGGGTGGCCGCATGGCGGGACTTCATCCACAGCGCGCCCGCCACGGCGCCGATCGCGCCGAAGGCGGCGAGCGCCAGGATGACGAGCACGTCGATCGTCGAGGTCATCGAGTCTGCGGAAGCCACATGCGATCGATTGTAAGGAGCTTGATTGCCCCGCCCGAATGCCGAAGACCCCGGGAAGCGGGCGTTCGGCCGTGAGGTTGTAGGGAGGTCATGACACTTTCGCGCCACACCCGTTGGCGGGCGTCCCGATTGCTCGTCCTTGGCGGGAGCGCGGGCGCCAGGTCAAAGGCCCCTGCCAGCGGAGTATTTCGCCATTGACGCCCTTGTGGCGCACGGACATGCTTACATTACAGGGCGAGAATGCTCGACTACAGAAAATCAGGGCGATGGGCGAATTGAACAACCCCGGGAGCGATAGCGCGGCCAGGCCGGTGCTGGATGCCGCCAGCATGGCCGAGCTGCGCGCGCTGGATCCCGATGGCAAGGCGCAGCTGGTCAAGCGCGTGCTCGCCACCTACCAGGCCTCGCTCGCCAAGCTCGTCGACCAGCTGCGCGCCGCGCGCACCGAGGGCGCGTGGGAGCAGGTGGGCCGCGTCGCGCATACCCTCAAGTCGTCGTCGGCCAGCATCGGCGCGCTCGGACTGTCGGCGCTGTGCGCGGACATCGAGCGCCTGATCCGCGCAGGCGACTCCGCCGGCGCCGAGCCGCTCGTCGAGCAATTCCACGCCGAAGTCCGGCGCGTCGACGCCGCCGTGGGCCAGACCCTGCGACACCTCGAGGCAGCCGCCTCATGAGCGCCCCGATGGCCACCGCAGCCCGCAGGGCGGAGGCCGCCCAATGACGCTGCACCATGGCGTGAGCCTGGAAGCCACCGATCGCCGTCCGACGGTGCTGCTGGTGGACGACGACGAGGTCAACCTGCTGATGACCGCCGCCGCCCTGCGCGACCGCGGCTTCGACATCACCTCCTGCACCGGCGGCGAGGAAGCGCTCACCCGCCTGGCGAGCTGGACGCCGGACGTCGTGGTGCTGGACGCCATCATGCCGGGCCTCGACGGCTTCGAGACCTGCGTCGCCCTGCGCAACATGCCCGGCTTCGACAACGTGCCGGTGCTGATGCTCACGGGCCTCGACGACGAGGCGTCGATCAACCGCGCCTACCAGGTGGGCGCCACCGACTTCTTCGTCAAGGCCACGCAGTGGAGCCTGCTCGCGGGGCGCCTGCGCTACCTGCTGCGGGCGTCGCGCACGCGCCAGGAGCTCGAACGCAGCAAGGCCAAGCTGGCGCGCGCGCAGGATCTCGCCCGCATGGGCTCGTTCGACTGGTGGCAGGACGACAACCGCAGCTTCGTCAACGGCCTGGAGCTGTCCGAGGAAGGCCTGCGCGTGTTCGGCTACGGGCCGGACGACCGCGTCAACCTGCGCGACATGCTGCGCATGATCGCGCCCACCGACCGCGAACCGCTGGTGCGCCTGGCGCGCCAGATCCTCTACCAGGTCTCCGTCATCGCCACCGACGTGCCGATGACGCTGCCCGACGGCCGCTTCCGCATCATCCACGTCGAGGCCGAGCCCGAGTTCGACGAGCACGGCCACTGCTGCGCCTACACGGGCATCGTGCAGGACGTGACGGACCGCCGCATCGCGGAAGACCGCATCCGCCACCTCGCCAACTACGACGCGCTCACCAACCTGCCCAACCGCCGCCAGCTGATCTGGCGCGCCGAGCGGGCGCTGGAGTTCGGCCGCCGGCTGGGCCACCAGGTGGCGCTGCTGCTGATCGACCTGGACCGCTTCAAGGTCATCAACGACACCCTCGGCCACGCCGCCGGCGACGAACTGCTGATGGAAGTGGCGTTCCGCCTGCGCGGCTGCGTGCGCCACTGCGAGCAGCTGTTCGAGGGCGTGATCGAGACGGCGGGCTCGCGCTCTCATCGCACGCTGGAGGCCGTGGGCCGCCTGGGCGGCGACGAGTTCGTGGCGCTGCTGCCCGAGGTGGCCGACGAGGCCGACGCCCAGCGCGTGGCCACGCGCATCCTCGAGGCCCTGCGCGAGCCGGTGGTGGTGGCGGGGCAGGACTGCTTCGCGACGGCGTCGGTGGGCATCGCGCTGTTCCCGCGCGACGGCAACACCGTGGCCGACCTGCTGCGCAACTCCGACGTCGCGATGTACGCGGTGAAGAGCCAGGGCCGCAACGACGCACTGGTCTACACCCCGCGCCTGGCCGGCCGCGGCCGCGAGAAGCTGGCGCTCGAGAGCGCGCTGCACAAGGCCATCGAGCGCGACGAGCTGGTGCTGTACTACCAGCCCAAGGTGGACGTGGCCAACGGCAAGATGGTGGGCGTCGAGGCGCTGATGCGCTGGCGCCGCGGCGATCTCCTGATCCAGCCGGCCGACTTCATCCCCGTCGCCGAGGAAACCGGCCTGATCGTTCCGATGAGCGAATGGGCGCTGCGCCAGGCCGCCAAGCAGGCGCGCATCTGGGCCGACGCGTTCGGGTTCGCCGATTCGATCGCCGTCAACATGCCCAACCGGATGTTCGAGCGCACCGACCTGATCGAGCAGATCTCGTCGGCCGTGCGCGAGGAGGGCATCCCGCACAGCATGATCCAGCTGGAGATCACCGAGACGGGCCTGATGAAGGACCTGCAGCGCGTGATCCCGTCGCTGCACCGCCTCACCGAGATCGGCGTGCAGATCGCCGTCGACGACTTCGGCACCGGCTATTCGTCGCTCGCCTACCTGACCTCGCTGCCGATCGCCGAGGTCAAGATCGACCGCAGCTTCGTGCGCGATCTGGGCGTGCTGCCACAGAGTCTTGCGGTTGTTACCGCCATCATCGCCCTGGCCAAGTCGCTGGACCTCAAGGTGGTGGCCGAAGGTGTCGAAAACCAGTGACAGCAGGACGTGCTGTACGGAGAAGGCTGCTCGCTGATGCAGGGGTTCCTGTTCAGCAAGCCGCTGCCTCCGGAGGACATCCAGCTCTGGATGGAGCAGGTCGTCCTGCCCCGCAAGGCGCCCTGGATGCCTGCGGCCTCGAAGGCGCGGACCGGTACCGATGATGTCGTCGACGTCGGTCGGCGCTCGTGAAACCGAGCGGCCCATGGGGTCGCTAGCTCGAACCGTCCATGCCGAAACCGTCTGCCGCCGAGACTGCCAAGGCCGCGCTGCGCCGCCTGGCGCTGTCCAAGCTGGAGCCCACGCCCGAGAATTACGCCCGGGCCTGGGCCGAGGAGGGCGGCGCGGCGCCCGCGGCTGCGCCGGCTCCCGCCGCGCCCGCGCCGGCGGCGGCCAGTCCCAAGGCGAAGAACGTCTATGACCGCATCGCGGTGCGGCTGTTCGAGGACGGCACGCAGCGCGAGGAGTTCTCTCAGGTCATGCAGCGCGCGGACTGGGAAGCGGCGCGCGGCCTGGTCGAACGG
>JBJMWE010000455.1:0-17438 GCA_045810285.1 Vitreoscilla sp. | reverse complement strand
CGGCTGCGCTCGCGCTCGCGGGCGCTGGCGCCCTGGCGCAAGCGTCGGGCGCGTCCACGCGCGCCTGGACGGGCGCGGCCGCGCTCGCGGCGGCAGGGCTCGCCATCGCCTGGCCGCTCACGCGCCGCCGGCCGTCGCCCGCGCCCGTCGTCGAGCCCGCGCCGCCGCCCGACGCGCGCCACGTGGCCGTGCTGCAGGCGCAGCTCGAGGCGTTGCCCGTCGCCGCGTGGCTGGTCGAAGGCGCCTCGCTGCGCGCGTTGACGAGCCGCGCGCGCCGCCTCGCCGCGCCGGGCGGCGTGCGCGATCCCGCGGCGCTGCAACGGCTGCTGCGCGACGCCCAGGCCGGCGGTGCGGTGGTGCTGGAGACCGAGCGCGGCAGCGAGCGCTGGCAGCTGCGCCGCCAGTCGCTGGCAGTCGACGGCCAGGCGCAGGCGCTGCTCGCGCTCGTCCCGCTGGAGAACGAACTCGAGGCCGAGTCGCTGCTCGCGTGGCAGCAGCTGGTGCAGGTGCTCACGCACGAGATCATGAACTCGCTGACGCCGATCCGCAGCCTGAGCCAGACGGCGCTGGCCCTGTCGGAAGAGCCCGGCGCCGAGGCCGAGCTGCGCAGCGCGCTCGACGCCATCGCGCGCCGCGCCGAGAGCCTCGCCGCCTTCGTCGGCACCTACCGGCGCGTCAGCCAGTGGCCGGCGCCGGTGCTCGCGCCGGTCGACGTGCGTGCCCTGTTCGCGCGCCTGGAGCAGGCGGTCGCGCCCGCCTGGCGCGCGCGTGGCGGCACGGTGTCGTTCGAGCTGGACGCGCCCACGCTGCGCCTGCAGGCCGACGAAGGCCAGCTCGAACAGGCGCTGCTGGCGCTGATCAACAACGCGGCGCACGCCACGGCCGCCACGCGCGAGCCGCGCCTGTGGGTGCAGGCGCGCCAGAGCCGCGGCGGGCGGCTGCAGATCGGCGTGCGGGACAACGGCCCCGGCGTGCCGCCCGGCCTGGAGCGCCAGGTCTTCCTGCCGTTCTTCAGCGCCCGCGAGGGCGGCCAGGGCATCGGCCTGACGGTGGTGCGCCAGCTGGTCAACGGCATGGGCGGGCGCGTGCGCCACGTGCGGCCCATCGAGGGCGGCGCGGCCTTCGTGCTGAGTTTCTGAGCGATTTCCAGCGGGCTTCCTACACGCGATCCGGGCCCCCCTTCAGGGGATGGCCGCGCGGCCACGACTTGGGGATGATGCGCGGGCCTGCGCCTCCCGGGGGGGGCGGGGCGGCAACCTGTCAATCCAACGAGGAATCACCATGAACGTGGTCGAACGCGCCAAGGCCATCCTGCTGCAGCCCGCACAGACGTGGCCCGTGATCGATGCCGAGCCTGCCACCGTGCAGTCGATCTACAAGGACTGGCTCATCATCATGGCCGCGATCCCGGCTGTCTGCACCTTCGTCGGCATGTCGCTCGTCGGCGCGAGCGTCTTCGGCATCAGCATCCGCACGCCGATCGTCGCGGGCGCCGTCCAGATGGTCGTGAGCTACGGCCTGAGCCTCGCGATGGCCTTCGTGATGTCGCTGATCGTCGACGCGCTGGCCCCGAGCTTCGGCGCGGCGAAGAACCCCGTCGGCGCCCTGAAGGTGGTGGCCTACGGGGCGACGGCGGCGTACGTCGCCGGCATCTTCAGCCTGCTGCCCATGCTCGGCATGCTGGGCATCCTCGTGGCGCTGTATTCGGTCTACCTGTTCTACCTCGGCTTGCCGGCGGTCATGAAGTGCCCGCAGGACAAGGCCGTCGGCTACACCGCGGTGGTGGTGATCGTGGCGATCGTGCTGTCGATCGTCGTCGGCGTGATCGCGGGGATGTTCACCGGCTTCGGCGCGCTGTCGTCCGCGCGGCATGCCGGGGTGTTCAGCATGAAGGGCCCGGACGGCAGCGAGGTCACCGTCGACACCACCGCCATCGACGCCGCCGCCAAGCGCATGGAGGCCGCGCGGGCGCGCGTCGAGGCCGCGCAGAGCTCGGGCGACCCGGCGTCGGCCGGCGCGGCCGCCGGCGAGATGCTGGGCGCGCTCACGGGCACCGGCGGCACGCCGATCCCGCCCGCCGACCTGAAGGCGCAGCTGCCCGAGACGCTCGGCGCCCTCAAGCGCGAATCCTTCGAGACCAACGGCGCCACCGCGATGGGCATGGCCACCTCCACCGCCAAGGCCACCTACACCGGCGGCGACAACCAGCGCGCCGAGGTCACCATCACCGACGCGGGCGGGCTGGGCGGCCTGGCCTCGCTGGCCACCTGGGCCAACGTGACGGTCGACAAGGAGACGCCGGACGGCATCGAGAAGACCTACAAGGACGGCAACCGCACCATCCACGAGCAGTACCGCAAGGACGGCAGCCACTCGGAGTACACCGTGATCCTGAAGAACGGCGTCATCTTCGAGAGCCAGGGCGACCACATCGACGGCGCCACGCTGAAGTCCATGGCCTCGGCCATCAACCTCGACGCGATCGAGGCGATGAAGCGTCCCGCGAAGACGTGAGAACCGGAGCCGACCCTACCGTTGCTGTCGAGCAGGCGTAGAGTGCGGTCCACCACAACAGCCCCAAGGCTTCCATGTCGCTCGCTTCCGGCTTCTCCAGGGAAGGCAACCCGAACTTCCTGCGCAACGCCATCGTCGGCGTCGTCGTGCTGCTCGTGCTCGTGGCGTTCTGGCCGATCCGCACCGTGCCCACCGGCTCGCGCGGCGTGATCACGGTGGGCGGCGCCATCCGCGGCCTGCAGGCCGAGGGCTTCACCGTCATCCTGCCGTGGCAGAAGCTGGACGTGTTCAGCATCCGCGCGGAGCAGGCCGACATCGAGAACGCCGAAGGCTCCACCTCCGACACCCAGCCGGTGAAGGTGAGCCTGACGGTGCGCTACTCCATCGCGCCCGACCGCGTCACCGAGGTCTACGAGAAGTACAGCCACGACGGCAACCTCCAGAGCTACGTGCAGACGGCCACGCAGGAGGTGTTCAAGGCGGTGACGGCCCGGTATTCCGCCCCTGACCTGATCGCCCAGCGCGCCGCCGTGTCCAACGACATCACCGCGGCGCTGCGCGCCAAGCTCGCGAACTACGGTGCGCAGGTGATCTCCATCGACATGCGCAACTTCTCGTTCAGCGAGAGCTACATGCGCGCGATCAACGACAAGGTCACGCAGGAGCAGCTGCGCCTGGCCGCCGAGAACAAGTTGAAGACGGTGGAGGCCGAGCAGAAGCAGAAGGTCGCCGTGGCCGAGGCCGAGGCCAACGCCGTCAAGGCCACCGCCGACGGCGACGCCTACGCCAAGCTCAAGGTGGCGCAGGCCGAGGCGCAGGCCATGCAGGTGCAGAACGAGGCGCTCGCCAAGAACAAGGACGTGCTGGAACTGCGCCGCATCGAGGTCGAGCTCACGAAGGCGCAGAAATGGAACGGCCAGCTGCCGCAGTCCATCTACGCCGGGGCACCGGTGCCGTTCATGAACGTGGGCAATCCCGCGAAGTGAGCGACGGCGCGGCGGCGCTGCGAGAGCGGCCCGCGTCGCGATCGGCATCGACCGGGCACGGAGACGCGGCTTTCACGTCCCCGAAAATCCTTCGAGCACGTTGACGACGTTGACGCCGACCTCGGCGACCGCGTAGCCGCCTTCCATCGTGAACACGGTCGGCAGGCGGCATGCGGCGATGGCCGCGCCGACGCGCCGGTAGTCGTCGCTCTTCAACAGGAAGCGCGAGATCGGATCGCCTTCGAACGTGTCGACGCCGAGCGCGACGACGAGCGCATCGGCGCCGAAGCGCGCGATCTCGTCCAAGGCGTGCTGCAACGCCGTGCGCCACTCCGCGAAACCGGTGCCGGCGGGCAGCGGCAGGTTCCGGTTGAAGCCGAGGCCTTCGCCGCTGCCGCGTTCATCGGCATGGCCGAGGAAGAAGGGGTACTCGGTCATGGGGTCGCCGTGGATCGACACCGTCAGGACGTCGGCCCGCGCGTCAAAGATCGTCTGCGTTCCGTTGCCATGGTGGTAGTCGACGTCGAGCACCGCGACACGCGCCGCGCCCGCGTCGCGTAGCGCCTGCGCAGCGAGCGCGGCATTGTTCAGGAAGCAGTAGCCGCCGAAGAAATCGGGCCCCGCGTGATGGCCGGGCGGACGCGTCAGCGCCATCGCGGCGCCCGTCGCGCCGGAGCCGACCGCGCGCGCCGCGTCGATCGCGCATGCGGCCCCGGCCGACGCCGCCGACCACGTGCCCGCGGTGATCGGCGACCCGGCATCGAAGGAGAACCGTCCGACGCGCGCCGCGAAGTTCGTCGGCGTCACGTCGGCACGAAAGCCGCGCACCGGCCAGACCGAGGGCAACACGTCGAGGTCGGCGTTGCTCGCGTCGAGCGTGACCCAGTCGTCCCAGACCGTGGCCAGGAAGTCGACGTAGCCCGGCGCATGCACGCGGCGCACCAGGCCGAGGTCGACCGCGCCCGGCAAGCAGAGCACACCCGCGGGCCGCCGCTGCAACTCGGCCATCACGTAGTCGAGGCGGGCGGGCGTCTCGTGGCACGGCACGAGGCGGCCGCGAAACATCTCGTGGCGGCCATCGTGCGCGTGATGGGCCGGGTTGTGGAAGATCAGCATCGGGTTCGGCTTTCGCGAGCGTTCGAAGGCGGTCGCACGCGGATTATCGTCAGGGCGCGGCTGCCGATCTTCGCTGCCTTCTCCCTTCCACGCATGCGGCCGAGGCGCCGACGTCCGGCGCTTTCTCCGGGACTCTGCCGGGCAGGGGACGCGCCCCGGCCAACTCGACATGAAGCAGGGGCCCGCCGGGGCGCGCACACCATTTGCCGAGACAGGGCCTGTGTTGAAAGGATCGTCCGATGAGGATCGCCCAGGTCGCGCCGTTGTTCGAAAGCGTCCCGCCCTCCGCCTACGGGGGCACCGAACGCGTCGTCTCCTACCTGACCGAAGCCCTGGTCGACCTCGGCCACGACGTGACGCTGTACGCCAGCGGCGACTCCCGAACCCGCGCGCGGCTGATTCCCATCGTCGAGCGCGGCCTTCGTCTCGATCCGCGCCAGCCCGACTGGCTGCCATGGCATACGCTGATGCTCGACCGCGTGTTCACGGACGCGCCCGATTTCGACGTCATCCATTTCCATGTGGATTTCCTGCACTATCCCCTGGTGCGGCGCAGTCCTGCCCCCTGCCTGACCACGCTTCACGGCCGGCTGGACTTGCCCGACCTGGGCCCGCTGCACCGCCACTTCCGCGAACAGGGCCTTGTCTGCATCTCCAACAACCAGCGGCTGCCGCTGGCCGGCGCGCGCTTCCTGGCCACCGTGCATCACGGGTTGCCCGAAGCGCTCTATCGCTTCCATCCGCACGCCGGCGACTACTTCGCCTTCGTGGGCCGCATCTCCCCGGAGAAGCGCGTCGACCGCGCCATCCGCGTCGCGCAGGCGGCCGGCGTACCGCTGCGCATCGCCGCCAAGGTCGACCGGGTCGATCAGGCCTACTTCGAGCGGGAGATCCAGCCCCTGCTCGCCGATCCGCTCATCCACTTCGAGGGCGAGCTGTGCGAGGGCGACAAGGATGAGTTCATCGGGAATGCCCGTGCACTGCTGTTTCCCATCGACTGGCCGGAACCCTTCGGCCTCGTGATGATCGAGGCGCTGGCCTGCGGGACACCCGTGATCGCCTGGCGCTGCGGCTCGGTACCCGAAGTCCTCGATCAAGGCGTCAGCGGGTGGATCGTGAACGACCTGGACGAGGCGATAGCCGCGGCGCGCAACATCGATCGAATCGAGCGCTCGGCCTGCCGGCAGGCCTTCGAAAAGCGCTTCACGGCACGCCGCATGGCCGAACAGTATGTTTCGGTCTACAAGGCCCTCAGCGCCGCCGGGCGCGGGGAATGCGACGACGAGGCGGAAAGCGAAAGCTTGCCCGAACACCGATGAGCCAGGGCCGGATCCAGATAGATGGCCGCTGGTATGTGGTGGCCACCGGCGCCCCGGCCGAAGAAAACCCGCAGACGCTCAAGCGAGACGCGCTGTTCGGCTGTTTCGATCGACACGGCGACATCGTGCCCTGGGAGGGCTCCGAGCTGGGACTCTACGCCGAGGACACCCGGTACCTCTCGCGCCTCGAACTGCGTCTCGACGGCGCGCGTCCGCTGCACCTGAACACCACGGTGCGTGACGACGGCAGCGTGCTGGCGGTCGAGCTGATGAATCCTGACATCCAGCGCGGCGACCGCATCGCCGTGCCCAAGGGCAGCGTCCATCTTCTGCGCCGCAAGCTCCTACGCGACGGCATCTGCCATGAGCAGGTGCGCCTCGCGAACCATGGGCTCGAGCCGGTCGAACTGACGCTGGAGCTGAGCTTCGACGCCGACTTCGCCGACCTCTTCGAGGTGCGCGGGACACCGCGCCAGCGCCGCGGCGTCCGGCAACCGCCCGCGGTCGAGGCCGATGCCCTCGTCTTCACGTACGACGGCGTGGACGGCCAGGCCCGGGCCACCCGGGTGCGCTTCGACGATCTCCCCACGGAGATGGAGCCGGGCGGCGTCCGTTACCGCGTGCGCCTCGCGCCGTCCGAGGCCCTGGCGCTGCAGTGGGAGATCGTCTTGCAACGCCCGGGTGTGGCGCCGGCCTTCTCGCTGGCCTACGACGACGCGCGCCGCCTCCACGAGGTACGCCTGGTCGAAGGATGCAACGGCTGCCGGCTCGCGAGCTCCAACCCCATGCTGGACCGGTGGTTGCAGCGCTCGGCGTCCGACCTGGACATGCTGACGACCGCGCTGCCCACCGGCCCTTACCCGTATGCGGGCGTGCCGTGGTACTGCACGACTTTCGGCCGCGACGCCCTCATCACCGCGCACCAGTGCCTGTGGCTGCGGCCGGAGCTGGCACGCGGCACGCTCGCCTTCCTCGCCTCGACGCAGGCGACCGAACGCGACCCGGCCACCGACGCCGAACCGGGCAAGATCCTGCACGAGGCACGCGCGAGCGAAATGGCGCTGACGCGCGAAGTGCCGTTCGCACGCTACTACGGCTCCGTGGACGCGACGCCCTTGTTCGTCGTGCTCGCTGCCGCGTACTGGCGACGCAGTGCGGACGACGGGTTCATGCGAGGCCTGTGGCCCCATGTCCAGGCTGCGATGCGCTGGATCGAAGAGTATGGCGATCGCGATGGCGACGGCTTCGTCGAGTATGCGCGCGAGAGCGGCGATGGCCTGATCCAGCAAGGCTGGAAGGATTCGCACGACTCGGTCTTCCATGCCGATGGCCGGATGGCGGCGCCCCCGATCGCGCTCTGCGAGGTGCAGGGCTATGCCTACGCGGCACGGATCGCCGCGGCAGGATTGGCGCGGATGATGGGCGACGAGGCGGCCGCGTCGCGCTGGCGGGTCCAGGCCGAGGCCCTGCGGGCGCAGTTCCTGCAGCGCTTCTGGAGCGAGGGTCTGGGCATGTACGCGCTGGCGCTCGACGGCGGCAAGCAGCGTTGCGAAGTGGCGTCGTCGAACGCCGGCCACGCGCTGTGGTCCGGCATCGCCGCGCCAGAGCATGCGGCGCGCATCGCGGCGCGGATCCTGGAGCCCGACCTGTTCTCCGGCTGGGGCGTGCGCACGCTCGGTACCGGCGAGGTGCGCTACAACCCCATGTCGTACCACAACGGCTCGATCTGGCCGCACGACAACGCGCTCATCTGCGAGGGCCTCGCGCGCTATGGCCAGGTCGACGCGGCGCTCGCGCTGCTCGGCGCCGCCTTCGATACCAGCCTGCATTTCGACGACGCGCGCCTGCCCGAGCTCTTCTGCGGCTTCCCGCGCCGCGCCGGCGAAGGGCCGACGCGCTATCCGGTGGCCTGCTCACCGCAGGCGTGGGCGGCCGGCGCGGTGTTCGGCATGTTTGGAGCCTGCCTGGGACTCACGATCGATGCGCATGAACGCCGAATTCAACTGCGCTCGCCGCGCCTGCCCGCCTTCGTCGATCGGTTGCGGATCGAGGGCCTGGCAGTCGCCGGGGGCGGCGTCGACCTGCTGCTGCAGCGCTACAAGGACAGCGTCGGCGTCGAGGTCATCCGTCGCGAAGGCGAAGTCGAAGTCTCGGTGGTTGTTTGAATCGGCGTGATCCGGAGATGTCGGGTGCGCGATGCGCAAGCCAGCGGGGCCGACATTGCAGGGTCTGCAGGCTGTGACCGATCTGCCCTTTCACGCAAGCGGGCCTGACAGACGCTGGTATGTGACCGCGCAGCGCCATGGCGCGCGGTGCCGGAGGGGCCGCGATCGTCGAACACGACAAGGAATGTTGGCCGCCTGATGCGCGAATTCGCGTCAAGCCCGGCGCCCTGCCTGGGCGCTGGCCGCGGGCATCGACGCGGCCTCGATGGCCCGTCGATGCCAAAGCCCTCTAAAAAGACAGCGAATGTTTCTCTCCACCCGCTGGCACGTCGGCGCGGCAGGGTGGGCAGGGGTTCCGATCGGAGGCGCGACCGGCGCGACGCGGGTGGAAGCCCCCGGTCCGCCCTGGACGAAGTCGAGCGCGGCCCCGACCGCGAGCGCGCGGAAGAATTCGAAGCGACGGAACCCGCTGAATCCGGCCGTCCAGGCCGGATTCAGACGCACGGCAAGCCGAAGAGCGGAACCCCTGCCCACCCTGTCGCAAGCGCAACGCCCGCCCGCGCGAAGCGACACCAGCCACACCAGCACCAGCAGCGACAACAGCGCTGTGGCATCATCCCGCGGCCTCCCGCAACCGCCTCCACACCCGCCCGCCGCCACGCCATGACCGAGCCTGCCTTGCTCGAGATCGACGGCCTCGTCACCTCGTTCCAGACGCCGCGCGGCCCGGTGCGCGCCGTGGACGGCGTCAGCCTGCGCGTGGAGCGCGGGCAGGTCGTGTGCGTGGCCGGCGAGTCGGGCTGCGGCAAGAGCGTCACGGCGCTGTCGGTGATGGGGCTGCTGCCCGAGGCCGCGCGCGTCGAGGCCGGCGCCATCCGCTTGCGTGGCGTCGACCTGCTGGCCTTGCCGCCGCGCGAGCGCCGCGGCCTGCGCGGGCGGGCGCTGGCGATGGTGTTCCAGGAGCCGATGACCGCCCTGAACCCCGTGCTCACCATCGGCGCGCAGGTGGCCGAGGTGTTCGCCATCCACGGCACCGCCACGCGGCGCGAGGCGCGCGAGAAGACGGTCGCGCTGCTGCGCCAGGTGAAGATCCCCGACCCCGAGCGCCGCGTCGACGACTATCCGCACCAGCTCAGCGGCGGCATGAAGCAGCGCGTGATGATCGCGCTGGCGCTGGCCAACCGGCCCGAGCTGCTGATCGCCGACGAGCCCACCACCGCGCTGGACGTCACGATCCAGGCGCAGGTCCTGCACCTGCTGCGCGAGCTGCAGCGCGAGCTCGGCACCGGCATCGTGTTCGTCACGCACGACCTGGCCGTGGTGGCCGAGATCGCCGACCGCGTCGTCGTCATGGTCGGCGGCCGCGTGGTGGAGCAGGGCAGCGTGTTCGATGTGCTCGAGCGGCCCGCGCACCCGTACACGATCGGCCTGCTCGGCGCGCGTCCGCGGCCCGGGCAGACCCGCCGCGGCGGCGCGCGCCTGCACGTCATCCCCGGCGCGGTGCCCGCTGCCGGCACCCACGTCGACGGTTGCCGCTACCAGGCGCGCTGCCCGCGCGTGCAGGCGCGCTGCCGCACGGACCTGCCCGCGCTCGCGCGCGTCGCGTCCCCGGGCGCGGGCGACGACCATGCCGCCGCCTGCCATTTCCCGGAAGGCGGTCTCGCATGAGCGCCGCCCGGCCGCCCGAAGGCGTTCCCTCCTGCGTCGGTCACACCGCAGCCGCCAGGCGGAGGGTCGCCCGGTGATCGCGCCCGAGCCGCTGTTGCAGGCCCAAGGCCTGAGTATCGACTTCCCCGTGCGCGGCGGCCTGTTGCGGCGCGAGGTGGCGCGCGTGCGCGCCGTCCATCGTGTCGACCTGCGGCTGGACGCCGGCGAGGTGCTGGGCATCGTCGGCGAATCGGGCTGCGGCAAGACGACGCTGGGCCGCGCACTGGTGGGGCTCGTCGAGCCGGACGCCGGCACGCTGCGCGTCGAGGGGCGCGATCTCGCGGCGCTCTCGCGCGAGGAGCGCCGGGCGCTGACGCGCGACGTGCAGATCGTGTTCCAGGATCCGTTCGCCTCGCTGAACCCGCGCAAGCGCGTGCGCCAGGTGCTCGCGCTGCCGTTCGAGGCGCACGGGCTGCCGGTGGACGAGGCACGCATCCGCGAGCTGGCGTCGCTGGTGGGCCTCGCGCCGGAGCACCTCGAGCGCTGGCCGCACGAGCTCTCGGGCGGACAGCGCCAGCGCGTGGGCATCGCGCGGGCACTCGCGCTGCAGCCCCGGGTGGTGGTGCTGGACGAACCGCTGTCGGCGCTCGACATGTCGATCCAGTCGCAGGTGCTCAACCTGCTGGTCGACCTGCAGGAGCGGCTGGCGCTGAGCTACGTGTTCATCTCGCACGATCTGTCCGTCGTCGAATGGCTCTGCGACCGCGTGGCCGTGATGTACCTGGGCCGCATCGTCGAGACCGCGCCGGCCGCCGCGCTGTTCGCCGCGCCGCGCCACCCGTACACGCAGGCGCTGCTCGCGGCGGTGCCCGACCCGGTGCCGCGCCGCAAGCGCGCCAGCCGTCCACTGGAGGGCGAGGTGCCCAGTCCGCTGCGCGCGCCCGCCGGTTGCGCCTTCCATGCGCGTTGCCCGCTGGCGCAGCCGCGCTGCCGCGAGAGCGTGCCCGAGCTGCGCCGCATCGGCGACACCGACACGCACCTCGCCGCGTGCCATCTCCTCTGATCCGGATCGACATGAAGTCCCCGCGTCCCTCCCTTTGCGCGCTCGCGCTCGCGAGCCTGTCCGTCGCCGCGGCGGCGGCCGAGCCGGCCGTGCTGGCCGTGGCCCGCGTCGCGCAGTTCGACAGCCTCGACCCACCCCGCCAGTTCGACTTCTTCAGCGACCAGGTGCTGCGCCAGGTCTACAGCACGCTGCTGACCTACTCGTACCTCGAGCGGCCCTACAAGCTCGAGCCGGACCTGCTCGAGGCGATGCCCGCGCTCGATGCCGACAAGCGCACGCTCTCGTTCAGGCTCCGCCGCGGCGTGCGGTTCGTCGACAACCCGTGCTTCCCCGGCGGCAAGGGCCGCGAGCTCACGAGCGACGACGTGCTGTACTCGCTCAAGCGCTACGCCGACGCCAACGTCAACAACAAGAGCTTCTTCGCGATGCAGGGCACGGTCGTCGGCCTGGACGACTTCCGCGCCGCGACCGCCAAGGCCGGGCCGGGCGTCGACGTCTCCACGATGGACGTCGCCGGCTTCCACAAGATCGACAAGTACGCCTTCACGATCAAGCTCACGCACGAGAACCCGCTGTTCCTGTATGCGCTGACGCTGTCGCCCACCGACATCGTGCCCATCGAGGCGGTGCGAATGTACAAGGACAAGTTCAGCGTCATGCCGGTGGGCACCGGCCCGTTCATGGCGACGCAGGCGCTCGAACGCAAGGGCACGATCCGCCTCGTGCGCAACCCCGGCTACTACCGCCGGTACCCGGCCGTGGGCGCGCCCGGTGACGCCGGGAAGGGGCTGCTGAAGGACGCGGGCCGCCAGCTGCCGCTGGTCGACGTGCTGGAGCTGCCGCTGATCGAGGAGCCGCAACCCGCCGCGCTGAAGTTCCTGCGCGGCGAGCTCGATCGCCGCGAGCTCGATCGCGCGAACTTCACCAGGCTGGTGGCGCGTGCGCCCGACGGCACGCTCAAGCCCGCCGATGGCTACGCCGGCAAGTTCACGCTGGCCATCGAGCCGGGCGGCAACGCGATCTACATCAGCGTCAACATGCACGACCCGGTGGTGGGCAAGAACAAGGCGCTGCGCCAGGCCATCGCCGCGGCGATCGATCCGCAGGCCGACATCGACGTGCTGTGGAACGGCCGCGGCATCGCGATGCAGACCCTCGTGCCGGTGGAGCTCGCCGGCAGCGCGCGCGACACCGGCGCGCCGCCGCGCAAGCGCGACGTGGCGCTCGCCAGGAAGCTGCTCGCGCAGGCCGGCTACCCCGACGGCAAGGGCCTGCCGCCGCTGCACATGCGCTTCCCTTCCAGCGACACGGCCACCCGCAACGAGTTCGACCTGTTCAGGGCGCAGCTCGCGGCCATCGGCGTGCAGCTGACGGGCACCTTCGACGACACGCCCACCTTCACCCGGGCGATCGCCTCCGGCAACTTCCAGCTGGCCAGCTACAGCTACTACGCCGACTACCCCGACGCCGAGGACTTCTACCAGATGCTCTACAGCCGCAACGTCTCGCCCGGCCCCAACTACGGCGCGTTCGCCGACCCGGCCTTCGACAAGGCCTACGAGGCCTCGCGCTTCATGGTCAACGGCCCGCAGCGCTACGCGCTGTTCAAGGAGCTGGACGCGATCGTGCGCGACGAAGTACCGCTGATCCCGGTGCGCGAATCGCTGCGCGTGGACACGGTGCAGCCCTGGGTCGCCAACTACAAGCGCAACGTCTTCACCACCGAGATGCAGTTCCTGCGCGTGGACATGGCGGGCAGGAAGAAGGGGCCCTGAGCATGAGCCGCCTTGCAACCGCCCTCGCGCGCGCGCTCGCAGGCGTGACGCTCGCGAGCGCGCTCACGGCACCTGCGTCCGCGCCCGCGCAGGACAAGTCGGTGCTGACGGTGCCGCGCATCTCGCAGTTCGAGTCGCTGGATCCGCCGCGCGGGTTCGGGCAGACGGAGGACCAGGTCGTCAAGCAGGTCTACAGTCTCCTGGTCAGCTATTCCTACCTGGAGCGGCCCTACAAGCTCGAGGCCGACCTGCTCGAGGCCATGCCCACGCTCTCGGCCGACAAGCTCACGCTGACGTTCCACCTGCGCAAGGGCGTGCGCTTCGTCGACAACGCCTGCTTTCCCGGCGGCAAGGGCCGCGAGCTCACCAGCGACGACGTGCTGTACTCGCTCAAGCGCTACGCCGACGGCAACATCAACTCCAAGAGCTGGTTCGCGATGCAGGGCGCCGTCGTCGGCCTGGACGACTACCGCGCGGCCACGGTGAAGGCCGGGCCTTCGGCCGACCTCACGTCGCGCGACGTGGCCGGCCTGCACAAGGTCGACGCCAGCACCTTCACGATCCGGCTCACGCACGAGAACGCGCTGTTCCTGTACGCGCTGACGATGGCACCGACCGCGATCGTGCCCCGCGAGGCCGTGCAGTTCTACAAGGAGCGCTTCGCATTGAACCCGGTGGGCACCGGCCCGTTCATGGCCATGCAGGCGGTCGATCGCAAGGGCGTGATCCGGCTGGAGCGCAACCCGAACTACTACCGCACGTACCCCACGGTGGGCGAGCCGGGCGACGCGGCCAGGGGCTTGCTCAAGGACGCCGGCAAGCGCCTGCCGCTGGTCGACGAACTCGAGATGCCGCTGATCGAGGAGCTGCAGCCCGCGGCGCTGAAGTTCCTGCGCGGCGAGCTGGACTGGCGCCCGATGGACCGCGCCAACTTCACGAAGATGGTGCGACGCGATCCCGGCGGCACGTTCCGGCTGGCGCCCGAATTCGCGGGCAGGTTCGCGATCCACGACGTGCCCAGCCTCGAGACCGACTACCTGCTGGTCAACATGCGCGATCCCGTCCTGGGCCGCAACAAGCTGCTGCGCCAGGCGCTCGCCGCCGCGTTCGACGCGCAGGCCGTCGTCGACGTGCTGTGGAACGGCCGCGGTCGCGCGTTGAACAGCCTGGTGCCCTGGGACATCCCCGGCAACGAGCGCGAGACCGGTGCCGCCGGGCATCCGCACGATCTCGCGCTGGCCAGGAAGCTGTTGGCGCAGGCCGGCTACCCCGACGGCAAGGGCCTGCCGCCGCTGACCATCAGCTTCTTCCAGACGCACGTGGCCGCGCACAACGAGTTCGACCTGCTCAAGGCGCAGCTGGCCGCCATCGGCGTGCAGGCCAAGGGCGTCTTCATGGACCAGCCGACCTTCACGAAGGCCGCCGAGAACGGCAACTTCCAGCTCGCGTCGTTCGGCTGGGAGGCCGACTATCCCGATGCAGAGGACTTCTACCAGCTGCTGTACGGCCCCAATGCGCCGCCGGCCAGCAACTGGACGGGCTATGCCAACCCGGCCTACGACAAGGCCTACCAGGCCATGCGCTTCATGGCCAATGGCCCCGAGCGCCTGGCGCAGATGCGCACCATGAACGCGCTGATCGCCGAGGACGTGCCCCTGATCGTGCTGTTCGACCCGCTGAAGTTCGGCATCACGCAGAACTGGGTCGGCAACTTCAAGCGCAACCTGCTGATCCAGGAGCACATGTACCTGAGCGTGGACATGGCGCGCAAGCGAAGGGGCGTGCAGTGACGACGCGGGGCCGCCGCTGATGGGCGCGTACGTCCTCCGCCGGCTGCTGCAGGCCATCCCGACCGTGTTCGGCGTGGCGCTGCTGACCTTCCTGCTGTTCAACGCCTTCGGCTCCGACCCGGTGCGCACCGCGCTCGGCAACCACGCGACCGCCGAGGCCATGGCCAACCTGCGCCATCAATGGGGCCTGGACAAGCCGCTGCCGCTGCAGTTCCTCGACTTCCTGCGCCAGATCGTCACCTTCGACTACGGCACGTCCTTCGTCACCGGCGACGACCTCGGCACGCAGCTGAAGGCCGGTGCGCTCGTGAGCCTGTCGGTGACGATGCCGCCGTTCGTGTTCGGCGGCATCGTCAACGTCGCCATCGCGCTGTTCATCGCGCGCCACCGCGACGGCCTCGTCGACAAGGCGGCGCGCGCACTGTTCATCGCGGCGATGAGCGTGTCGGCGCTCGTCTACGTGCTGGCGCTGCAGTACCTGCTGGCGTTCAAGCTCGACTGGTTCCCGATCAACGGCTACGAGGGCGGCTGGTCCGCGGTGAAGTACCTCGGGCTGCCGTGGCTGATCCAGCTGCTCCTGCTGATGGGGCCGGACATCCGCCTGTACCGCGCCCTGTTCCTGGCCGACATGAACGCCGACTGGGTTCGCACGGCACGCGCCAAGGGCGCCAGCGAAGGGCGCGTGCTGCTGCGCCACGTGCTGCCCAACGCGTGGATCCCCATCATCACGCAGAACGTCACGACGATCCCGTTCCTGATCCTGGGCTCGTTCCTGATGGAGCGCTTCTTCTCGATCCCGGGCATCGGCAACCTCACGATCGACGCGCTCTCGCGCGGCGACCTGCCGATCCTGAAGGCCGTCACCGTGCTGGGCGCGCTGGCGCTGGTGGCGTTCAACCTGCTCAACGACCTGCTGTACGCGGTCGCGGATCCGCGGGTGCGGCTGTCATGAGCGTCGCCCGGCTGCCCGAAGACGCTTGCACCGAAGTCCTCCGGCCGGAGCTCGCCTGATGGGCGCCGCGTCGGCATCGATCGTTCCCCCGCGCTCGGCCGCGCGCGAGGCGCTGGCGGCGTTGTGGGGGCGGCCGCACACCCGCGCCTGCCTGGTGGTCGTCGCGCTGTACCTGCTGGTGGCGACCTGCGGCTGGCTGCACCTGCTGCCCGATGCCGAGGCCGCCGTCGGCGGGGCGCAGGAACCGCCCGCCTGGCATCCGGCCACGTTGCTGGGCACCGACCTGCTGGGCCGCTCGGTGCTGTGGCGCGTGCTCGCCGGTGCGCAGACGGCCGTCACGATCGGCCTGGCCACCACCGCGCTGGCCGTGCCCTTCGGCACCGCGCTCGGCCTGGTCGCGGGCTACTTCGGCGGCTGGGTCGACGCCGTCGTCAACTGGGTCTACTCGGTGGTGGTGTCGGTGCCCGACATCCTGCTGATCACCGCCATCTCGTACGCCATGGGCAAGGGGCTCGCGTCGATGTGCGTGGCGATCGCGGCCACGAGCTGGGTCGGCATCATGCGGCTGGTGCGCGGCGAGGTGCTCAAGCACCAGGACAGCGACTACGTCCTGGCCGCGCGCAGCGTGGGCGCGGGCGCGGGGCGCGTGATGTTCTCGGAGATCCTGCCCAACGTCGTGCACGTGACGATCGTCACGGCCACGCTGGTGCTGCTGGCGGCGGTCAAGGGCGAGGTGATCCTCACCTACCTGGGGCTGGGCATCCAGGACGGCGCCAGCTGGGGCCTGCTGATCGCGGGCGCGGCGCAGGACATGGTCAACGACATCTGGGGCCCGCTCGTGGGCACCGTGACCGCGATGTTCCTGCTGGTCTATTCGCTGAGCGCGATCGGCGACGCGCTGCGCGACGTGCTCGATCCTCGCGTCGGCTGAGCGCCGGCGCTTCAGGCGGCGCGCCGCAGGGGCGCGGGGCTGGCGCCGAAGAAGACGTTGAAGATCTCGGGCTCGTCGATGTCGCGCACCGACAGGCCTTCCAGCGGCTCGCGGAACACCGCGGGGGCGCTCATCGCCTCGAGCGTCACCGGCATCGTCTCGGCCCACGTGGGGACCGCGCCCGCGTCGTCGTTGCGCACGACCAGGTGCTGCAGCGACGGCGGCGCCTCCCAGGCGATCGACATGTCGGGCATGTGCTTGCCGTGCAGCGGGCTGGGGGTGGCGGCGATGGTCATGATGATTCCTCTCTCAGGGTTCCAAAGGTACGCCGGGGCGGTGGGGGTCAAGCGTCGAGTAGAGAGGGTTTTCCCGGTCAGTTGGTCGCGTCCGGCCACCTGTCCACGGCAACTGTGGACAACTCTGGGGAGCGCCCTTGGGAAGCATCCGCCAGGCCGCATGGATGCTGGGTGTCAAGCGAACTGCTGAGGAATGGGGCAGCGCGACGCAAACTTTTTCCCGTTGACATCCGGGGCGGAAATCCAGGTCGGGAAGCCCTGTCCAGGCTATCCACGGCAACTGTGGACAACTCTGGGGAGCGGTCTGGGGAAATGCTCTCCAGGCCGCATGGATACAGGGTGTCAAGCGGACTGCTGCGGAATCGGGCAGCTGGACAAAACATTTTTTTCACGCCTCCGGAAGCACCGGACCGACCCGATTCCGTGCTTGCGCCGAACGTCGCCCGGACGCCCGTCCGGCGATCGCCGCCCGACTCCGAAGGACGCCCCGGACAGGCCCACTCGCAGCCTTGGCCGAAGTTCAGGCGCACGGCACCGCTGGCATGGCACGTAAGCGGGTCAACTTCCGCTTCCGACCCAAAGGCGAAGTTCACATGATCGATCGCGATGCCCAAGACCGGACATTGCAGGAGGGGCTTCAAACCGATGACAGGAGGTGCGCCGACCACCTCGGCGCCTGTTCCGACTACGTGAGGCGCTACGGGGCCAATCGAGAGCACTCGCGGGCACGGGACGGGGTGCATTCCCACTTTAGATTGAGGCCAATCGGTGAGACTTGGATGGCTTCGTGCTCGCCGACGATAGGGCCGACGGGGAGAAGTAGTGCTGGATCGCCCTCCTCGTTCCCGACGATCACATCCACTTGGCTCGCGAGGAGGAAGGGG
>JBJMWE010000454.1:0-2335 GCA_045810285.1 Vitreoscilla sp. | reverse complement strand
GAAACGCCGCGACGGTGCCGGGCGGTGCCTGGCACCGATCGAACGAGGCTGCGGGGATCGGTGCCAGGCACCGCCCGGAGAGACTTCGGCGCTGCGCCGGCGAGGTCGGCTGGGCGATGCCAGGCACCTCCGGGGCTGCTGCGGCCGAAGGCGCATGGCATGCCGCGACCGGAGGTGCCTGGCACCGCCGCGGCCTGGATGCCGTGAAACGCCGCGACGGTGCCGGGCGGTGCCTGGCACCGATCGAACGAGGCTGCGGGGATCGGTGCCAGGCATCGCCCGGAGAGACTCCGGCGCTGCGCCGGCGAGGTCGGCTGGGCGATGCCAGGCACCTCCGGGGGCCGCTGCTGCCGTAGCTGCCGGCACCTCCGGGCGTCGCTTACGGCGGCGCGGCGGCGGGCGGGTCGTAGCGCGCCAGGTCGATCCGGCCCGACAGCCACCCCGTCTTCAGGCCTGCCAGCGCCGCCACCGAGTGCTGGTGCACCCACGACCACCGACCCGGCCGCCCGAAGAACAGGTCGCGCAGCAGCGGCGCGACGCGGCCGTGCGACTGGAACAGCGGTGTCAGCGCGACGCTGGAGCGCTGGTAGAAGCGCAGGTGCGGCCGGCGTTCGTCCGACCAGCCCGCGAACGCGTCGTTCCACGCGACGCCGCGCGGCGTGCGCGCCGTGCGCACGCAATGCGCCAGCACCCAGGCGTCGATCAGCGCCATGTTCGCGCCCTGGCCCAGCTGCGGGCTCATGCCGTGCGCGGCGTCGCCGATGGCCAGCACGCGGCGGTCGTGCCAGCGTTGCATCGAGACGTCCGCATAGCGCGCGACGCGCAGCTGCCCGGGCGCCGTGATCGATTCGAGCAGCGGCGCGCTCATGGGCATCAGCGCCTCGACGCGCGCCTTCCACGCCGGCAGTCCGCCGGCCTGCCATGCGGGGACGTCCGCCAGCGGCAGGCTCCAGAAGAAGTTGATGCCGCGCGGCTCGCCAGTGGGCGCGTCGAGTGCGCGGCCCACCGGCATCAGGCCCACCATCTCGCGTGCCGAGCGGAAGCGCTGGCGCAGTTCCACCGGCGCGAAGCCGGGTGGGGCCGGCAGCACCGCCCACAGCGCACCCCAGGGGAACGGTGCCTGCGCCTGCTGCACCTGCATGCCGGCGCGCAGCGTCGAGAAGCTGCCGTTGGCCAGGATCAGCGCGTCGAAGCGGCCGAGTTCGACGCCGCCGGCACCGGCCAGCGACACGCCCGCGTCGTCCTGCGCGAAGCCCTCGACGGACGTCGCCAGGCGCACCGTGGTGCCCGCCGCCAGCATGCGCCGCCACAGCAGGCCGAACAGCGTGCCGCGCTGGATTCCCAGCCCGAAGCAGCCCGGCGCGAAGCGCCCGTAGTCGAGATCGAGCACGGTGCGTCCGCGCGCGTTGTCGCCGAACAGCCGCTGCACCGGCGCGCCGTGCGCCAGCACCTCGTCGAGCAGCCCGAGGCGCCGCAGGATCGCCTGGCCCGTGGGCTGCAGCAGCAGGCCGGCACCGACGGGCCGCGGGTCGGCCACGGCCTCGAACAGCGTGACCTCGTGGCCCTGCGCGCGCAGCAGGATCGCCGCGGCGCAGCCGGCCACGCCGCCGCCGACGATGGCGATGCGGCTGGGATGGGGATCGATGGGCATGTCCATATCGAGCGAGGCCGTCGAGCGCGGCGGCGGCCATCATAGCCAGCGCGGCATGCAAGGCCTGCGAGGCCCGCGTGCGCACGATCGCCCTGATCGGCCGTGCAGTGAGACTTTTCGTGCATGCGGGAGCCTGATCAGGTCAAGTTCGGCGGGGGTGGGTCGATACCCGAAGGAATCCCCGCCATGCCGAGACCCCGCGTGCCCCGTCCCCAGCCCGACTCGACGTCCTCGACGCCGCGCCCCCTGCCGCAGGCCGAGTGGGCGACGTGGCGCCGCCTGATGCAGGTCTACCAGGATCGCGACACCGAATCCGCCGAGATCCGCGCGCGCCTCGTGCAGTGGGTGACCTTCGTGTCGCCGTGGTTGATGGGTTGCAACATGCTCAGCGCCGTGCTGCTCGCCTGGACGCTGCCGGCGGCCGTCGCCCCGTGGCTGCGCTGGAGCTGGTGCGGCGCCATCTGCGCGCTGTGCCTGTTCGGCCTGGCCGGCTGGTGGCGCCATCGCCGCAAGGTGCCCACGCGGGTCGGCCCGACGGTGGTGCGCAAGGCGACGCTGCAGGCCGGCGCCCTCGCCGCGCTGTGGGCCGTGCTGCCGTGGCCCGTGTTCGCCGGCGGCGCCGCCTCCGCGCAGATCCTGATCGCCGGCATGATGCTGGGCCTGGTCGCCGGCGGCGGCTTCGTG
>JBJMWE010000453.1:0-30679 GCA_045810285.1 Vitreoscilla sp. | reverse complement strand
GGTGCCAGGCACCGCCCGGCACCGTCGCGGCGTTTCACGGCATCCAGGCCGCGGCGGTGCCAGGCACCGCCGGGCACCGCATGCCCGGCACCTTCGGCCGCAGGAGCCTCCCCCGCGGTGCCGGGCCTCGCCCAGCCGACCTCGCCGGCGCAGCGCCGAAGCCTCTCCGGGCGGTGCCTGGCACCGATCCCCCGCGGCGTCAGGCGGTGCGCTGCGCCAGTTCGTCGACCAGCACGTCCAGCGCGCGGCGGTCGATGCGCATCAACGCCTCGGCGCGGGCACCGTCGTCCCCGGGCAGGAACGACGCGGCGCCGAAGTCGCCCAGCAGCGCGTGCGCCTGGTCGTCGACCAGCAGGTTGTGGGCGTAGAAATCCCCATGCATCAGCCCCTGCGCATGCAGGTGCGCGAGCGCGTCCCCCGCGCCGCGCGCGATCGCGCGGGCCTGCGCGGGCGTGAAGCGCGCATCGGGCGCATAGACGTCGCGCGTGCAGCTGGCCAGGCTCGGCGGGCCCGCCAGGCTGCGGTACTGCGGCGGGATCAGGCCCATCACCAGGCCCTGCGTGCCCTGCGGATGGCCGTCGATGCGTCCCTCGACCCCGATCACGTGCGCGTGGACGTCGGCGGCGATGCACGCGGCCATCTCGCTGCCGGGCAGGCCGTCGCTGGTCACCGCGCCCTTGAACAGCTTGACGGCGACGGCGCGATCGCCCCCCGCGGGCGGATGCCAGCGCGCCGACCAGATGTGCCCCGACGCGCCTTCGCCCAGCAGCTCGCCGACCTGCAACTCGTGCCACGGAATGTGCGCGATCGGCGTCGCCGCGAGCGCGCGCGCCTCCTGCGCCACGTTGAACGGGTTGCCCGCATAGGCCAGCCAGGTCAGCCGCGGCAGCGCGAGCAGGCCGTCGGGCAGCGCGTCCTCGAGGCGCTCGAAGCGGTTGGCCGACAGCCGCAGCAGCTCCAGCCGCTCGCAGCGTGCGATGCCTTGCGGCAGTCGCGCCAGCCGGTTGCCCGCCAGCGCCAGCTTCATCAGGCGGCCGCAGTCGCCGAGCGTCTCGGGCATCGCCTCGATGCGGTTGTCGCTCAGGATCAGCCAGCGCAGGCTCGCGGGAATCGATCGGGCCGGCACCTGGGTGATCGCATTGGCCTTGAAGCCGACGATGTCCAGCCCCTCGCAGCGCCCGAGCACGGCCGGCAGCGTCTCGAACGGGTTGAACGAGCAGAACAGCGTGCGCAGCGCGTGCAGCCGCGGCAGGTCGTCGGGCAGCGCGCGCAGGCGGTTGGACGACAGGTCCAGCGCCACGAGCGTGTCGGCGAGCGCGAAGATCTCGCGCGGGAAATCCTCGAGGCCGCAGTGGCGCAGGTCGAGGTGCGTGGCGCCGGCGAGGCGACCGGCGCGCAGGTCGGCGAGCGTCTTGAGGGGGTCGGCCATGGAGACCGGATTGTCGCCGTCCCTATACTTCGCGTCCCATTCCCCGCGATTCCAATGAAGCACTCCTTCCTGCGGCTGGCCCTGGTGCTGGGCCTGCTCTCGGCCATCGGCCCGTTCGCGATCGACATGTACCTGCCCTCGCTGCCGGCCATCGGCCGCGCGCTGCAGGCCGACACGCACACCGTTCAGCTGAGCCTGACCGTGTTCTTCCTGTCGTTCGCGCTCAGCCAGGTGCTGTACGGGCCGGCGTCCGACATGTTCGGCCGCAAGGCGCCGCTGTACGCCGGCATCGCGCTGTTCGTCGCGGGCAGCGTGGGCTGCGCGCTGGCGCCCGACATCGGCACGCTGATCGCGTTCCGCTTCGTGCAGGGCCTGGGCGGCGGCGCGCCCAACGTCATCACGCGCGCCGTCGTGCGCGACCTGCACACGGGCGCCGAGGCCACGCGGCTGATGTCGCTGCTGATGCTCGTGTTCAGCGTGAGCCCCATCCTCGCGCCGCTGGCCGGCAGCTTCATCGTGGAGGCCGCGGGCTGGCCCGCTGTGTTCTGGACGGTGGGCGCGATCGGCGTGCTGGGCCTGGGCCTGGTGGCGTTCGCGCTCGAGGAGACGCGCCCGCCGGCCGAGCGCCACGGCAGCGGCCTGGGCTCGACGCTGCGCGCGTTCTGGCTGCTGCTGCGCGACCCGCACTTCATGGGCATGACCGGCGTGGCGTCGCTGGGCGTCGCGGCCTTCTTCATCTACCTGTCGAACTCGTCCTTCGTCCTGATCGAGCAGTACGGGCTGACGCCGCGCCAGTACGGGCTGGCGTTCGCGGCCAATGCGGCGTCGTTCATCGGCGTCTCGCAGCTGACGGGCCGGCTGACGCATCGCCACGGGCTGCGGCGCGTCGTCACGGTGGCCGTGGCCGGCTTCGCGCTGGCGATGGTCGCGGGCGCCGTGCTGCACCTGGCGGGCGCGACGCAGCTCGCCACGATGATCGCCGTGCTGATGGTGGGCTTCGGTTTCCTGGGTCTCGTGATCCCGACGACGTCGGTGATGGCGCTCGACCACCACGGCGAGATCGCCGGGGCCGCGTCCGCGCTCATGGGCATGATCCAGATGGTGGCCGGTGCGCTGGTGATCGCGTTGATGGGGGCCGTCAGCGACGGCAGTGCAAGGCCGATGCTGGTGGGCATCGCCGTGGTGGCGGCACTGACGTGGGCGCTCGCCTGGATCTCGCTGCGCGGCGAGCATCCCGCCCCGCCGGCGCCCTGATCAGGCCAGCCGCTGCAACGCCTCGCGGGTGGCCTCGTCGGCCGGATAGAAACACTCGAGCGCGAGCTCCGACAGCGTCACGTCCACCGGCGTGCCGAACACCGTGGTGGTGCTGATCAGTGACAGCGGTGCGTCCAGGCCGTCCACGCGCAGGCGCAGCGGCACGGCGATGCCGTTGAAGTCGTGCACGGGCGCGTCGCCGTCGCGCGCCGGGTAGCCGGCGAGCTCGGCGTGCAGCGCGACGAGCTGCGCGTCGCCCGAGCGGTCGACCTGTTGCTGCAGGCGCGCCAGCAGGTGCGCGCGCCATTCGGCCAGGTTGACGATGCGCGGCGCGAGGCCCTCGGGGTGCAGGCTCAGGCGCAGCACGTTGACCGCGCCCTGCAGCAGCTCCGCCGACACCCCGCGCAGCAGCGCGCCCACCGCGGCGTTGCTCGCCACGAGCGTCCAGTGGCGGTCGACCGCCAGCGCGGGGAACGGCGCATGGGCGGCCAGCACCGCCTCGATCGTGCGGCGGGCCATCGACATCTCCGGCGCATCGAGCGGCCGCTCGGCGTACAGCGCCGCGAAGCCGGCGGCGTTGAGCAGCTCGTTGCGGGCGCGCAGCGGCATGTCCAGGCGCTCGGCGAGGCGCAGCAGCATGCTGCGGCTGGGCTGCGCGCGGCCGGTCTCGATGAAACTGAGGTGGCGCGTGGAGATGTCCGCCTCGCCCGCGAGCTCGAGCTGGCTGAGGCGGCGCCGCTGGCGCCAGTCGCGGAGCACGTCGCCGGCGCCGGCGCGGGGTGACAGGGCGGTCGATGTCATGACGGCAGGATAGCGCCGGCCCGTCGCGCGCCCCATGACCTGGCAGGTAATGGACGCCGTGCGCAGCGCTCCCGAGGATGACGTCCATCGCAGCTTCGCGATTCGTCAACAAGGAGCCGGACATGACCCTCACCGCCACCCCGCACGCCATCGCCGACCGCTATCTCGCGACCTGGAACGAGGCCGACGACGCCCGCCGCCGGGCGCTGGTCGCCGCATTGTGGAGCCCGCAGGGGCGCTACGCCGACCCGCTGATGTCCGGCGAGGGCCACGACGGCATCGCCCGCATGATCGCCTCGGCGCGCACGCAGTTCCCCGGCCTCGTGTTCACGGCGCGCGGCCAGGCCGACGGGCATGGGCCGTTCGCGCGCTTCTCGTGGTCGCTGGGACCGGCCGGCGGCGCCCCGGTGGCCGGCGGCACCGATGTCGCGCGGCTGGACGACGCCGGGCGCGTGGTCGAGGTCATCGGCTTCCTGGACAGCGGCGCCGGGCCAGCATGACCGCGACGTCGTGCCCACCCGCGCCAGTCGCCTGAACGCGCTGCGGCGGACCGGCCACCGAAAAGTTGCTGTCAGCTCCGGCGCCCAGACTCGTTGTCGCCGCGCAAGATGCGGCGCCGTCCCTGCGCGCAGAATGCCGCCACGGGCCCGGACATCCACCAACGATTTCGGAGACAGCATGGCCACGACCGCCGCCGAGCTCATCGGCCAATCGCTCGCCGACCCCGATGCCTTCTGGGCCGAACAGGCCCGCCGCATCGACTGGCAGCGGCCGTTCGATCGCGTGTGCGACACCTCGAACCCGCCGTTCGTGCACTGGTTCCCGGGCGGGCTGACCAACCTGTGCCACAACGCGGTCGACCGCCATGCCGCGGCCGATCCGGAGCGGCCTGCGCTCGTGTGGGTCTCGACCGAGGTCGACCAGGAGCGCACGTGGACGACCTCGCAGCTCCTGCGCGAGGTGATGACGATGGCCGCGGCGCTGCAGGCGCTCGGCGTGCGCCAGGGCGATCGCGTGCTGCTGTACATGCCGATGATCCCCGAGGCGGCGTTCGCGATGCTGGCCTGCGCGCGTCTCGGCGCGATCCACTCGGTGGTGTTCGGCGGCTTCGCCAGCGCGAGCCTGGCCGCGCGCATCGACGATGCGCGTCCCACCTTGATCGTCAGCGCCGACGCCGGCTCGCGCGGCGGCAAGGTGATCCCGTACAAGCCGCTGCTGGACGCCGCCATCGAGCAGGCGGCGCACAAGCCGGCGCATGTGGTGATGGTCGACCGAGGCCTCGCGCCGGCGGCGCACGTCGACGGCCGCGACGTCGCCTGGGCCGAGCTGCGCGCGCGCCACGCCGACGCGCAGGTGCCCTGCACCTGGGTCGACGCCACCCACACCAGCTACACCCTCTACACCTCCGGCACCACGGGCCGGCCCAAGGGCGTGCAGCGCGACACCGGCGGCTACGCCGTCGCGCTGGCGGCCTCGATCCCGCTGATCTTCGACGGTCGTCCCGGGGAAACGTACTTCTGCACCAGCGACATCGGCTGGGTGGTGGGCCACAGCTACATCGTCTACGGCCCGCTGATCGCCGGGATGGCCACGCTGATGTACGAGGGCCTGCCCACGCAGGGGCTGGGCGGGCAGCCCGACGGCGGCATCTGGTGGCGGCTGGTGGAGAAGTACAAGGTGTCGGTGATGTTCTCGTCGCCGACCGCGATCCGCGTGCTCAAGAAGCAGGACCCGGCGCTGCTCGGGCGCCACGACCTGTCGTCGCTGCGCGCCCTGTTCCTCGCCGGCGAGCCGCTGGACGCGCCCACCGCGGAATGGATCACGCACGGCATCGGCAAGCCCGTCATCGACAACTACTGGCAGACCGAGACCGGCTGGCCCATCCTGACGCTGCTCTCGGGCGTGGAGCCCGCCCGGACGCGGCTCGGCTCGCCCGGCAAGGCGGTCTACGGCTATGGCGTCGTGCTGCTGGACGAACACACCGGCGAGGCGCTGCCCGGCGCCGGCCAGAAGGGGGTGCTGGCACTGCGCTACCCGCTGCCGCCTGGCTGCATGCAGACGGTGTGGGGCGACGACGAGCGCTTCGTGAACACGTACTGGCGCAGCATTCCTGGCCAACAGCTCTATTCGACCTTCGACTGGGCCGTCCGCGACGAGGACGGCTACTTCTTCATCCTGGGCCGCACCGACGACGTCATCAACGTGGCCGGCCACCGCCTGGGCACGCGCGAGATCGAGGAGAGCATCTCCGGCCATCCGGCCATCGCCGAAGTGGCCGTGGTGGGCGTGGCCGATGCGCTCAAGGGCCAGGTGGCGGTGGCGTTCGCCGTGCTGCGCGACCCCGCGCGCGCGGCGACGGCCGCGCTCGCCAAGGCGCTGGAGGCCGAGGTGATGAAGCGCGTGGACGACACCCTCGGCGCCGTGGCGCGGCCGGCGCGCGTGCGATTCGTCACGGGCCTGCCCAAGACGCGCTCCGGCAAGCTGCTGCGCCGCACCATCCAGGCGCTGTGCGAAGGCCGCGATCCGGGCGACCTCACCACGCTGGACGATCCCGGCGCCCTGGCCCAGATCCGTGCCGCGGTCGATGCGGATTGATACAAACCGCCGTGTAACGGCCGCCCGCCGCTATCAACTTTCACGCAGATCGGTCGTAGACAACGAGACGGACCAAACAACAGGGAACTCTCGCGCATGGATGCCTCGGCCCTCACCTCGTTGCCCGAAATGGGCGGTGACCAACTGCTCGCCCTCACCGAGCTCGATGGCAAGGCGCTCCAGGCGCTGGTTCGCGACGTCGGCATCCCCGCGCGCCCCCAGCTGCTGGTCGACCTGCAGCAGGAGCTCGAGCGCGACGACCCCTCGCTCAAGCGCGTGGCCGACATCGCCGGCTCCGACGTGGCGCTGTCCGCCGCGCTGCTGAAATACGCCAACTCGCCGCTGATGGGCCTGAGCCGCCGCTGCGAGACCGTCGACCAGGCCTTCCAGCTGCTGGGCTTCGCCCAGTGCCAGGCCATCTTCACCGAGATCGTGCTGCGCAAGCTGCTGCCGTCCGACGGCCCGGGCTTCGTGCGCTTCTGGGACGTGTCGGCCAAGCGCTCGCGCGCCATGACCTACCTCGCGCGCACGCGCCGCGTCGTGCCGCCGGCGCTGGCCCACACGTACGGCCTGTTCGTCGAGCTGGGCATCGCCATCCTGCTGCAGCGCTTCCCCGGCAAGGGCGGCTACGTCGCCACGCTGGAGAAGTGCAACGTGCACGAGGGCAGCATCACGGCGCTGGAGCAGTCCATCCACGGCGTCGACCATGCGCTCGTGGGGGCGCTCACCGCACGCACCTGGGGCGTGTCGCAGACGGCGGTGCTGGCCACGCGCCTGCACCACGAATACAGCTCGTGGATGGGTCCGATGCCGCCGCAGGTGCGCGAACTCGTCGCCCTCGGCCTGGTCTGCGAGACCATCATCCAGCGCTACCAGGGCCTGAACCGCCACATCGAGTGGAGCAAGGGCGGCGCGATCGCGCTGGCCGCGCTCGGCCTGACCGAGGCCGACCTCGAGACCTGGTGCGAGGACGTGCACGCCCAGTTCGCCGCCACCGGCGTCTGACCCCGGCGGGCCGCCAACCGCATCAGCCGGGTCGGGCGATCCGCCGACACGCGCGCGGCCGCCACTGGCGTACGCTGCGGCCATGCGCCTGCGCGAACGCCATCTCCTGCCCGTGCCCCTGCGCGCCGCGTGGGAGGCGCTGAACGACCTCGCGGTGCTGTCCGACGCGCTGCCCGGCTGCGAGTCGCTGGTCGAGATCGCGCCCGACGAATTCGTCGGCGAGATGGCCGTGCCGCTGGGCCTGGTCACCTCGCGCTTCACGCTGTACATCGTGCGCCGCGACGTCGACGCCCCACACGCCTGCACGCTGCGCTTCGAGACCCGCACCGCGGCCGCCAGCGGCGCCGGCGAGGCCGCCCTGCTGCTCCAGGCGGACGAGGCAGGCGCGACCACGCTGCAGGCCGACATCGGCGTCGAGGTGGACGGCCTCCTGGGCGCCCTGGGCGCCCCCGCCATCGACCTGGCCGCGCGCCGCATGGCCGGCGAGTTCTTCGATCGCCTGCGCGCCGCCGCGCTCGCGCATCACGCGCGGGCGCGCGAATCCTCGGAAGGCGAGGGCCCGCGCGGACCCGAGCTCCCCCTCGGGGGGCAGCGACGCGAGGAGCGAGGGGGCTGACATTCCCCAGGCGCGCCGCGTGCCGGCGTGATCCAATTCCGCTCGAAAGCCGAAGCACGAGGAACCGCCATGTCCGACTCCGTCATCGTCGCCCGCCCCGAAGGCCAGGCCCAGCAACTGATGCTGCTGTTCCACGGCGTGGGCGCCACCGCGCTGGACCTGGTACCGCTGGGCCGCGTGCTGGCCGAGGAATTCCCGGAAGCGTTCGTCGTCAGCGTGGCGGCGCCCGCCCCTCCGGGCAATGACGAGGGGCGCCAGTGGTTTCCGGTGCTGGACATCAGCGAGGAGAACCGCCCCGCGCGCGTCGAGGCCGCCCTCCCGGCGTTCGACGCGGCCGTGGCCCGGTGGCAGCAGGAGGCCGGCGTCGCGCGCGACGCCGTAGCGCTGATCGGCTTCTCGCAGGGCGGCATCATGGCGCTCGAGTCCACGCGCGACCGCCCCGCCATCGCGGGCCGCGTCGTCTCGATCGCGGGCCGCTTCGCGAAGCTGCCCGAGGCGCCCAACCCGGACGCCACGCTGCACATGTTCCACGGCAAGCTCGACCCGGTGATTCCCTATGGCCATACCGTGGAGGCCGCGCACTACCTGGTGGCCATCGGTGCCGACATCACCGCCGACGTCATCCCGCACCTGGGGCACAAGATCGACGACGAGGTCGCCGACCTGCTGATCGAGCGCCTGCGCGGACACCTGCCCAGGCGCACCTGGGAAGCGGCGATGAAGGCGGCACGCGAGTCGGGCGCCGAGGCCGATTGAAGCCGTCGCCCCCACGGTCGAGTCAGCGAAGTCCTACACGACGACGCTGCCCGCACCGACTGCGCCCCCCGGGCCGCGTGGCTATCGTTCCGTCACCAACAAGGAACGACCCATGACGACCGCCACTCCCACCGCCGCCAAGATCGCTCCCGAGCTGCAGGATTCACTGCTCGCCGCCGTCGACGCCCTCGGCCGCCGCCGCGCCTGCGACATCCCCGAGGCCACCATCGACCGCCTGGTGCACCGTGGCTGGCTGCGCTGGAGTGCCGGCTCGCTGCGCCTGACCGAGGCCGGCGAGGCCACCGTCGTCACGCTGCAGGCCGCCTTGCTGGACGACGAGCGCCTGGCCGCCTGATCGCGCCGTCGCGGCCCCGCTCGCGCGCCTGGAAGCGGGGGGATCGGCCGCCCATGAACCTTCAGCGCCACTCGCGCGGCGTGCGGCCCGACCCGCGCGGCGGCTGACCGACCGCCTCTGCGTCCGCCAGGCCCAGCCTCGGTGGCAAGGTGGCGACGCCGCCGAGCGCTTCGGCCGCGCAGGGATCAGTGCAGGAACACCAGGTGTCCGGGCCACGGCGACTTCACGACGCGCTGCCACGCCGCGATGGCCGCGGGCTTGTCCACGCTGCCGGCGCGATGCGCTCGTTCGTCGAGCGCCGACTGCATCAACTGCAGGTCGGCCCGGCCCACGTGGTCGACGGGCAGGATCGCCCCATAGCGGTCACCAGCGTCCGAGAACGCCTTGCGCGCCGCGTCGGACCCGGGCGCGCGCATCGCCTGCACCCATTGCTGCTGGACGTCGCAGCGCAGCACCGCGGCCGACGCCGCGCGGTTGGAATGCCGATAGGCAAGGCAGGCCTGGTCCAGCAGCGCCTGTGCACCGTCCCAGTCACCGGCCAGGCGATGCGCCACGGCGAGCGACTCCAGCGTGGCCCCCTCGTCGGACGACTGCACGTAGCCCTTGATGTGCGTGCCGTGGGCGCGCACCGTCTCGATCAGCTGCGTGCCGGCCTCGACATGGCCCAGGCCGAGTTCGGCTTCGCCGAGCGTGCGCCGGGCCGTCTCGCGCCGCCGGGGTTCGCCTTCGGGCGCCTCCAGGATCGCCAGCGCCCGGGCGGCGACGGCGCGGGCCGCTTCGAACCGCCCCGCCTTGCGCTCGTTGACCGCCAGCGAGGCCAGGTCGTTCGCCGTGGAGAGGCCGGACTCCGGCAGGCCTTCGAGGTTGACCTGCTGCACGGCGATGGCCTCGTCGTAGCGACCGAGCGCCGCCAAGGCCTGGCTCATCACCTGGCGGCCGACCCGCGTGATGAGGTGGTGCGGCCCCAGCACGCGCTCCATGTCCGGCACGAGCGCGCGCGTCTGGCGCAGTGCCTCCCGCTCGTCGCCGTCGTAGTGGTAGGCCCGTGCGAGCTGCAGGCGCACCACCATCTGGTCGGCGACGCTGAACGCAGGCACGCCGGGCGCATCGGCGAGCAGGCGCGCGAAGGTCGCCTCCGCCTCGGGATAGCGTCCCATCGTGGTCAGCGTCTGGCCGATGACGGTGCGCAGGCGCAGGCGGCGAAGCGCATCCCAGGTCGGATCCTCGCCCACGGGCAGGGCCAGGCCCTCCCGCGCGATCTCGAGCGACCGGTCGTAGTGCCCCAGCTCCAGCTCGAGGAAGGCCAGCTTTTCCCGCGCGGCCACGGCGAAGCGGTGGCGCACGCCGAAGTTGGCCTCGCCGAGCCGCAGGCAACGCTCGAGGTCGGCGCGCGCGTCGTCCATGCGCCCGCTGTCCAGCCGCGCGATGCCACGGTGAAAGAGCGCACTCAGCCCGTCGCGACTGCCCAACCGGCCCAGCCGCTCGTACGTGGCGACCGCGCGGTCGAGGTGCGGCAGCGCGTGCGGGTTGTCGTCCATCTCGTTGTAGATGTCGCCGAGCTCGTCGTCGAGCTGCGCCATGGCGAGCGGCTGGTCGCGCAGCGCGCCCTCGATGCGCTGCGAGCCGAGCGCCAGCAGCTCCTTGGCGGTGACCTCGCGGCCCTGGGAGGTCGCCGGGGTGCTGGCGCGGAAGATCTGCACGAGGAAATCCTTGACCGCGTTCGCGCGGTCGGCTTCGGCACGCGCCTGGCGCGCCTGCCAGGCGACGGCGCCGGTGCCGGCGGCGATCGACAGCAGCGCGATGGCGGCGGCCGCGACCGAACCGCGATGACGTCGCACCGCCCGTCCGGCGGTGTACGCCCAGTGGCCGCGCCGCGCCTGCACCGGCTGGTGGCCGCGGTGGCGCGCGAGGTCTGCTGCGAGCGCGTCCACCGTGGGATAGCGTTGGTCGGGCTCCTTGCGCAGGGCCTTGGCAACGATCGCATCCAGGTCGCCTTCCAGCTGGCGCGCGGGCACCGGCGCGTCCGCGCGCTCGCGCGCCACGCTGCTGGGCGAGCGCGGCAGCGTGTGCAGCACGGCATGCACGGCGGCCGCCATGGGCAGGTCCGACACGCGCTGCGCGCTCGTCCCCGTGAGCATCTCGTGCAGGAGCAGGCCCAGGGCGTGGACGTCCGTGGCCGTCGACAAGGGCTGTCCGCTGAGCTGCTCGGGCGCGCAGTAGGCCGGCGTCAGCACGAGCTCCGCGGTCGCGGCCGCGCCGACCGCGTCCAGCAGCCGCGCGATCCCGAAGTCCAGCAGCTTGACGCGCCCTTCGTCGGTGACCATCACGTTGGATGGCTTGATGTCGCGATGGATGACGAGGTGGCGGTGCGCGTAGGCCACGGCGTCGCACACGGCCTCGAACAGGTCCAGGCGCTGCGCCAGGTCCGCATGGTGGCTGGCGCACCAGCTCGTGATGTCCTGGCCGGACACGAGCTCCATCACCATGTAGGGCCGGCCGCCGTCGGCGATGCCGCCGTCTATCAGCCGGGCGATGCCGGGGTGATCGAGGCGCGCGACGATCTGCCGCTCGAGCGGGAAGCGTTGCCATGCGGCGACCGAGTCGGCTCGCGCGACCTTGATGGCGACGTCCTGCTCGAACTGCCCGTCCGCGCGCCGGCCGCGATGGACCTGGCCCATGCCGCCGCGGCCGATCGCCGCGACGACGGCCCAGGCGCCCAGCCGCGTGCCCGGCGCGAGGCCGTCGTCCGCGAGTGCGGGGGTGGACAGCAGCTCGGCCGCGGGTCGATCGAGCACGCTGTCCTCGGTCGCCATGTGCGCCAGCAGCGAGCGCAGTTCCACGGCGAGCGACAGGTCGCCGCCCGCGATGCGCAGCGTGGCCGCCTCGCGTTCGCCCACGGGCAGCGCGACAAGGATGTCGAGCGCGGCTTCGACCCGCTGCCAGCTGACGGCGTTGCGCTCCTCGGGGGTGACGGCGTCGACCATGTCGAGCAGAATTTAGCGCAGCGAGCCGTGGGAGAGCCAGTGAAAACGAGCACGCGCGTGCCGCGGCGCTGTTCCCGGCGACAGCAACGCTGACGAGCCATGACCACCCCACCGGACACCCTGGCCACCGCCGAACTGCTCGTGCCCGTGCTCTACGACGACCTGCGCCGCATGGCGCGCAGCGCCCGCTGGCGGGTCTCCGCGGGCTCCACGCTGCAGACGACCGCCCTGGTGCACGAGGCGTACCTGCGCCTTCAGCGGAGCGAAGGGTTCGCGGACCGCCGGCACTTCCTGCGCTCCGCCGCCATCGCGATGCGCCAGATCCTCGTCAACCTGGCGCGCGAGACCCTCGCCGACAAGCGCGGCGGCGGTGCGTCCGAAGTCGCGCTGCACGACGCCCCCGAGCTGCCGGCGCCGAGCGCGGAATCGCTGCTGGAGGTGGCCGATGCGCTGGAACGGCTCGGCCGCGTCAGCCCCCGACTGGCCCAGGTGGTCGAGTGCCGCTTCTTCGGCGGCTACAGCGACGAGGAGACGGCCGCGGCGCTGGGCCTGACGGATCGCACCGTGCGGCGCGATTGGGAGAAGGCGCGTGCGTGGCTCCTGCGCGAGCTGGGCGGGCAGGCCGCTGCCGCGGAGGGCGAGGCGGCCTGACGCGCGCAGCCTGCCGGCGAGCCGCACGCGAATGGAGTTCGTGGCGGCCCGCGCGGTCATGGCGCGTACTTCTGGACCGAACAGCCCGAGGCCATGTACAGCGTGCCCGAGGCGTCCGTGGCGATGCCGACGGTGGTGCTGGGCATCGGGAACGACGTCGCCGAGATCGGCCCGGTCTGCAGGCCAGGCACCGCCGCCAGCGTCGTGACGACGCCGCCGGGGCTGACCACGCGAATCGCGCTGAACGCCTGGTCCAGCACGTACAGGCTGCCCCCTGGCCCGACGGCCAGTTCAGAGGTGCCCCCGAAGCGCGCTGCGCTGCCGGTGCCGTCGGCAAAGCCCCCGTGCGTCGGGCCACCGCCGGCGAGCGTGCTCACCACCCCGGCCGGCGTGATCTTTCGAATGGCCCAGTTGTTGTAGTCCGCCACGTAGAGGTTGCCCGCGCCGTCGATGGCCACCGCGGCGGGGGCGGAGAACAGTGCCGCGGTGCCCGTGCCGTCGACAAAGCCCGTGGCACTGCCGCCCGGGCTGCCGCCGCCCGCGAACGTGGTGACCACGCCGGCCGGCGTCATCTTGCGGATCACGTTGTTGTCCGTGTCGGCGATGTAGGTGTTGCCGGCGGTGTCTGTGGCGGCCCCCCTCATGAAGTTGAAGCGCGCCGCCGTTCCCGTGCCGTCCACCAGGCCCGGTGACGACTGGACCCCCGCCAGGGTGGTGACGACGCCGGCGGGCGTGACGCGGCGGATCACGTACTGGTCCGTGACCTCCAGGTTGCCGACGGCGTCCAGCACGATCGCCAACGGGTAGCCGAACGACGCGGCGCTGCCCGTGCCGTCGATCGAACCGGCGTTGGCCGTGTTGCCCGCCAGGACGCTCACGTCGCCCGAAGGCGTGATCACCTGCAGCACCTTGGCCTGCGTCCCGATCGCCAAGAGGTTGCCGTTGCGATCGAACGCGAGGCCCTCGGCCTGCGGCACGCTGGCGCTGCTGCCGTGGCCGCTGAGCGAGACCGCGGGAATCGGGCAGACCGCCTGCCCGATGACGAGCGACAGCCCGCTGAGCGCGCTGCAACTGACGGACAGGTTCGTGACGTCGCCCGGCCCCATCGTCGCCGGGAAGTCACCCGCCACCGTGCACGATTGTCCCGTGGGCTGCTGCTGCACGGTGACGCTGTAGCGGCCCTCGAACGCCACCGCGCCCGCGAACGCGAAGGTGGTGGCGCCGGCGGCCGGGCTCACGGTGTCGGTGCCGTTGGCCAGCACGAGGCCGGCCGCGGCCAGCCCGGAGATCGCGCCGCTCAGGTGGTACGCATTGGGCGAGCAGGTCACCGCGACCGCGGTCACGTCGCTCGTGCCCATCGTGCCGGAGCCGCCGCCCACGCTGCAGGTCGCGCCCGACGGCTGCGCCTGCACGGCGACGGCATAGGCGCCGCCCTCGGCCACCGGCGTCGAGAACGCGAACGACAGCGCGCCGGCCGCCGGGGCCACGGTGTCGGCGCCGTTGCTCAGCACCAGGCCCGCGGAGGGCAGGCCCGAGATCGTGCCGCCCAGGCCGTGCGCGAGCGTCGCGCAGGTCACCGCCACGTTCGTCACGTTCGCCCCGGCGATGGTGCCCGTGGCGTTGCCGACACTGCAATGCTCGCCGGCGGGTTGCGTCGCGACGGCCACCGCGTAGGTCGCGCCCTGCGCGACCGAGGTCGGCAGGGTGAACGCGGTGGCACCGGAGGCCACCGCGATCGAGTCCGCGCCGTTGGCCAGCACGAGCCCGGAGGCGCCCAGCCCGCTGACGCCGCCGCCCACGGTGTAGGACTGCGGCGCGGGCGCGGGCGCCGGTGTCCCGGCGGGCGGCGCGTCGGGCGAACTGTCGTCCCAGCAGCCGTGCAGGCTGCCGCTGGCGACGCAGGCGAGAAAGAGCGGGGCGGCGGCGCGCAGGCGCGTACCGGTCGAAAGCATGGATCGCATGGGTGTCCTCCTGGTCTGGGCCGGCAAGGAGCACGGCCTCGGAACACAAGAACACCGTCGGCAAGGAAAACCGGACATCGGGCGCCAACGCCCGCGGCGATCGCCGCATCGCCGGCCGCGTCTGCTCGCGGCGCGGCGACGGCCCGCTCAATCGGCCGGCGCCAGCGGGCGCACCCGCGCGGCGTAGGCCACGCCGCTGTCCGCGTCGCCGACCGTCCCGGGCACGCCTTCGGTGGCGTCGTCGGGCGCCAGCGCCCGCGGCCACTCGAGCCACGCGCCGCGGCGGCGGTCGAGGAGGAACACCTTGTTCCACAGCGGCACGTGGCGACCGCTCTGCACCTGCACGACGCTGCCGGCGGGCACCGGCAGCAGCGATACGCCCAGGTAGCCGTCGCGCGGCTGGTACGCCAGCACCTGGTCGACCTTGCCGACCCATGCGCGGGACGCCGGGTCGACGCGCCAGCCGATCGCGTAGACCGCGACGGCGTCGCCCTCGCCCGCCGCACCATAGCGCACGGCGATGGCGGCGTTGTCGGGCGAGGCCACGCTGCCGCGCACGGGCTCGCCGCCCAGGCGGTCGGTGGCGATGAGCGCGCCTGTCGTGGCATCTACAAGGCGGACGACGTCGCGATCGCGGCCGGCCACCTCGACCCGCACCGGGTGGCCCGGCACGACGGCCGGCGCTGCCTGCGCGGGGACGAGCACCAGCGCGAGCAGGGAGGCGGCAAGTCGGGCGGTCGGCGGCACGGGCGCATTCGGGGGTGGGACAGCGCTGCAGTCTGCCAGACGCACATCACGGCGTTCCCGGCCGCATGCGGTAAGTCCCGCCGCCGCTTTCACGCCTGGCGAAAGCTCGCTTGGCAAGTCCTGCCTTCCGCCGCCGCTCGCCGGTGACCACAATCCGTCCAACGGAACCGAAGGCAGTCGTCCATGCAAGTGCTCGAAGGAATCAAGGTCGTCGAACTGGGCCAGCTCATCGCGGGGCCCTTCGCGGCGAAGACGCTGGCCGACTTCGGCGCCCGCGTCATCAAGGTGGAGCCGCCGAAGACGGGCGACGCGCTGCGCAAGTGGCGCAAGCTGCGCGAGGGCACGTCCGTGTGGTGGGACGCGCAGTCGCGCAACAAGGAGTCGGTGTGCATCGACCTGCGCGTGCCCGAAGGCCAGGCGCTGGTGCGCGAGCTGCTGCGCGACGCCGACGTGCTGGTGGAGAACTTCCGCCCCGGCGCGCTGGAGGCCTGGGGCCTGGGCTGGGGGGCGCTGCACGCGCTGAACCCGCGGCTGGTCATGCTGAGCCTGTCGGGCTTCGGTCAGACCGGCCCGCGCGCCGCCGAGCCCGGCTTCGCCGCGGTGGCCGAGGCCTTCAGCGGCCTGCGCTACCTCAACGCCGAGCCCGGCCGCACGCCCGTGCGCAGCGGCGTCTCGCTGGGCGACACCGTGGCCGGCGTGCACGGCGCGCTCGGCGTGATGCTGGCCCTGTACGCGCGGGACGCGCGCGGCGGCCAGGGCCAGCGCATCGACCTCGCACTGTACGAGGCGATGTTCAACCTGTCCGAGAGCCTCCTGCCCGAGTACGACGTCTTCGGCGAGGTGCGCCGCCCCGCCGGCGGCGCGCTGCCGGGCATCACGCCGTCCAACGCCTATGCCTGCGCCGACGGCCAGGCCGTGCTGATCGCGGGCAACGGCGACAGCATCTTCAAGCGCCTGATGCTGATGATCGGCCGCAAGGATCTCGCCGACGATCCGGCACTGGCCGCCAACGACGGCCGCAACCGGCGCGCCGCGGAGCTCGATGCCGCCATCGGCGCGTGGACGGTGCGGCTGCCGCTGGACGACGTCCTCGCGCGCATGCGCGACGCGGGCGTGCCCGCGAGCCGCGTGTACACGATCGCCGAGATCGCCGCCGACGCGCACTACGCCGCGCGCGGCAACATCGAGCGCATTCCCGCGATGAACGGCGGCACCATCGCCGCGCCGGGCATCGTGCCCAAGCTGTCGGACACGCCCGGCGCCGTGCGCCACGCCGCGCCGAAGCTGGGCCAGCACACCGACGAGGTGCTGGCGCAGGCAGGGCTGTCGGCCGAACGCATCGCGCAGCTGCGCCACGACGGCGTCATCGAATGAGGCGGCGTTTCATCGTGGAGGCCGCGCAGGTCCCCGATCCCCGCGTCCTGGGCGCTGCCGCAGCGCCTCCTGCGCGGCGCGGCGGGCGGCATCGCGAGCGTGGTGTGCGCGCTGCTGTGATGAAGGCGCCGCCCGCGGCCGCGACGAACGCGGCGCGGGAGCTGCGAGATGGCCGCGGAGCTGCGGTGCGAACGGCGACCGATCAGGCGATCAGTGCGGTCCAGGCGACGGTGGACGTGCTTTCGTAGCTGCCGTCGCCGTTGGCGTCGAGCTCCAGGCGCACTTGCGTGTCGTCCAGCACCGTGGCGCGCACCGAACTGCCCGACGCGCCCGTGATGATGACCTGGCCCGCGCGCGGATAGGCGTCGCCGGAGCCCTCCACGATCGGCTGCGGCGTCGAGATGGTGATGCTGCCGCCGACCGACTGGGCGGTCATCGTTCCGGACAGCGACACCGACACGTCGCCGGCGCTCGTCTCGTCGGTCGTGATCACGAAGCCCGCGGCGAACGAGACGGCATCGTCGTAGCCGGTCGACGCCGTCGACGCGGTCAGGCCGCTGCTGCCGACCGACAGCGTGGTCTCGGTGACGGTGGGCATGTCGTTCTCGGCAACCGTGACAGTGCCGGAGATCGTCGACGTCACGCCGTTGTCGGTCACGACGACGCTCTGGAAGTTCGCGCTGGCGGAGAACTGCGTGTCCGTCGGCGTGCTGGTCAGGGCGATGACGATGGCGCCGTTGATCGTCGTGCTCGCGCTGTCCTTGCACTGCGCGAAGGTCGCGCTGACGGAGTCGCCGCTGCTCAGCGCCTGGTTGTTGTCGCGGTCGTCGAGCACGATGGTCACCGTGCCGCTGACGCCGCAGGGTTCCGTGTCGCTGATCGTGGCCGCCGGATGCACCGAGGCGCTGGCGATGCCCTTGCGCGACGCCCGCGCGGCGCCCATGGCCCGCTGCAGTACCCCGCCGAGCGCGTGCGTGCGGTCCGTGACGCCGGCCGGCGACACGCCGCCCACCGAACCTTGCGCCAGCGACACCGACAGGCCCGCATTGACGCTCGCACGCACGACCTGGCTCTGGTTCGCGGACGTGATCGCGACCTTGCTGCCCTGCGGCGGCGACGAATCGCCGCCCGAGCCGCCGCAGGCCACGAGCGTGGCCAGGACGGTGCCGGAGACGAGGATGGAAAGACTGGACTTCATGAAGACACTCCCTGATTCGGATTCGTTGGAACACGCCGGCCTCGCCGGCGCAGCCGAGACACTAACACTGTCGAGCAGTCCGGCCATCACCCGTCCGGGCGTGGACATCGGAAGTCGACACCGCCGGCACCTGCGGTATCGCATGATGCCCCCTCAGAGTTTCTCGGTCTCCGCCGCCTGCGGCTGCCACTTCATCAACGCCTTCTCGACACGCCCGACGAGCGCGTCCAGCACCAGTGCGAACACCGTCAGCACGACGATGCCGGCCATCACCGTGTCGATGTCGAAGCTGCCTTCGGCCTGCAGGATCAGGTAGCCCACCCCCTGCGCCGAGCCGAGGTACTCGCCCACCACCGCGCCGACGAAAGCCAGGCCGACGGCGGTGTGCAGCGAGCTGAACACCCAGCTGGTGGCGCTCGGGAGATAGACGTGGCGCAGCAGCTGGCGCCCGCTCGCGCCCAGCATGCGGGCGTTGGCCAGGATCACCGGGCTCACTTCCTTGACGCCCTGGTAGACGTTGAAGAAGACGATGAAGAACACGAGCGTGACGCCCAGCGCCACCTTGCTCGCGACACCCAGGCCGAACCACACCGCGAAGATCGGTGCCAGGATGACGCGCGGCATCGCGTTCATCGCCTTGATGTACGGATCGAGGATCGCCGCGGCCAGCGGGCTCAGCGCGAGCCACAGGCCCATGGCCAGGCCCAGCACGGTGCCGATGCCGAATGCCAGCACCGTCTCCCAGAGCGTGACGACGAGGTGCTTGTAGATGTCGGCGTCGACGAAGAACCAGCGGCGGATGCGGTCGAGGACCTTGAGCGGCTGGCCGAAGAAGAACGCGGCCTCGTTGTCGTCGGAGAACAGGAAGTGCGGCAGCAGGCCCGGCACGGTCAGCACGTGCCAGGCGAGGAACAGCAGCACCAGGAGGACGAGCTGCCAGGCGCGCAGGTTGCGCCGGCTGGGCTTGATCAAGCGCCACGTCGCCTTCACGGCTTCATGCCTTCGCGAGTTGTTGCTGGTAGCCGGCGAGCACCTCTTCGCGCAGCACGTCCCAGATCGCCTTGTGCAGCTCGACGAAGCGCGGATCGGAGCGCACCTCGGCGACGTCGCGCGGGCGCGCGAGGTCGATGCGGAACTCGCCGACGACGCGCGAACCCGGGCCCGCGGACAGGATGACGACGCGGTCGCTCATCGCGATCGCCTCGTCGAGGTCGTGCGTGATGAACAGCACCGCCTTGCGACCGCCGGCCGCCCCTGCCTGGCGCGGGCCGGCGGCACCGCCCCACAACGCGAGCACCTCGTTCTCCATCAGCTGCCGCGTCTGGATATCGAGCGCCGAGAACGGTTCGTCCATCAGGATGATGTCGGGGTCGAGCACCAGCGTCTGCGCGAGGCTGGCGCGCTTGCGCATGCCGCCGGACAGCTGGTGGGGATAGCGGTCGCCGAACGCCGCCAAGCCCACGCGATGCAGCCATTGCAGGGCCAGCGCGCGTGCGTCCGCCTCGGCGGCGCCGCGGAACGACAACCCTGCCATCACGTTGCCCAGCGCCGTGCGCCAGGGCATCAGGCTCTCGGCCTGGAACAGGTAGCCGGCGCGCCGGTTCAGTCCCGCCAGCGGTTCGCCGAACACGCGCACCTGGCCCGAACTCGGCGCGAGCAGGCCGGCGGCCATGTTCAGCAGCGTGCTCTTGCCGCAGCCCGTGGGGCCGACGACGGAGACGAACTCCCCGGCCTCGACCACCAGCGTCACGTCGCGCACGGCGGTGAAGCCGGGCGCGCCGTCGCGTGCGGCAAAGGTGCAGCCGACACCTTCGAGGCTCAGCGCCGCAGGGGTCATTGCTTCTTCGCGCCCGCTTTTCTCGCGAAGTCGTTCGTCCACGCCGCCGCGAGGTCGACATGCGCGGTCTTCATCGATTCGTCGATGCTCTGCAGCGCACGCAGCGCCGTGGCGGCGCCCTCGGCGGGGAACAGGCCATCGGGCGACAGCGCGCCCTTGCTGGCGAGGAAGGCGTCGATGTAGACGGCGCGGTCGCCCAGCAGGTAGCTCTCGGGCACGGCCTTGACGATGTCGGCCGGGCCCGCGCCCTGGATCCACTTGTCGGCGCGCACGATGGCGTTGGCGACGGCCTGCACGGTGGCCGGGTTCTTGTCGATGAAGGCCTGCGGCGCGTACATGCAGCCCGCGGGCATCGGACCGCCGAAGGCCTTGTCGGCCTCGGCGACGATGCGCGTGTCCGACACGATCCGAAGGTCGCCGCTGCGTTGCAGCAGCGTGATCACCGGGTCGAGGTTGCTGATCGCGTCGATCTGGCCGGATCGCATCGCCGCCACCGCGCCCGGCCCCGCGCCCACGCCGATGATGGACACGTCGCCGGACTTGAGCCCCGCCTTGGCCAGCACGAAGTTGGCCAGCACGTTGGTGGACGAGCCCGGCGCCGTCACGCCGATCTTGCGGCCCCTGAGATCGGCCACCGACTTGTAGCCCGGCATCGTCTTCGGGTTGATGCCCAGCACGATCTGCGGCGCGCGGCCCTGCAGCGCGAAGGCCCGCAGCCTGATGCCCTTGGGCTGCATGATCAGCGTGTGCTCGAACGCGCCCGACACGATGTCGGCGCTGCCGCCGACGACGGCCTGGAGTGCCTTGGAGCCGCCCGCGAAGTCGACGATGGTGACGTCCAGCCCTTCGGCCTTGAAGTACCCCAGGCTCTCGGCGATGGACAGCGGCAGGTAGTACAGCAGGTTCTTGCCGCCGACGGCGATCGTCAGCCTGGGCTTCTCGGGCGACTGCGCGCGCAACAGCGCCGGCGCGCCAAGCGCAGCGGTACCGAGCAGGACGACGGAACGGCGATGCATGGAGGTCTCCACGGTCGAAACCGCCACTTTAACCACGCGACGCGCAGGCGTCCTGCCGGGACTCTCCCGCCCCTGCGGCACGGCCGCCCGGAGCGCGCGCAGGACGGCGGGATGAACCCGGCGCCCTGCGTTCACAGGTCCTTCAGCCCTTGGCGACGCTGCGGATGCGCCAGCGCCTGCCGTCGCTCGCGAGCGTGACGCGCAGCTTCCAGATCTCGTCCCTGGCGGCCGTGGGCGCGCCCAGCGTGACGACGACCGTGGCCGTGTGTCCCGAGACCTTGGCCGGCGCGACCGCCACGTGCTCGAGCCAGCCGTCGAGGTAGTCCTGCGTCCTCAGGAAGTAGTCGGCGTCCAGGCCGTCGGCGCTGTGCATCTTGCGGTCGATCTCGGCCAGCAACGCCGTGTCGACCCAGTCCCTGAGCTGCGGCGCCTTGAGCGTGAGCGGATCCTGGTTCTTCGCCAGCTGCCCGAGGTACCAGGCGTAGAAGTCGTGCGCCACCTTGTCCGGTGCCTGCTCGGCCGCCACGGCATGCCCGACGGTGGACGCCGCGACCGACGGCGTCGCCTCGCCCTGGGCGACGGCGGCCGCCAGGGCAGCGCCCAGCGCGACCAGGCCCGCGCCCGCCCATCGCCGCGCCGTCATGCGTACGCCCTCGCGGTCGGGCCCGCGGCGACGGGGGTCGTCACCCGCGCGTAGCGGTAGACCTTGAACGGCGGCTTGATCGTGCGGTACGACGCGCCGGGATACAGGCCGTGCAGCTGCTTGAAGTCCGAGATCCAGGACTTGCCGTCGAACATGGTCATGTGGCCGTGCGGATGGCCCGGGATGGGCTGGATGATGGCGACGTCGCCTGCCAGGTAGCTCGTGCCGTCGACGGTCTCGAAGCCGACCGCCTCCAGGCTGCTGCCGTAGTCCTTGGCCGAGGTGTGGCGCCTGAGGTGGACTCCGCCGGCCTCCACGGCCTTGCGCACGAATTCCGCACAACGCCCGAGGCTGTTCTTCTGGGCGTGGGCATCCAGGTACGCCACCGACTTTGCGATATCCATGGTTCCGATCTCCCCTGCGCGGCGCGGCGCGGCGCGCCGCAGACCGCGACCATCCTAGGCGAGAGCCTCGGGGCGGTCGTCCCCAAGGCGGGGGACGGACGGGGGTCGAATTCAGCCGTTGACGGCGGTGGTGGAGCGCACGACGGCCAGCGACGGGCCGAAACGGCGGCGCACCGACTGCTCGATGCCCTCGGCGTCGAGCCCGCACTCATGCATCAGGCGCACCGGATCGCCGTGCTCGACGAAGCGGTCGGGCAGGCCCAGCTGCAGCACGGGCACCTGCAGGCCGGCCGCGGCCAGCGCCTCCAGCACGGCGCTGCCGGCGCCGCCCATGATGCTGCCCTCTTCGAGCGTGACCAGCGCCTCGTGCGTGCGCGCCAGCTCGAGCACCATCTCCACGTCCAGCGGCTTGACGAAGCGCATGTTGACGACGGTGGCGTCGAGCTTCTCGGCCGCCTCCAGCGCCGGATAAAGCAGCGGGCCGAAGGCCAGCAGCGCGATGCGGCGACCCTCGCGGCGCTTCTCGGCCTTGCCCCATTCGAGCCCGTCGAGGTCGGCCTCGGGCTTGACGCCCGCGCCGGCGCCGCGCGGATAGCGCACGCCCACGGGGTGCTCCTGCGCGAACGCGCTGCTGAGGGCGCGGCGCGTCTCGCGCTCGTCGGCCGGCGTGAGCAGGCTCATGCCGGGCACGCAGCGGATGAACGCGATGTCGTACGCGCCGCAGTGCGTGGGGCCGTCGGCCCCGACGATGCCGGCGCGATCGAGCGCGAACACCACCGGCAGGTTCTGCAGCGCCACGTCGTGGATCAGCTGGTCGTAGCCGCGCTGCAGGAACGTGGAGTAGATCGCCACGACGGGCTTGAGGCCCTCGCAGGCGAGGCCGGCGGCGAAGGTGACGGCGTGCTGCTCGGCGATGCCCACGTCGTGGAAGCGCTCGGGAAAGCGGCGCTCGAACTCCGTCATGCCGGAGCCGCCGCACATCGCCGGCGTGATGCCGATCAGGCGCTTGTCGGCCGCCGCCATGTCGCACAGCCAGTTGCCGAAGACATCGGCGAAGGTCTGCTTGGCCGGCGTGGCGGGCTTCTGCAGGCCGATGGCGACATCGAACTTGCCCGGGCCGTGGTAGTTGACCGGATCGGCCTCGGCCAGCTTGTAGCCCATGCCCTTCTTCGTGACCACGTGCAGGAACTGCGGGCCCTTGGCGTCGCGCAGGTTCTCCAGCGTGGGGATCAGCGAGTCGAGGTCGTGGCCGTCGATCGGGCCGACGTAGTTCAGGCCGAACTCCTCGAAGATGGTCCCGGGCACGACCATGCCCTTGGTGTGCTCCTCGAAGCGGCGCGCGAACTCGTACAGCGGCGTGTTCTTGAGCATCGACTTCGCGCCCTCGCGGGCCCGCGCGTAGAACTTGCCGCTCATCAGGCGAGCGAAGTAGCGGTTCAGCGCGCCCACCGGCGGGCTGATCGACATGTCGTTGTCGTTCAGGATGACCAGCATGTCGGCCATCGACACGCCCGCGTTGTTCATCGCCTCGAAGGCCATGCCGCCGGTCATCGCGCCGTCGCCGATGATGGCCACGGCCTTGCGGTTCTCGCCCTTGAGCTTGGCGGCGTGCGCCATGCCCAGCACGGCCGAGATGGACGTCGACGAGTGCGCGGTGCCGAAGGCGTCGTACTCGCTCTCGTCACGCTTGGGGAAGCCCGCCAGGCCGCCGTACATGCGCAGCGTGCTCATCTGGTCGCGGCGGCCGGTCAGCACCTTGTGCGGGTACGTCTGGTGGCCCACGTCCCACACGAGGCGGTCGTACGGCGTGTTGAACACGTAGTGCAGCGCCACCGTGAGCTCCACGGTGCCGAGGTTGCTCGATAGATGCCCGCCCGTCTTGCTCACGCTGTGCAGGATGTACTGCCGCAGCTCGTCGCACAGGGCGCGCAGCTCGGACCGCGACAGGCGTCGCAGGTCGGCGGGGCTGGCAATGGTCGCGAGGAGGTTGTTGCTCATGGGGCGTTCGAGGTCGGGAGCATGCCGCACGCTGCAGGCAGCTGCAGGGCGCGGTCGTGCATCAATTGTCGCGCTCGACGATCTTGTCAGCGAGGCAGGCGAGGTAGGCAGCCTGCCCTAATCCGCTGCGCGCCAGGGCCGCATGCGCCTGGTCGCGGAGTTCATGGGCGTACTTCTGCGCGGCCTCCAGGCCCAGCAGCGACACGAACGTGGGCTTGTTCTGGTCGACATCCTTGCCGGCCGTCTTCCCGAGCACGTGGGAGTCCTGGGTGACGTCCAGCACGTCGTCGACCACCTGGAACGCCAGGCCGACGGCCGCGCCGTACTCGCTGAGGGCGGACAGCGCCGTGGCATCGGCCGGGCCGCAGGCGGCGCCCATCATGACGCTGGCCTGCAGCAGCACGCCCGTCTTGCGGCGATGCATGTCGCGCAGCGTGGCCTCGTCGAGCTTGCGCCCGACGCTGGCAAGGTCGATCGCCTGGCCGCCGGCCATGCCGGCATGGCCCGACGCGCGCGCCAGCAGGCGCACCAGCGCGGCCATCAGCTGCGGCGACATGCCGTCGTCCGGCGTCAGCACCTCGAAGGCCAGGGCCTGCATGGCGTCGCCGGCCAGCATGGCCTGTGCCTCGCCGTACTTCACGTGCACGGTGGGTTTGCCGCGGCGCAGGACGTCGTTGTCCATGCAGGGCATGTCGTCGTGCACCAGCGAATAGGCGTGGATCAGCTCCACCGCGACCGCCGCGCGCAGGGCGCAGGCGCGGTCGCCGGAGACCGCGTCCGACGCGGCCAGCACCAGCAAGGGGCGCAGGCGCTTGCCGCCGTCGAGGACGGCATATCGCATGGCGGTGCCGAGGCCAGCCGGGGACTCGTCGGAGACCCAGCGTTCGAGGGCGTGCTCCACGTCCTGCTGGCGCTCGCGCACCCAGCGCGAGAATTCATCGATCTTCATGGGCGAGTCCAGGGCTTCAACTGGCCCTCCTCCAGGACTTTCACTTGTTCTTCTACGGCATCCAGCCTGGAGCGACAGAACTCCAGGAGCTGCGCGCCTCGCTTGTAGGCGCTCAGCAGGCCGTCCAGCGGCATCTGGCCCGTCTCCATGGCGCGCACCAGCTCATCGAGTTCCGCCTGTGCAGCCTCGAAACTCTCGGGCGCCTTGGCAAGGGTCGGTGATTCAGTGCGATCCATTCTGGACAGGCTCGGGCAAAGGTGGATTGTAGTCATCTCGACACGCTCGTTCAGCGGCGATTGCAACGGACTGCACCAATTCGCCGCATGCCTGCATGAAATGCGGGCCTTCATTGGAGTCCGACTTTGGCTTTGGGTAAAATGGCGGGTTCTGCGTGTCGCACTCGAGGCGTGCACGACGATTCGTACAGTCCACCCGCGGGGCCACCGGGTGGGGGGTTGTGACAGTTTTTTGGGATCCTGGGGATCATGTCGGACCTGAGCATCACGCTAGAAGCTCTGGAGCGCGCGCGCTCTCAACTTTCCGTATCTACCTACTTCGACGAGGACCTGTTCCGCCGCGAACAGGAACTCATCTTCCAGCACGGGCCGCGGTATCTCGCGCACGAGCTGGCCATACCCGAAATCGGTGATTACTACGCCCTGCCGCAGGAAGGCGAGGGGCGGGTGCTCGTGCGCGCGCCCGACGGCGGCGTCGAGCTGCTGTCCAACGTCTGCCGGCATCGCCAGGCGGTGATGCTCAAGGGCCGCGGCCAGACGGCGTCCAACATCGTCTGCCCGCTGCATCGCTGGACGTACGGCCTCGATGGCCAGCTGCTGGGCGCGCCGCATTTCGCGCAGGACCCCTGCCTGCACCTGAACCGCTACAGGACGCGCCGCTGGAACGGCCTGGTGTTCGAGGACAACGGCCGCGACATCGCCGCCGACCTGGCCCGCCTGGGCCCGCGCGCCCAGCTCGACTTCACGGGCTACGTGCTCGACAAGGTGCACGTGCACCAGTGCGACTACAACTGGAAGACCTTCATCGAGGTCTACCTCGAGGATTACCACGTCGGGCCGTTCCATCCGGGCCTGGGCAGCTTCGTCAGCTGCGACGACCTGCAGTGGGAGTTCGGCGCGAACTACTCCGTTCAGACGGTGGGGGTATCCAACGGCCTCGCGCGGCCCGGCAGCGCCACGTACCGCAAGTGGCACGACGCGCTGCTGCGCTTCGACGAAGGCCGGCCGCCGCGCCACGGCGCGATCTGGCTCACCTACTTCCCCAACATCATGGTGGAGTGGTATCCGCACGTGCTGGTCGTCTCCACGCTGTACCCGAAGGGGCCGCAGCAGACGACCAACGTCGTCGAGTTCTACTACCCCGAGGAGATCGCGGCCTTCGAGCGCGACCTGGTGGAAGCCGAGCAGGCGGCCTACCTCGAGACCTGCGTCGAGGACGACGAGATCGCCCTGCGCATGGACGCCGGCCGCAAGGCCCTGTTCGAGCGCGGCGACGACGAGGCCGGCCCGTACCAGAGCCCGATGGAGGACGGCATGCGCCACTTCCACGAGTGGTACCGCCAGGCACTGAAGTCGGCGCGCTGATCGCTCGCCGAGTGCCCCTCGCGCAGCGCGGCAGCGGCACGCGGAGGGAGAATGGCCCGATGTCCGCTCCCTTGCTGATGATCTGCGCCTCGTTCCTGTTCGCGACGATGGGCGTGTGCGTGAAGCTCGCCTCGGACACCTACGGGCCCGGCGAGATCGTGATGTACCGCGGCCTGGTGGGCATGATCGGCATCGCGCTGCTGGCGCGCGCACGCGGCGTCTCGCTCAAGACCCGCGTGCCGATGATGCACGCCTGGCGCAGCATCGTGGGCGTCACGGCACTGACGCTGTGGTTCTACGCGATCGGCCACATGCCGCTGGCCACGGCGGTCACGCTCAACTACATGTCGTCGGTGTGGATGGCGCTGTTCCTGATCGGCGGCGCCGTCGTGGTGGGCGCGCAGCGCGTCGACCCGCGGCTGGTGGCCACCGTGCTGGTGGGCTTCGTGGGCGTAGCCATGGTGCTGCAGCCCTCGGTCGACCGCGACCAGCTGGTGCCGGGCCTGGTCGGGCTCGCGTCGGGCATGCTGTCCGCGCTGGCCTACCTGCAGGTGACCACGCTGGGTCGCGTCGGCGAGCCGGAGCTGCGCGTGGTCTTCTACTTCTCGATCGGCGGCTTCGTGACCGGCCTCGTGATGTCGCTGCTGCAAGGCTGGCATGGGCACCACACGCTGTTCGGCCTCACGCTGCTGCTGGCCACCGGCGTCACCGCGACCACCGCGCAGGTGGCGATGACGCGCGCCTATGCGATCGGCAAGCCGCTGTCCAACGCGAGCCTGCAGTACCTGGGCATCGCGTTCTCGTTCGTCTACGGCATCGTGCTGTTCCATGACCCGCTCACCTGGGCGGCGGTCGGCGGCATGGTCGTGATCGTGGGAGCCGGCCTCGCGGCCTCGCGCCTGCGCGCGACCACGCTGTCGGTCACCGCACCCGACACCATCCAACCTGCCTCGGACACCTGAGATGACGACTGCCGCCCTGCCCACGCCCCTGGTCTCGCCCCAGCAACTCATCGCCGCGCTGGCGAGCGGCGCCGCGCCGCTGGTGATCGACTGCAGCTTCGACCTCGCGGACGTCGGTGCCGGCGAGCGCGCCTACGCGCAGGCGCACCTGCCCGGAGCGATCCACGCCCACCTCGACCGCGACCTGTCCACCGTGAAGACAGGCCGCAACGGCCGCCACCCCCTGCCGCCGCGCGCCGACTGGGCCGCGACGCTCGCGCGCCTGGGCGTCACGCCCGCGCGCGCGGTGGTCGTCTACGACGCCCAGGGCGGCATGTATGCGGCGCGCGCCTGGTGGATGCTGCTGTGGGCCGGCCATCGCGACGTGCGCGTGCTCGACGGCGGCCTGCAGGCCTGGCAGGCGGCCGGCGGCACGGTCGAGGCGGGCATCGTCGCCCCTGTCGCGGCGTCCGGCTCCTATCCGCTGGGCGACAGCCTGGTGGCCAGCGTCGATGCCGACACGCTGCAGCGATCGCTGGGCCGCGTGACGGTGCTGGATGCGCGCGCCGGCGAGCGCTATCGCGGCGAGGTCGAGCCGCTGGACAAGCGCGCCGGCCACATTCCCGGCGCCCGTTCGCGGTTCTTCAAGGACAACCTCGATGCGAGCGGTCGCTTCAAGCCGGCGGCCGAGCTGCGCACCGTCTTCGAGGCGTTCGGCGCTGCGCCGTCGGCCGTCGTGCATCAGTGCGGCTCGGGCGTCACGGCCTGCCACAACCTGCTGGCCATGGAAGCCGCCGGCCTGCCGGGTTCGGTGCTCTACCCCGGCTCGTGGAGCGAGTGGTCGGCGGATCCGGCGCGCCCGATCGCGGTGGGTTGAGCCGGCGCAAGCATCGGTGACGCCGGGGCTGCGGGCGGGGCGCGAAAGGCGCACACTGTCCAGGTCGCCACTGCAGGAGCCCGCCATGTACCGCAGCATCCTCATTCCGACCGACGGCACCGACATCACCGCCAAGGCCGTCGCCACGGCCGTGTCGCTCGCCCGGGCGCTCGGCGCCCAGCTCAGCACGATCAGCGTGAAGGAGCCCTTCCCCTACAGCGCGATCTCCGAGATGCAGCCCATCCCGCCGCAGGAATTCTATGACGCGCAGGAGCGCATCGCGCTGAACCGCGTCAACGAGGTGGTGGCCTCGGCCCGCGCGTCCGGCATGGAGTGCCAGGCCTTCACCGTCGAAGCGACGCATCCGTGGGAGGCGATCGTCGACCACGCCAAGACGCAAGCCTGCGACCTCATCGTGATGGCCTCGCACGGCCGCCGCGGCGTCAGCGCGCTGCTGCTGGGCAGCGAGACGACGCGGGTGCTGGTGCACTGCGACGTGCCCGTGCTGGTGGTGAAGTAGCCGCTCCCGGGAGGAGCCAATCGAGGACGCGCCGGCGCGCGACGCCCTGGTCGGCGCGATGCGCGCCGTGATGCTCTACCCGGCCGCGGGCTTCGAGCTCGTCGGCGAGGAGCGCCACCACGGCTTCGGCAAGGATCTCGTCGGCCGGTCCGCGAACTGCGGCTGTAGGCTTCTCGGCTCCTGACATCTGCTCGTCTGCGCGAGGGAGGCACAATCGCGCGCATGTCTGTCACCTCTCCTACCGCCGTCGGCCCCCTCGCGGCGATCGACATGGGCTCCAACAGCTTCCGCCTCGAGATCGGGCAGGTGCAGGACGGACGCTATCGCCGCCATCTCTACCTGAAGGAAACGGTGCGGCTGGGCGCGGGGCTCGACGTCGACGGCATGCTCACCGAGGAGGCCACGGAGCGCGGCCTCAAGTGCCTGGCCAGCTTCGCGCAGACGCTCAAGACGTCGGCACCCATGCAGGTACGCGCCGTCGCCACGCAGACGCTGCGCGAGGCGCGCAACCGCGACAGGTTCCTGGTGCGGGCGGAAGAGGCGCTGGGCCATCCGATCGAGGTCATCTCCGGCCGCGAGGAGGCGCGCCTGATCTACGCCGGCGTCGCCTTCCTGCAGCCGTCGACCCGGCCGCGGCTGGTGATCGACATCGGCGGCCGCTCCACGGAGATGATCCTGGGCGACGGCCGCGCGCCGCGCGTGGCCGAGTCGTTCCAGGTGGGCTGCGTGAGCCTGTCGATGCGCTACTTCCCGGACGGACGCTACACACGGGCGGCGTTCCGCGCCGCGCAGGTCGCCGCGGGCGCCGAGCTCGAGGAGGCCCTGGTGCCGTTCTCGCGCCGCCACTGGCGCGAGGCGCTCGGCTCGTCGGGCACCGCCGGCGCCGTGGCGGACGTCCTGAAGGCCAGCGGGAAGACCGACGGCCGGATCACCGCGGAGGGCCTGCGCTGGCTCATCGAGCGCTGCATCGACCTGGGGCATATCGACAAGCTCGACATCCCCGGGATGAAGCCCGAGCGCCGGGCAGTGATCGCCGGCGGCCTGGCCATCCTGTACACGATCTGCGCGCAGTTCGGCATCGACGAATTGACGCCTGCCAAGGGCGCCCTGCGCCAGGGCGTGATCGTCGACCTGTCCGAGCGACTGGCCGCCGGCGCGCAGGCGAGCGGACACGACCTGCGCGACACGACGGTCGCGGACCTGCAGCGGCGCTTCCATGTCGACGTCGGCCAGGCCGAGCGGGTCGCGACGACGGCGCAGCGCTTCTTCGACAGCGCCTGGCCGCGGCCCGATGCCGAGATGCGCAAGGAGCTGCGCTGGGCGGCGGCGCTGCACGAAGTCGGGCTCATGGTCTCGCACCACGACCACCACCGCCACAGCGCCTACATCGTCTCGCACGTCGATGCGCCGGGCTTCTCGCAGAGCCAGCAACGCCGTCTCGGCGAGCTGGTGCTCGGCCAGCGGGGCGGGCTGCGCAAGATCGAAGCCGGCCTGTCGCGCGAGCTGACGGCATGGCAGGTGCTGTGTCTGCGCCTGGCGGCGATCGAGTGCCATGCACGCGGGGAGGTCGATGCCAGCGGCCTGACGCTCACACGCGTCGCCGACGGCGCACGACTGAGCTTCTCGCCGCAGTGGGCGGAGGAGCATCCGCGCACCGCCTACCTGCTTCGGGAAGAAGCCGAATTGTGGGCGCGGCAAGGCGCGCTGCTGATCACCCTGGCCTAGGGTGCTGTCCCGGAAGTACGCGCGCAGGCAAGACGCGCTGGAAACGAGTCGGAGCCAGGCGCAAAGGCTAGTCGTACCGGGCGGTACGGCGAGGCTTTGCAAAGACGCTTCGGCTCGCTTGCAGCCGTCGCGCGTGCGAACTTTCGGGACAGCACACTAGGCCCGGCGCTCGCGCGCTGCGGCGGTCCTGGAGGCCGGCGCAGCCTGGGTCAGACAAGCGTCGACGCGCGAGTCAGTGAGGGAGGCGCTCACGTGCTGCGGCTTGGCCGGTGTGCCTGCCGCGCGTGGAGATTTAGCCGCCCAAAAGCAAAACGCCCGAGCTAGATGATAGCTCGGGCGGTTGCTTTGATATTAGCCTGACAATGTCCTACTTTCACACGGGAACCCGCACTATCATCGGCGCAGAGGCGTTTCACTTTCCTGTTCGGGATGGGAAGGAGTG
>JBJMWE010000452.1:0-2588 GCA_045810285.1 Vitreoscilla sp. | reverse complement strand
GACTCGACGGTAGCCGCTGCGGTGCGGGTCGACAGCGTCGGGACCGGGACGCTGACCGGCGCGACCACGTCCTCCTCGGCGGGCTCGTTGAGCGCGAGGTCACCGAAGGGGTACCGCGCCGGGATGTAGAGCGTGAACGTGCTGCCCTGGCCGGAGGCGCTCTCCACCTCGATCGTGCCCCCCAGCAGGCGCGCCAGCTCGCGCGAGATCGACAGGCCCAGGCCCGTGCCGCCGTAGCGCCGGTTGATCGTGCCGTCGGCCTGGCGGAAGGCCTCGAAGATGACGTCCTGCTGGCTCTCGGGAATGCCGATGCCCGTGTCCGTGACGGAGAACGCCACCCGGTCGCCCGGGCGCGCCTGCACGGCCAGCGTGACGCCGCCGGCCTCGGTGAACTTGATCGCGTTGGACAGCAGGTTCTTCAGGATCTGCTCCAGCCGCAGGTTGTCGGTCACCATCGACTGCGGCGCCTCGGGCGCGACCTGCACGTCGAACTCGAGCTTCTTGTCGGCGGCCAGCGGCGTGAACATGCGCTGCAGCGAATCGACCATGCGCTGCACCGAGACGAACTGCGGCTGCAACTCGAGCCGGCCGGCCTCCACCTTGGACAGGTCGAGGATGTCGTTGATCAGGTTGAGCAGGTCGTTGCCGGCGCTGTAGATCGTCTGCGCGAACTTCAGCTGCTCGGCCGAGAGGTTGCCTTCCTTGTTCTCGCTGAGCAACTTGGCCAGGATCAGCGAGCTGTTCAGCGGCGTGCGCAGCTCGTGCGACATGTTGGCCAGGAACTCGGACTTGTAGCGGCTCGCGCGCTGCAGTTCGTCGGCGCGCTCCTGCAGCTCGACCTGCGCCTCGTTGAGCGCCTCGTTCTTGCGATCGAGCACCTCGGCCTGCTCCGACAGCTGCGTGTTGGTGGACTCGAGCTCGGCCTGCTGGCGCTCCAGGTGCGTCTGCGATTCCGTCAGCACGCGCGACTGCTCGCCGAGTTCCTCGTTGGCGGTGCGCAGCTCCTCCTGCTGCACCTGCAGCTCCTCGTTGAGCTGCTGCGTCTCCTCGATCGAATCCTGCAGGCGCTTGCGGTACATCGCCGAATCCACCGAGGCGCCGATCGCCCCGCGCAGCAGCTTGAGCAGTTCGAGGTCGCGCGGCGTCACGTGGCGCATGAAGCCGAGCTCGATCACGCCGTTGACGATGCCGTCGTTGGTCAGCGGCGCGATGACCAGTTCGGCCGGCGCCGTGGCGCCCAGGCCCGAGGCCACCTTGAAGTAGCCGCCCTGCAGGTTCGTGACATGGTTCAGGCGCGCGTCGCGCACCGCCTGGCCGACGAGGCCGTCGCGTGCGGCCTGGACCTGGGCGTCGTCGTCCTGCCCGTCGAAGCCGTGCGTGGACACGCGCTGCAGGGTGCCGGCGTCGTCGCGCACGTACAGCGCCGCCACCACCGGGTCGAGGTAGCGGCCGCAGAACGCCAGCACGCTGCGACCGACCGTGGTCAGCGTCTGCTGGCCGATCAGCGTCTCGGCCAGCTGCGCCTGGCCGTCGCGCAACCAGGCCTGCTCGGTCAGCGCGGCGCTGGCGTCGGTCGCCGCCTTCAGCGCGTCGCCGAAGTCATTGGACAGCTGGTTGATGTCGCGCCGGCCGGCCCAGGCGATGTAGCTCTTGATGAGGAAGATGAGCAGCACGTAGGCGCCGATGCCCCACCAGGTCACGTTCCGCAATTCATCCAGTCGATCCTTCAGGAGCAACTGCTCGGACGAGCGCGCCGCGACGATTTCCGCGCGGATGCGATCGAACAATTGCTTGCCCTCCAGCGACTTCACGTCGGCGTTCGCATCGCCGCCGCGGCGCCGCGTGGCGATCGTCCGCTCCGCGAAGGCTTCCCAGGCCCGCTGCAGCGACTGCACCCGGCGCAGGCGGTCCGCCTGGGTCGGGTTGTCGGCGGTCTGGCGCACCAGGTCGTCGATCTGTCCTTCGAGCTGCGGCTTGGCCACCTGGTAGGGCGCCAGGAAGGATTCCTCGCCGGTGATCACGTAGCCGCGGGTGGCCGATTCCATGTCCGATTGCAGTCCGGTCAGCTCGTTGAGCTTGCTGATGACCTGCTGCGTGTGGTCCACCCAGCCGGTGACGAGCATGAAGTACCAGACGAACAGCAGGAACGTGGACACGCTGACGATGCCCGTGATCAGCGGCAAGGTGACGTTGCGGCGCGCGATCCGGTTGAACTGTTCGGCGTCGATGGCGGCGTTCTTGGGCATGGGTGTCCTGGCGGCGGGTCGGTCGGGCGAGCGCGATCATAGAGGCAGGCCAGGCCGCGCCCGGCGGGGATTGCCCAGGTCGGCGCAGGGCCGCTGGCGGCGCCGGGGCGCCTGCTCGACCATAAGAGCGACATGGCAATTCACATGCCCGGCCATCCTGCCGCGGAGGCCCGCGTCCGGCGGCCCGTGAACCGCCTTCGAACCGCGATGCGGGAACGCCGCCCCGCCCCGCGACATCTGGATCCTCACCGGTGCCGCCAGGCGCTTCGACCGAAGCCGCCGGCCACCGCATAACCAGGAGAGACATCCATGAAATCGCCGCACCTCGCCGCCGCCCTGGCG
>JBJMWE010000451.1:0-7183 GCA_045810285.1 Vitreoscilla sp. | reverse complement strand
GATCGGCGACGCGCAGCGAGAACGCGCCGGGCGCGCTCGCGGCGCCGGCCGGCAGGCCCGCCGCGGCGCGCAGCGCGGGCGCCCAGCGCTGCGCCGTCAGCCGCGCGACGACACGGTTGCGCTCGACGTAGAACACGCTGCCGAACACGATGAGCAGGGCGAACGCGCCGATCGCCTGCGCGACGACCAGGCGGCGGAAGAGGGTGGGCGTGGCCATGCGCGCGTCCGTCGCCTGCGTCAGCGCGGCACGAAGACGTAGCCCTCGCCGCGCACCGTGTCGATCCAGTCGGCGCCGGCGGGCTGCACCTCGTGCAGCTTGCGGCGCAGGCGCGCCACCTGCACGTCGACGGTGCGATCCTGCGGCCGATAGCCGCCGGCCTGCACGGCGTCGCTCAGCGCCTCCCGCGACAGCGGCGTGCCCGGGGCGCGCGCGAGCGCCACCAGCAGCTTGAATTCCACGCTGGTCAGCGCCAGCGCGTGGTCCCCCACGCGCACCTCGCGCCGCACGAGGTCGATGACGAGGCCGTCGAAGCGCAGCAGCGGGGACTCCGCGCGCCCGGGCGCCGCGCGCCGCAGCAGCGCGCGCACGCGGGCCACGAGCTCGCGCGATTCGAAGGGCTTGGGCAGGTAGTCGTCGGCGCCGATCTCCAGGCCCAGCACGCGATCGAGCGGGTCGCCGCGCGCCGTGAGCATCACGATGCCCAGCCCCGGATGCTGCGCGCGCCAGCGGCGGCACAGGTCGTAGCCGTTGGCATCCGGGAGCATCACGTCCAGCAGCACCAGCTCCGGATGCAGGGCCGCGAGATCGCGCTCGCCGTCGCCGCCGGTCAGCACGGCGTGCGTGGCCCAGCCCTCGCGCTGGAGCAGTTCGACCACCATGCCCGAGAGCTCGGCGTCGTCGTCGACGATCAGGATCAGCGGCTTCGAGTTCATCGCGGGCGCGGGCGCCATCGTGAGGGGACGAGCGCAGTGTAGGACGGCGCCGCCGTGCGCGACGCGATGTTGCAGCGCTGTCGCATTTCGTCGCGGCGCGTGGGCGCCTGCGCGGCTGGCCGACCGACCTGCGCGGGCCGCGACGCCCTGGCCGCGCGCAGTGCGGGGCCCGCCTGAAGGTGCTGTCCGGGCCGCCCGCCTGACGGCTAGTCGACGGCCGCGAGGATGTAGGCGCCCAGCAGGCGGTACGCCGCGTCGACCTTCGCCTGCACGCCGTAGTTCTCGCCGGTCATCACGGCCACGAGGTCCAGCTGGGGAACGACGAAGATGAACTGGCCGCCGGCGCCGTTCGCGTAGAACATGTCCACCTCGCCGGCCTTGGCGGTCTGCGTGGCGTGCCACCACAGGTAGCCGTAGCCGTGCGACCGGCCGGTGTCGAACGCCCCGTGCCGGGTCGTCGAGGCGTCGATCCATGCGCCGGAGACCCGTTGCACGCCGTCCCACTGGCCGCGCTGCAGCGCGAGCTGGCCGATGCGGGCCATGTCGCGCGGCCGCAGGTGCAGGTGGCCGCCGGTGTCGGCGCGACCGTCGGCGTAGGTGTTCCAGCGCGCGCTCGTGATCTGCAGTGGCCCGAACAGGTTGGCCTGCGCGAACGCCTGCACCGACTGGTGCGTGGCGCCTCCCAGCACCCGGCCGAGCGCGACGGCGTTGCCGGTGCAGTAGCTCTCGACCGTGCCTGGCGTCGTGGCGGACGGCAGGCCCAGCCAGAACTGCACCCAGTCCTGCGCGCCGTACATGTGCTCCTCGTTGCCGGGCGACGAGGCGTCCCAGTCGTTGCAGGCCAGGCCGCTCTGCATCGTCAACAGGTTCTCCAGGACCAGGCCGCGGGAGAGCACCGGAGCGCCGGGGTAGTCGGCGGCCAGCCATTGCGCCACGGTGTCGTCGACGCCGCCCAGGAAGTGCTGGTCGATGGCCACGCCCACCAGCAGGGACGTGATGCTCTTGGTGGCGGAGCGCAGGTCGTGCAGCGTGTCCTTGTCGTAGCCGTTCCAGTACTGCTCCAGCACCGGCTGCCCGTGGCGCATCACGAGCATCGCCGAGATGCCGCTGTCGGCGCTCACCGCCGCCGGCGCCTGCGCCAGGGTGGCGGCATCCATGCCGACGCTGGCGGGCGCGACGAGCGTCCATTGGTCCGCCGGGTTCGGCGCCACCTCCGTCCGCGGGCCCGGCGGGATGGCGCCGGTGCTTGACCCGCCGCCGCCGCCGCCGCAGGCGGCCAGGATGCCTGCCAGGCCGACGACGGACATCAGTTCCAGGACGCGTGCGCACTGCTTCATCGAGGGTCGCCGGGCGGGCCGGCCGTGCCAGGGGTGCGCGATCATGGCACGGCCTGCCTCCGCGCCGCCCGCGCTCGACCAGGGAGGGACGTCTCGCCGCCGATCGAGTGTCTGCATCGTGACGATGAGCAAAGACTTCGCCCCCGGCCGGACAGGGCCGCGGCCCCGTGCCTACAATTCGCGAATGCTCCAGCAACGCACGCTCAAGTCCATCACCCGCGCCGTGGGCGTGGGCCTGCACAGCGGCCAGAAGGTGGAGATGACGCTGCGGCCGGCCGCGCCCGACACCGGCATCGTGTTCCGCCGCGTCGACCTGCCCCAGCCCGTCGAGATCCCCGCCAACGCGGGCTCGGTCTCAGACACCCGCATGAACTCGACGATCTCGCCCGGCGGCGACCCGGGCAGCCCCAAGGTGCAGACCATCGAGCACCTGATGTCGGCCTGCGCCGGCCTGGGCGTGGACAACCTGGTCGTCGACATGACGGCCGACGAGGTGCCCATCCTCGACGGCTCCTCCGCCAGCTTCGTGTTCCTGCTGCAGAGCGCAGGCATCGTGCTGCAGGACGCGCCCAAGCGCTTCATGCGCGTGCTCAAGCCCGTCGAGGTGCGGCGCGGCGAGGGCGCCTCGCTCGCGTGGGCGCGCCTCGAGCCGTACCACGGCTTCAAGCTCACCTTCGAGATCGAGTTCAACCACCCGGCCGTGGATGCCACCGGCCAGCAGGTGAGCTTCGACATGGGCAGTGGCAAGTACAAGAGCGACATCGCGCGCGCCCGCACCTTCGGCTTCACGAAGGATCTCGACCTGATGCGCTCGCGCGGCCTGACGATGGGCGGCAGCATGGACAACGCCATCGTCGTCGACGATTCGCGCGTGCTCAACGCCGACGGCCTCCGCTACGACGACGAGTTCGTCAAGCACAAGATCCTGGACGCCATCGGCGACCTGTTCGTCGTCGGCCATCCGCTGCTGGCCAGCTACACCGCCTACAAGAGCGGCCACGCGATGAACAACATGCTGCTGCGCGCCCTGCTGGACGACCCCACGGCGCACGAGCTGGTCACGTTCGAGGACGAGCGCAAGGCGCCGCCCGGCTTCGCGGAACTCGCGCCCGCCTGGTAGGCCGGGCCGGTGGCGCCAAGGGCGTCGGTAACAAGCGGAGATGGCTGCCAGCTCGACTGCAGGACAAAATAGCGCTTTTGTCCCTCCGCCTGCCGGCGTCCATGTCCTTGCGCTGCTTCATCGTCCGCCGCTGCCTGCACGCCAGCCTCGAGGCCGCCGGCCTGCGTGCCGTGAACCTGCCGTTGGTGGTCGACGCCCGCCAGCACGTGCATCCGCCCGTGCCGCTGGACGCCGGCTACCTCGTGGTCGACCGGCGGGCGTTCGCCCGCATCACCTTCCCGCGCGCCGAAGGCGAGGGCGCCGCCGCCATGCAGACGGTCGGCTTCGCCTCGCTCTCGGGCGTGCTGCGCGCGATCTGCGCCGAGCGCATCGGCCTGGCCGGCCGCGCGGCCATGCCCGGCCCGCGGCGCGCCCTGGAGCTGCGCCGCGAAGGACGCTGGAGCGAGGTGCTCGAGGCCAGCGAGCGGGTCGAGGCGCCGATGCGCGCCCGGCTCGATTCCTGGCTGCGCGGCTGGCGCTTCGGCGTCTGGCGCTGGGCACTGCAGGCGTTCAAGCGGCTCTGAAGCCGTCGCCGGCGGCCCCCCGGCCGCGCCCAATCCCGACTGCCCGGCGGGACAACATAAACTAGCTTATTATTTTCCCGCCCCAAATTGGGCGGGGGCAGGTCGGTGCCCGGGACAAGCGCCAGGGCCGGCTGGAGAGGTGCCGGCCAGCTGCCGCGCGTCCGTCCGGATGCGGCGTCCTCGATCCTCGCCGACCTCTTGCGCCGCATGTCGCCTGGCGTGGCGCGCGGCGTGCCCCGCTCCCGCCGCCGCTGCAAATTCCAGGTGGACGCCGCCGTCCATCGCACTCGAAGAGAACCACCGCATGCCGACTTCCCTGGCCGCCCGCGCCTCGCGCCCGACTCCTGGAACCGCTTCCGTGCTGGCCGCCCTGGTGGCGCTGGCCGCCTGCAGCGACAAGGCGCCGCCGCCCGGGCCGCCGCCGGCACCCGAGGTCGGCGTCGTCACCGTCGTCCCGAAGACGCTGGACGTGCCCACCGAGCTGCCGGGCCGTGTCGAGGCCGCGCGCGTCGCGCAGGTGCGCGCGCGCGTGACCGGCATCGTGCAGAAGCGCCTGTTCGCCGAAGGCAGCGACGTCAAGGCCGGCGAACTGCTGTTCCAGATCGACCCGGCGCCCTACCGCGCCGCGCTCGACAGCGCCAGGGCCGCGCTCGCCAAGGCCCAGGCCAACGAGCAGCAGGCCACCGGGCTGCTGAACCGCTACAAGCCGCTGCGCGAGGCCAATGCCATCAGCCAGCAGGATTTCGTCAACGCCACCTCCGCCGCGGCGCAGGCCGGCGCGGACATCGCCGCCGCCAAGGCCGCCGTGCAGACGGCGCAGCTCAACCTCGACTACGCGAGCGTCACCGCCCCGATCAGCGGGCGCATCGGCCAGGCGCTGGTCACCGAGGGCGCGCTGGTGAGCGCGACCGAGGCCACGCAGCTGGCGCTGGTGCAGCAGGTCGACCAGGTCTACGTGAACTTCTCGCAGCCGGTCTCGGACATCACCAAGCTGCGCCGGGCGTTCGCCAGCGGCAAGTCCAAGTCGCTGGGCCTGGGCATTCCCGTGCGCATCGTGCTGGACGACGGCAGCGTGCTGCCGCAGCCGGGCAAGCTGCTGTTCTCCGACCTGACCGTCGACCCGACGTCGGGCCAGGTCAACGTGCGCGCGAAATTGCCCAACCCCGACGGCGCCCTGCTGCCCGGCATGTACGTGCGCGGCCGCATCGCGCAGGAGCAGGTCGATTCCGCCGTGCTCCTGCCGCAGCAGGCGGTGCAGCGCACCACGTCCAACGACACCGTGATGGTGGTGGGCGGCGACGGCAAGCCCTCGGTGCGGCCCGTCAAGCTGGGCGGCAACGAGAACGGCAACTGGATCGTGCTGGACGGCCTGAAGCCGGGCGAGCAGGTGGTGGTCGACGGCTTCCAGAAGATCCGCCCGGGCGGCAGCGTCAAGCCCGTGCCGTGGAACGCCGGCGCGCCGGCCGCCCCCGCCGGCGCGGCACCGGCGCCTGCGTCGGCCGCCAGCCGCTGAACGGGCGCACGACATGGCCAAGTTCTTCATCGAACGTCCGATCTTCGCGATCGTCATCGCGCTGTTCGTGCTGGTGCTCGGCTCGGTGGCGATCACGCAGTTGCCGATCGCGCAGTACCCGCCGGTGGCGCCGCCCACCATCGTCCTGAACGCCACCTACCCGGGGGCGTCGGCCAAGACGATGGAGGAGGCCGTCATCTCGGTCATCGAGCAGGAGCTCAACGGCTCGCCGGGCATGATCTACATGGAGTCGGTCAGCCAGGCCAACGGCACCGGTTCCATCACCGTCAGCTACGAGCCGGGCACCAGCCCCGACCTCGCGCAGGTCGACGTGCAGAACCGCCTGTCGCGCGCCGCGCCGCGCCTGCCGTCGGCCGTCACGCAGCAGGGCGTGCGCGTCGACAAGGCCCGCTCGAACTTCCTGCTGTTCACGATCCTGTCCTCCGACAACCCGGCCTACGACCCGGTCGCGCTCGGCGACTACGCCTCGCGCAACGTGCTGCCGGAAATCCAGCGCATCCCGGGCGTCGGCCAGGCGCAGCTGTTCGGCACCGAGCGCGCGATGCGCATCTGGGTCGATCCGGCCAAGCTGGTGGGCTACAAGATGTCGATGGCCGACGTCACCGCCGCCATCTCCGCGCAGAACGCGCAGGTCTCGGCCGGCGCGATCGGCGACATCCCCAACGTGCAGTCGCAGGGCATCACGGCCACCGTGATCGTGAAGGGCCAGCTCACGAGCATCGAGCAGTTCGGCGCGATCGTGCTGCGCGGCAACCCGGACGGCTCGTCGGTGCGCCTGCGCGACGTCGCCCGCCTCGAGTTGGGCGCGCAGAACTATTCCACCTCCGCGCGCCTGGACGGCCAGCCGTCCACGGGCATCGGCGTGCAGCTCGCGCCCTCGGGCAACGCGCTGGCCACGGCCGAGGCGATCAAGGTGCGCATGGGCCAGCTGTCGAAGTACTTCCCCGACGGCGTGAAGTACAGCATCCCCTACGACAGCTCGCGCTTCATCAAGATCTCCATCCGCCAGGTGGTCGAGACGCTGCTGGAGGCCGTCGCGCTCGTGTTCGTCGTGATGTTCGTGTTCCTGCAGGACTGGCGCTACACGCTGATTCCCACCATCGTGGTGCCGGTGGCGCTGCTGGGCACCTTCGGCGTGCTGCTGTCGCTGGGCTACTCGATCAACGTGCTCACGATGTTCGGCATGGTGCTGGTGATCGGCATCGTGGTCGACGACGCCATCGTGGTGGTGGAGAACGTCGAGCGCATCATGAGCTCCGAGGGGCTGCCGCCGCTGGAGGCCACGCGCAAGGCGATGGGCCAGATCCAGGGGGCCATCGTCGGCGTGACGGTGGTGCTGATCTCGGTGTTCGTGCCGCTGGCCTTCTTCGGCGGCGCGGTGGGCAACATCTACCGCCAGTTCTCCACCGTGATGGTGGCGTCCATCGGCTTCTCGGCCTTCATGGCGCTGTCGCTGACGCCGGCGCTGTGCGGCATGCTGCTCAAGCCCGTGGAGGCCGGGCACCACCATGCCAAGGGGGGCCTGTTCGGCCTGTTCAACCGCAACTTCGAGAAGGTGTCGCACGGCTACGAAAGCCTGGTCGGCAAGGCGCTGGGCCGCATCGGCCGCCGCGTCATGATCATGCTGTTCGCGGTGATCGTCGGCGGCGTCGTGCTGTTCTTCGTCAAGCTGCCGGCGTCGTTCCTGCCGGGCGAG
>JBJMWE010000450.1:0-3592 GCA_045810285.1 Vitreoscilla sp. | reverse complement strand
CGGCCGTTGCGCAGCACGGTGATGCGGTCGGAGATCGCGTAGACCTGGTCGAGGAAGTGCGTGACGAACAGCACCGCCAGGCCCGACGCGCGCAGCCCGCGCAGCACGGCGAACAGGCTCTCGACCTCGCTGTCGTCGAGGCTGGACGTCGGCTCGTCGAGGATCAGCACCTTGGCGTCGACGCTCAGCGCGCGGGCGATCGCCACCAGCTGCTGCACGGCCACGGGCAGCGAGCCGAGCGTGCGCGAAGGATCGATGTCGAGGTTCAGGCGGGTGAGCAGGGCGCGCGTCTCGCGCACCATGCGCGGGCCGTCGATGGCCTTGAGGCCGCCCCAGCCGCGGCGCGGGAAGCGTCCGGCGAAGATGTTCTCCGCCACCGTCAGGTTGGGGCAGAGGTTGACTTCCTGGTAGACGGTGCTGATGCCCAGCTTCTGGGAATCGAGCGGGCTGGCGGGTGCGATGGGCGCACCGTCCAGCGTGAGCGTGCCGGCCGGGACCGGGTACACGCCCGTGAGGATCTTGATCAGCGTGGACTTGCCCGCGCCGTTCTGGCCCATCAGTGCATGGACTTCGCCCGCCCGCAGGTGCAGGCGGACGTCGTCCAGCACGGTGACCGCGCCGAAGCGCTTGGAGACTCCGACTGCGTTCAGCACGGTCGATTGGACACTCAGTACTTGCGCTTGGGGAACTCGGCGGCGGCCACTTCCTGCGGGAAGATGCCTTCCTTGGTGAGGATGCGCGGCGGCACCGGCTTGCCGGCGACGACGTCCTTGACCGCGGACATGAGCTGCGGGCCCAGCAGCGGCGAGCACTCCACCGTCACGTTGAGCTTGCCGGCCATCATCGCCTCGAACGCGCCCTTGACGCCGTCGATCGAGATGATCGTGATGTCCTTGCCCGGCTTCAGGCCCGCTTCCTCGATGGCCTGGATGGCGCCGATGGCCATGTCGTCGTTGTGCGCGTAGAGCACCTGGATGTTCTTGTCGGCCTTGAGGAAGGCCTCCATCACTTCCTTGCCCTTGGCGCGCGTGAAGTCACCCGTCTGCGAGCGCGTGATCTTGAAGCGGCTGTCCTTGGAGATCACCTCCTCGAAGCCCTTCTTGCGGTCGATCGCCGGCGCCGAGCCCACGGTGCCCTGCAGTTCGACGATGTTGATCGGACCCTGCTTGCCCTTCTCGAAGTTCTCGAGCCAGTGGCCCGCCTTGCGGCCTTCCTCGACGAAGTCCGAGCCCATGAACGTCACGTACAGGCTCTTGTCCTTCGAATCGACGGCGCGGTCGGTGAGGATGACGGGGATGTGCGCGGCCTTGGCTTCCTGCAGCACGGTGTCCCAGCCCGACTCGACCACCGGCGACAGCCCGATCACGTCGACCTTCTGCGCGATGAACGAGCGGATCGCCTTGATCTGGTTCTCCTGCTTCTGCTGCGCGTCCGAGAACTTCAGCTCGATGCCGGCGTCCTTGGCCGCCTGCTTGATCGACTCGGTGTTGGCGGTGCGCCATTCGCTCTCGGCACCGATCTGGCTGAAGCCCAGCACGATCTTCTTCTGCGCGAAGGCGGCAGGGCTGGCGATGGCGGCGGCCACCAGGGTGGCGGCCAGGACCGCGCGGCGTTGGATGGTCATGATTCTCTCGTCTCCTGTCGTTCGTATGCCGCCTCAAGAATGGGCGGTCCCTGGCCGCGACGCAGTTGCCGATGCACGACCAGTGGCCCGGATGCTAGGCAGCGATGCGATATCAGGCAAATCGTTTTTCCATTCGAAGCCATACAACTTTCGATATGGCAGCGACGAAAGCCCGGCAGGCCTGCGGAAGCGCGTTCCGCCTGTGGAGAATACCCAGGGTGAACACCTACGAAATCAGCACTGACCCGAGCCGGCTGCAGCTCGATGCCATCCATGCGTACCTGACCCGCAGCTACTGGTCGCGGGGCATCCCGAAGGAGGTGGTCGCCAGGGCGATCGCGAATTCGATGTGCTTCGGGCTCTACCTGGGCGATGCGAGAGACGGCCTTGCCCAGACCCCCGGCGGCCATGCCCCGGCCGCCCACGGCGATACCCAGGTAGGTTTTGCCCGCGTCGTCACGGACAAGGCGAGCTTCGCCTACCTGGCCGACGTGTACGTGCTGGAGGAGCACCGGCGCCAAGGGTTGTCCAAGCGCTTGGTCGAAGCGGTGCTGGGGCATCCTGAGTTGCAGGGGATGCGGCGGTTCCTGCTTGCCACGAGGGACGCGCACGGGCTGTACGCGCAGTTCGGCTTCAAGGCGCCGGCGAAGCCGGAGAACTTCATGGAGATCCGCACGCCGCCGCCGTGGTTGCTGCCGGAGTAGGGGCGCTGCCGGAGCAGCGGCGGCCGCTGCCGGAGTAGGGCCGCGGCCGCAGTAAGGCCGTTGCCGCAGTAAGGCCGCCGCCGCAGCAAGGCCGCCGCCGCAGCAAGGCCGCTGCAGCGTCAGCGCCATCAGCGTGTCATCCTGCGCGCAGTCGCAGGATCCACCCCCGTCATGCCGTCGCCTCGAACACGCACCCACACATTGCGGCACAGGCGTCGCGACACCGCAAGTTCGCGGACCGCGCAAGCGCACGCCCATTGGCCCGTCATCCTGCGCGCAGTCGCAGGATCCACCCCCGCCAATCCGCCCCTCCTGAGGGCGCCCCCGAATGCGCCCCCATCCCGCGCGCCCTAGACTGCCGCAACCCCCACAGCAGTCGAGCCCGCCCCATGCCCTCCGATTCCTCCCGCGACCGCCTCGCCTCCGCCCTCGGCGATGACGCCCAGAACGTCGTCATGGAACGCGGCTACTCGCTCGGCTTCGTCGGCGTGCACGGGCAAGTGCGGCTGGTGCAGTTTCGGTTGAGCAAGAAGGGGTTCGCGCTGGACGCAGGGGCGGATGACGCTCAGTTTGCGGGGATGCTTGACGAGCTCACGGCGGTCGTCACGACGTTGTTGACGGAGCGGTGGGGCGGAATCGCGCTGCGGGCGGCGTTCGACGGCGAGGGCGAGTTGGTCGAACGTCTCTACGACACAGGCAGCATGGAGCGCTGCGACGCAGTCGATCCGGTCAGCCCGGCCGGCCGGCTGGTCAAGGACGGCGAGACGGTGGACGCGCGCGAACTGCTGATCCGGGCCTCGGCCCGGCTGGTCGAGAACTGGGGTGTGTTCGAGCGCCTCCCGATACTGGATGGCGGTGTCTTCGCGCATGACGCGAGACTGCGGACTTTGGCGACGGGGGTACAGGCGTAGCGTAGGACACGCGGTGCGCTTGGCGCTGGAATCGGCCTCGCCCTGACCTCCACAGCGGCCGGCCTGGCTGCGTGCCAGCCGGGCACGTAGCAACTCCAGTTCAGGACTCAGACGAGTGTCGCAAGTGGACAGCAATTGGCCTTCTACGAACCATCGGTGCCCTGAAGCTTTCTCCTCGGGAATCAGTGACTTGCGAAGGGATTGGTACGGCTCGAGCTAAAAACGCTTTTTTTAGCTTCGACAAATTGGGTTGCGAGCTTCTGAAGCAGAAGCAGTTCAAGACGGCAGATTTGCAATTGTTTCCAATCTTGTGCATCCAGTTTCGTCTTGTCTTTTTTGTCGGGTGCGGACGG
>JBJMWE010000449.1:0-17480 GCA_045810285.1 Vitreoscilla sp. | reverse complement strand
GCGGCCCGCGGGTGGCGCCGGGGCTGCGCCAGCGCGAAGCCGGCCAGGCCGGCCACGGCGGTCGCCTGGCCCGCGTTGGCGGCCGCCGCGACCGCGATCCGGTGCGCCGGGGCGGCCGGCGGGAAGCGCACGAGCTGCCACCCGAGGACGCCCACCGGCTGCGCCACGCGATCGTCGAGCCGCCAGTGCCGGTCGGACGGGACCCGTCGCGTGACGTCGCGTCCGGCGTATTGCTGGGTGGCCTCGATGCGACGGCGCGCGGCGTCGTCCAGCGCTTCCAGGCTGCGGTAGCGCCAGGCCGGCACGTTGGCGAGGAACAGCACGCCGTGGGCATCGGACAACGCCACCGCTTCCTCGTCGGGCGGCGGCCAGGAACGCTCGACCTCGAGCAGGTCGACCTTGATCACGACGACGCCGAGGACGCGTCCCGCCGGCTCGCCCGCCGTGCGCACCGGCTGCGCGAGGAAATAGCCGGGCTCGCCGGTGGTCGCGCCGATGCCGTAGAAGCGCCCGGTGCCGCCAGCGAGCGCGTCGCTCATGTAGGGCCGGAAGCGGTAGTTGTTGCCGACGAAGCTCTGCGGGGTGTCCCAATTGCTCGCCGCGATGGTCAGGCCCGAGGGTTCGACGACGTAGACCGCGGCGACGCGGGCGCGGCGCTGCACGTCGGCCAGATAGCGGTCGAGCGCTTCGACGCGCGGGCGGTCGTCGGGCAGGCGCAGGCCCTGCTCGACGAGCGGATGCAGCGCGACCACGTAGGGCAGCGTCTCGACTTTTTCCAGCGTCGACGCCAGCGCCTGCGCGTCCGCCCGGGCCTGGACGGCGGCGTCCTCGCGCAGGCCGGTACGCGCGCGCCCGAGCGCGAACGCCCCGGCGAGCGTCGACGCCGCGAGCGCGGCGACCAGCCACGCGAGCACGTGCAGCAGCGAGCGGCGGGAGAGCGCGAAGGTTTGCATGCAGCGGAGGCGTCCGGCTGCCACTGTAGCCGCCCGGGCGTCCGCCGCCGGCGCGGCCGCCGGCATCATGCCGCGTCGCGGACGTCGTCGCGCTCGCCGAGCCAGCCGTGGCGGCGCGGATCGGGCATCGACCAGGAGGCGAGCAGCGCCAGCGCGGCGATCCCGGTCACGTACCAGAAGAAGGTCGATTCCATCCCGGCCGACTTGAACCACAGCGCCACGTATTCGGCCGAGCCGCCGAAGGCGGCGTTGCCAATCGCGTATGACAGGCCCACTGCCAGCGCTCGAACATGGGGCGGGAACATCTCCGCCTTCACGAGCCCGCTGATCGACGTGTAGAAGCTGGTGCCCACGAGCGCGAGGGTCACGAGCCCGAATGCCGCGCCAGGACTCGCGACCTGGCCGAGGGCGGTCATCAGCGGCACGGTGGCCAGCGTGCCGAACAGCCCGAAGCAGATCATGGACTCGCGCCGCCCGATGCGGTCGGCGAGCCAGCCGAACAGCGGCTGCAGCACCATGAAGCAGAACAGGGCCGCCGTCATCACGTTGGTGGCGGTGCGCGCGTTCATGTGGGCCGTGTTGATCAGGTACTTCTGCATGTACGTGGTGTACGTGTAGAACAGCAGCGACCCCCCGGCCGTGTAGCCGACGACGGTGGCCAGCGCGCGCGGGTGCGCCATCATCGCCCTGAGCGTGCCGGCGCCGTCGCGCGCGCGTGTCGCGGCGTTCGAGGTCTCGACCAGCGAGCGCCGCAGCCACAGCGCGACGCCCGCCGCGAGCGCGCCGGCGACGAACGGGATGCGCCAGCCCCACGCGCGCATCTCGTCCGGCGACAGCACGGCCAGCAGCAGGGTGATCACGAGCGACGACAGCAGCTGGCCGCCGATCAGCGTCACGTACTGGAACGAGCCGTAGAAGCCGCGCCGGCCCGCCACCGCGACCTCGCTCATGTAGGTCGCCGCGGTGCCGTATTCGCCGCCGACCGACAGGCCCTGGATCAGGCGCGCGACGAGCAGCAGGGCCGGCGCCCAGACGCCGATGGCCGCGTAGGTCGGCAGGCAGGCGACCATCAGCGACCCGAAGCACATCATCAGCACCGAGACCACCATCGAGGCCCGGCGCCCGCGCCGGTCGGCGATGCGGCCGAACAGCCAGCTGCCCAGCGGGCGCATGAAGAAGCCGAGTGCGAACACGGCCGCCGTGTTGAGCAACTGCGTCGTCGGATCGCCCTTGGGGAAGAACGCGCCGGCGAAGTAGACGGCCGTGAAGGCGTACGCGTAGAAGTCGAACCACTCGACCAGGTTGCCCGAGCACGCGCTCACGATGGCGCGGATCACGTGGGCGCCGGCCACGGGCGGCGTGGCGGCGATAGCCCGGGCTTCAGAGCTGGCGGAAAAGCCGCCTGCTGCGTCCGCGAGGGCGGCCGAGTGGGGCTTGGGAAGGGGTCTGGTCATCGATTTGTCTCCTTGCTTGTTCGGTGTCATGGCGCATCGCGCCCACATGCCGATTCGCAATGACCATGCCAAGGAGACGGCGCGCGCAAGTCCTTGATCTGCAAGGAACCGGATGCGCGAAGAACCCGGAATTCCGGAATGCCGCTTGCGACGATTCCGGCCGGCCGTATCGCCGGGCGCCGCGCCGACGTGGTCCGCCACAGCCACCGGCCAGGAAGCTGGGCGCCTCGCCGCGCAGGCTCGCTAGCCGTGCACCGGCCGCTTCGGATCGGGCAGCCCGCCGAACGCGCTGTCGTCGATGATCTCCACGAAACCGGACGCCGAGAAGTTCGGCGTGGGCTGCGGCGCGTGGGCCTCCAGCACCGCGCTCCAGGCCACCTGGGCGTCGTGCGACAGCTCGTCGACGCTGAGCAGGCCCTTGGCCAGGAACAGGCGCAGGACCTCCTCGACCACCTTCAGCAGCTCCGTCGAGCCCGGTGGGGTGTCCCCGGGACCGAACTCGTCGCGCAGGAACGCCTGCAGCTCCGCGTTCGACGTGTCGAGGTATTCGACGACGTCGGGGGACGACGTCCGGTGCACGCTCTCGATGCGCCCCATGAGGTCGCGACGTACGTAAGGCATGGCTTCTCCCTGTCCGGTGATGGATCTGGACGGAAGTCTGGCATCGGACAGCTCGGCTGTGACCTGATACTTCTTACATTCCCGACGAACGGTCAGACACCCAGCAGCTTGTGGATGCGCGGGCTGCTGGTCGTGTATTCCAATGGCCCGTCGTCGCCCGGCCGGAGGTGCCCGGCGACGCCGGCGGCGGCCAGCGTGGCCTCGTGGAAGGCGGACAGGATCAGGCGCTGCTTGCCCGGGTAGTGGATGACGTCGCCGATGGCGAAGATGCCGGGCACGCTGGTGGCGAACTTCGCGGTCTCGACATGCACCTGGCGCCGTTCCAGCGCCAGGCCCCAGTCGGCAAGCGGCCCGAGCCTGGGCGACAGGCCCTGCAGCACGACGACGGTGTCGGCCGGCAGCGAGACCGTGGCGCCGCTGGCCTCCAGCAGCAGCAGGGCGGCGAGGCGGTCGCCGTCCAGCGCGAGGCCGGTGGGCTGGCCGGCCACGAAGTGCAGGGCCCCGGCCTGGCACGCGCCGCGGAAGGCGGCGACGGTGGCGTCCTCGGCGTCGAAGACGTCGCGGCGATGGAGGAGGGTGACGCGCGCAGGCGCCTCGGGCGCGCCATGACCGACCGCCTGGCACAGGCGCGTCGCGAAGGCGAGCGCCTGCTCCGTGGCGCCGGAGACGACGACGTGCTTGCCGGCGAGGGCCTCGGGCGGCACGCGCTCGGCATGGTGGAACAGCTGGCGGCCCTCGAAGGCATCGAGGCCGCCGACCTTGAGCGTGCGCGGCACGAAGGCGCCGACGCCTGCGGCCAGCACGATGGCGCGGCAGTCGAACTGCAGCCCGGCCTTCGTGCGCACGTCGAAGCGGCCGTCGGCGCGGCGCGCGACCTGGCTGACCAGCTGGTCGAAATGGAACGTCGTGGCGAACGGCCGGATCTGCGCGAGCAGGCGCTCGGTGAGCTCGCGCCCCGTGCACGCGGGCAGGGCCGGGATGTCGTAGATCGGCTTGTCGCCGTACAGCTCGACGCACTGGCCGCCCGCGAAGGGCAGGGCGTCGACGACGTGGGCGGAGATCTCGCGCAGCCCGAGTTCGAACACCTGGAACAGGCCGGCGGGGCCTGCGCCGATGATCAGGGCGTCGGTCTGGATGGGGGGCATCGCGGCGGCGCGAGCCGGGGCTGGTTCACTTGACCAGCTCGTCCAGCTTGTCCTTCTTGTCTTTCCACTCGTCGGCGTCCGGCAGCGCGGGCTTGCGCTTGGTGATGCTGGGCCAGTTCTTGGCCAGGTCCGCGTTGAGCTTGATGAAGTGGAGCTGGTCGGCCGGCACGTCTTCCTCGGGCAGGATCGCGTTGACCGGGCACTCGGGGATGCACACGGCGCAGTCGATGCACTCGTCCGGGTCGATCGCCAGGAAGTTGGGGCCTTCACGGAAGCAGTCGACAGGGCACACGTCCACGCAATCGGTGTACTTGCAACGGATACAGGCTTCGGTAACGACGTGGGTCATGGCAGCGAGGTGCGTGGCTTGCGGAAGGCTTGGAGCAGCCGGGATTCTAAGGCTTGGACGCGGCGGGAACCGGCGTCATGGTCAAGGGTTCGTCGACGCCCGGCAACGTCGGTGTCGTCGCCGTCGCCCCGACCCCCACGATGACGACCGTGGGGCGCCCGCCGTGCAGCACCACGGCCTCGGGCAGCGTGTCGACGCGGTGGTCGCTGCCGTGCTGGTCGGGCCAGCCGGCGCGCGAGACCACGGCCACGGGCGTGTCCGCCGCCCAGCCGGCGGCAAGCAGGCGGCGCGACAGCGCGGCGAGCTGGCGGCCGGCCATGTAGAAGACTTCCGTGTCGGCGCCGCGCGTGGCGACGAGTTCGCCGGCGCGGGTCATCGCCGTGCTCAGCGCCACGCTGCGACCCGCGCCGCGGCGCGTCAGCGGGCGCTTCAGGTCGGCCGCGGCGGCGATGGCGGCCGTCACGCCGGGCACCACCTCGCACGTGATGCCGGCGGCGGCCAGGGCCTCCAGTTCCTCGTCGAGGCGGCCGAACACGCTCGGGTCGCCGCCCTTGAGGCGCACCACGTGCCCGCCGGCGCGCGCATGCTGCACCAGCAGCGCGTTGATGCGCGCCTGCGCGGTGGAATCGCAGAAGCCGCGCTTGCCCACGTCGATCCACTCGGCCGCGGGCGCCAGCTCGCGCAGCGCCGGGTCGATCAGCGCGTCGTGCAGCACCACGGTGGCGCTGGCCAGCGCGCGCGCGCCGCGCAGCGTGATCAGGTCGGCGGATCCGGGGCCGGCGCCCACGATGGTCACTCGGGTCGTCATGAGGGTTCGACGGTAGTGCAGCGGGCGGGCGCCCGCAAGCAGGAATGGCAAGCCGGGCGCCATGGGCGCCGGGACGTCTCGCCGGTGGGCGAGGGGCTCAGGCCGCGACGGGCTCGACCGTCTTCGTGGCGTGGAGGCCGCATTCCTTCGCGGCCTCGTCTTCCCACCACCAGCGGCCGGCGCGGAAGTCCTCGCCCACGGCGATGGCGCGCGTGCAGGGCGCGCAACCGATGCTGGGCATGAACTCGTCGTGCAGCGGATTGAACGGCACGTCGTGCTGGGCGATGTAGTGCCACACGTCGTTCCACGTCCACGCGGCCAGCGGATTGACCTTGCTGCGGCCGCTGGCCTCGGTCTCGATGAAGGGCACCGTGCCGCGATTGCTGGACTGCTCGCGGCGCAGGCCGGTGACCCAGGCGGCGCGGCCGTCCAGCATGCGCGCCAGCGGCTCCATCTTGCGCACGGCGCAGCAGGCCTTGCGCAGCTCGATGCTCTTGTACATCGCGTCCTCGCCGTTCGCGCGGACGAAGTGGATGACCTGTTCCTCGCGCGGCCGGTACACCTCGACGGCCAGGCCGTAGCGCTGCTCGATGCGCGGGATCAGCGCGGCCGTCTCGGCGTGCAGCTTGCCGGTCTCCAGCGTGCCGATGGCGATGGGCAGGTGCAGGCGCGCGATGAGGTCGGTGACGACCATGTCCTCGGCGCCCAGGCTGGTGGCCTGAACGATGCTGCCGCCGTGGTCCTGCGCCGCGGCGCGCAGCAGCTCGATCGTGTGGTCGAGCTTGGCGGAGAAATCGGGGCTGGGGCGGGCGTAGAGCTCGATGGCGGAGGCGCGCGCCGGCGCCTGCAGCGACGAGAAGGCGGGCAGTTCCGAGACGCTCATGTCAGGCCACCTCGCGGGCGAAATGGGGCTGGGGCTGCAGCACGTCGCCCTGGTAGTGCCCCATCGGGAAGAAGCCCAGCGCACGCTCGGCGGAGCTCTGGCGCTGGCCCTCGCGCAGCACCACGGCGTCGACCCCGCAGCGCTGGAGCAGCGGCATCATGTCGACGACGACGTCGCCCGTCGCGCGCACCTCGCCCGCGTAGCGCAGGCGCGCGCGCAGCAGGTGGGCCTGCGAGTACGCGCGGCCGTCGACCCACTTCGGGAACTCGAGGGCGACGAGCGCGATGCGCGGCAGGTCGGCCGCCAGCGCCTCGACGTCGGCGGTGTTGGGCAGCAGCACGCCCACGGGCACGCCGGCGGGCCAGTGCTCGCGCACGGCCTCCCATTGCGCGAGGGGCAGCAGGCGATGCGGGGCGGGGCCGGCAATCTCGGAGTCGGGCAGCAGCAGCCAGGGGTCGGTGGAGCGGTCGATGAATTTCATGGCGGACTCTTGCTGGGGATCAGGCGGCGACGGCGGTCTCGCGACGCACCAGGTCGGCGGCAGCGCGGAAGGGGGCGACGCCGATACGGCGTGCGGTATCAACGAAGCGCTCGTTGGCGGCGCGATGCTCGCGGTAGATGTCGATCAGCGCCTGCACGACGCCCGGCACTTCCTCCGCCGCGAACGACGGGCCGATGACCTTGCCCGGCAGCGACGTGCCGCTGATCGTGCTGCCGTCGGAGCCGCCGACGCTGACCTGGTACCACTCGGCCCCGTCCTTGTCGATGCCGAGGATGCCGATGTGGCCGGTGTGGTGGTGGCCGCAGGAGTTCATGCAGCCGCTCATGTGCAGGTCGATGTCGCCCAGATCGAGCAGCGCGTCGAGGTCGTCGAACTGCTCGGTGATGGCCGCGGCGATCGGCAGCGAGCGGGCGTTGGCCAGCGCGCACAGGTCGCCGCCGGGGCAGGAGATCATGTCCGTGAGCAGGCCGATGTTGGGCGTCGCGAAGCCGGCGTCCTTGGCGGCGTGCCACGCGGCGCGCAGGTCGGCCTCGCGCACCCAGGGCAGCACCAGGTTCTGGTCGTGCGACACGCGCAGCTCGCCCAGCGAGTAGCGGTCGGCCATCGTGGCGGCGGCTTCCATCTGCTCGGACGTGATGTCGCCGGGCGGCAGGCCCGGGCGCTTGAGCGACAGCGTGACGGCGCGGTAGCCCTCCACCTGGTGCGCGTGCACGTTGCGATCGAGCCAGCGCAGGAACGGCACGGGCGCGGCGCCGGTGCGGTTGGGGTCGAAGCCGCCGATGGCCGGGTGCACCTTCGCGGGACGCGTGAAGAAGGCGGCGACGCGGTCGAACTCGGCCTGCGGGATGACGTGGGCGTGGCCCCCGACGTCGTCGGCGAGGATCTTGCGGAACTCCTCCTCGACCTCGTCGAAGAACTTCTGGCCTTCGGCCTTCACCAGGATCTTGATGCGCGCCTTGTAGGCGTTGTCGCGTCGGCCGAAGCGGTTGTACACGCGCACGATCGCCTCGATGTAGACGAGGATCTGGTTCCACGGCAGGTACTCGGTGGCCACCGCGCCGATGACCGGCGTGCGGCCCATGCCGCCACCCACCAGCACCTTGAAGCCGACCTCGCCGAGGTCGTTCTTCACCAGTTGCAGGCCGATGTCGTGCCAGGCGATCGCGGCGCGGTCCTCGGCGGCGCCGCTGACGGCGATCTTGAACTTGCGCGGCAGGAACGCGAACTCCGGCTGCAGCGTGCTCCACTGGCGGATCACCTCGCAGTAGGGGCGCGGGTCGACGATCTCGTCGGGGGCGATGCCCGCGAACACGTCGGTGGTGATGTTGCGGATGCAGTTGCCCGATGTCTGGATGCCGTGCATGTCGGCCTCGGCCAGCATGTCCATCGCGTCGGCCGCGCGCGGCAGCGGGATCCAGTTGAACTGGGCGTTCTGGCGGGTGGTGAAGTGCAGGAAGCCCTTGTCGAACTCGGTGGCCACGCGCGCCAGCTGGCGCAGCTGGCGGCTGGACAGCTCGCCGTAGGGGATCGCGATGCGCGTCATCGGCGCGTGGCGCTGGATGTACCAGCCGTTCTGCAGGCGCAGCGGGCGGAAGTCGTCGTCGCTCAGCTCGCCGGCCAGGTTGCGCTCGAGCTGGTCACGGAACTGGGCGGCGCGGGCGCGGACAAACTGGCGGTCGAAATCGGTGTACTGGTACATCGTCGGGGTCTCTTTGCTCGGCGGGAGGCGGGCGCTCCAGCCCTATTGAAGAGACAATGTATTGAAGCGCCTTCATAACTGGAACTACACATTTTTTATGGGATCATGCTTGTGAGGAATATGGAAATGCGGTTTTCGCGGTTCGCGGGCGTTCGCCGCGCCGCTTTCACGGCCTTGGCCGTGGCGGCGACCGCGCTGTTGGCCGCCTGCAACGCCACGATGCCGGCGAAGACCGACCAGCAGGCCGCCGTCTGCCCGGCCGTGCCGGCCTCCGCCCCGGTGGTCGCCGAGCTGGTGCCCCCGCCCAGGCCCACCCGCCCGCCGCGCGTCGCGCTGGCGCTCGGCGGCGGCGCGGCTCGCGGCTTCGCCCACATCGGCGTGATCGAGGTGCTGGAGGAGAACGGCATCCGCCCGGACATCGTCACCGGCACGTCCGCCGGCAGCCTGGTGGCCGCGCTGTACGCCGCGGGCCGCACGGGCAAGGAGCTGGAGGCCATCGCCATCAACATGGACGAGTCGGCGCTGACCGACTGGTCCTTTCCCGGCCGCGGCCTGATCCGCGGCGAGGCGCTGGCGCACTACATCCGCGAGGCCACCGGCAACAAGCCGCTGGAGCAGATGAAGATCCCGCTGGGCATCGTGGCGACCGACCTGGACACCGGCCGTCCCATCGTGTTCCGCCGCGGCGACGTCGGCACCGCCGTGCGGGCCTCGAGCGCCGTGCCGGCCGTCTTCCAGCCGGTGCGCATCGGCACGCACGAGTACGTCGACGGCGGGCTGGCCTCGCCGGTGCCGGTGCGCGCGGCGCGCGACATGGGCGCCGACGTCATCATCGCGGTCGACATCTCGCAGCTGCCCGACGGCGGCGCCACCGGCGACGCGCTGCACATGCTGCTGCAGACCTTCTCCATCATGAGCCGCAGCATCAACGAGCTCGAGCTCAAGGAGGCCGAGGTCGCGCTGCATCCGCGCCTGGTGGGCGTGGCGGGCACCGATTTCACGCTGCGCAAGAAGAACATCGAGGCGGGCCGGGAGGCCGCGCTCGCGATGCTGCCGCTGATCAAGGCGAAGGCGACGACGCCGGTGCCGCTGGCTCGTTGAGCCGCTCGCGCGCCACGTCGATGAAGGCGCGCAGCTTGGGCGCCTGCGCGGCGCGGCGCGGGAAGTACAGGAACAGCCCCGGTTCCTCGAAGGCACTGCGCGGCAGGACCTGGCGCAGCGCGCCCACGCGCAGCTCGGGGCGCGCCAGCGGCTCGAACAGGTAGGCGATGCCCACGCCCGCGAGCGCGAGTTCCTTCGCGTGCACGGCGTCGGTCACGCGCACGCTGCCGCCCACCGCCTTGGCGATGGCCTTGCCGTCGTCGCGCAAGTCCCAGTCGTACACGGCGCCGGAGGTGACGAAGCGGTAGCCGATGCAGTTGTGGCGATCGAGGTCGCCGAGCTTGCGCGGCGTGCCATGGGCGGCGAGGTAGTCCGGCGACGCCACCATGATCGAGGCGAAGGGCGGCGTCAGGCGCACGGCCACCATGTCCTGCGCCACGGTGTGGCCCAGCCGGATGCCGGCGTCGAAGCCCTCGGCGACGATATCGGCCAGGCCGTCGTCGGCGGTGACTTCCACCGTGAGCGCCGGATGGCGCCGCGCCAGTTCGGCGAGCACCGGCGTCACCGCGATGGGCAGCGCCGTGCGCGGCGCGTTCAGGCGCAGCGTGCCGCCCACGCGACCGTGGTCGGCGCCCAGGCGGTCGGCCGCCTCCTCGATCTCGGCCAGCGCCGGGCCGATGCTCGCGACGAACGCGGCGCCGGCCTCGGTCAGGCGCACGCTGCGCGTCGTGCGCGCGAACAGCGGCTGGCCGAGCCCGGCCTCCACGAGCTGGACGGCGTGGCTCACGGCCGACGGGCTCAGCCCGAGGTCGTTGGCGGCCGCGGCGAAGCCGCCACGGCGGTGCACCGCCAGCACGATGGGCAGGTGCAGGAGCAGGGCGCGTTCCATTCATGAATGATATCGAACAAGGCATGCAATCCATGCGGCTTTATCGATCTATCGATCGCGGCGACATTGAAGGCATGCGCTCCACCCGGAGCGTCCCACTCGAAAGGCAGCAGCATGAACACCGTCCAGACCTGGTTCATCACCGGTACCTCCTCGGGCTTCGGCCGCGCGTTCGCGGAGCACGCGATCGCGCAGGGCCACAACGTCGTGGCCACGGCGCGGCGCGTCGACGCACTGGCCGATCTCGTCGCGCAGGCGCCCGGCCGCGTGCTGGCCGTGGCGCTGGACGTGAACGTGGCCGGTGCCGCCGAGGCCGCGGTCGGCGCGGCCGTGGCGCGCTTCGGTCGCATCGACGTGCTGGTCAACAACGCCGGCTACGGCGTGGTCGGCGCGCTGGAGGAGACGCCCGATGCCGAGCTGCGCGCGCTGTTCGACACCAATTTCTTCGGTGCGCTGGCCGTCACCCGCGCCGCGCTGCCCGTGCTGCGCGAGCAGCGCGGGGGTGCGATCGTCAACATCTCCAGCCTCGGTGGCCAGCTGTCGTTCGCCGGCTTCAGCGCCTACTCGGCGACCAAGTTCGCGCTCGAAGGCGCCTCCGAGGCGCTGGCGCAGGAGGTCGCGCCGTTCGGCATCAAGGTGCTGATCGTGGAACCCGGCCAGTTCCGCACGCAGCTGGCGGGCGCCGGCATGCGCCACATGCCCGAGCTGGCCGCCTATGCCGCGACGGTGGGCGGCACGCGCGCCTTCGCGCACGACATGCACCAGGTGCAGGCCGGCGACCCGCGAAAGGCCGCCGCCGCGATCGAGCGGGCGCTCGCCGCGCCTGTCACGCCGCTGCGCCTTCAGCTCGGTGGCGATTCGGTGGACGCGGTGCGCGCCCATGCGCAGGCGCTGCTGGCCGACCTCGATGCGTGGGAACCCGTGGCGCGCGGCACCGACTTCGACGCGCGTTGATCCTCAAGGCGCCGCCACGCCGGCCAGCGCCAGCAGCAGGCCGGCGAGGGCGGCGCCCGCGATCACGGGGATGACGCCGCGCTTGAAGCGGAACAGCGCCACCGCAGCGGGCACGCCGATCGCGAGCGCCGCCCAGTCCAGGCGCCCGCCCGGCCCCTGCGGCCACAGCACGTGCAGCGCGAAGAACGCCGCCAGGTTGACGATGACGCCAACGACGGCCGCCGTCACGCCCGTCAGCGGCGCCGTGAACTTCAGGTTGCCGTGCGTCGACTCGATGAGCGGGCCGCCCACCAGGATGAAGAAGAACGACGGCAGGAACGTGAAGAAGGTGACCACCGTCGCCGCCGCGGCGCCGGCCAGCGCGAGCGCGCCGGGCCCGAACACCGCCTGCGTCCAGCCGCCGACGAAGCCGACGAATGCCACGACCATGATCAGCGGGCCGGGCGTCGTCTCGCCGAGCGCGAGGCCGTCCATCATCTGCGCCGCCGTCAGCCAGTGGAAGTGGTCGACGCCGCCCTGCACGACGTAGGGCAGGATCGCGTACGCGCCGCCGAAGCCCAGCCAGGCGGTCTTCGTGAAGAACCAGGCCATCTGCGTGAGCGTGCCGTTCCAGCCGCACGCGGCGGCCAGCGCGCCGATCGCGCCGCCCCACAGCGCCGCGAACGCCGCGACGATGCGCAGCGTGCGCGGCCACGCGAAACGCGCGTGCGCGGGCACGGGGGTGTGGTCGTCGACGAGCGCGGGCGCATGCGCCGCCGGCGCCCCGGCCCGGGCCGCGGCGCGGCGAAACTTGTGCGGCGCGATCCGGCCCCCGACCGCGCCCGCCACGCCGGCCATCAGCACGATCAGCGGGAAGGGCAGGTGCAGCACGAAGATCGCCACGAACGACGCGACGGCGATGCCCCACAGCCAGCCGTTGACCAGCGTGCGCGAGCCCACGCGCCATGCGGCGTGCAGCACCAGCGCCGTCACCGCCGGCTTGATGCCGTGGAACAGGCCGGCGATCGCCGGCAACTGGCCGAAGGCCATGTAGACCCACGACAGCGCCACCAGGATGAACAGCGACGGCAGCACGAACAGCCCGCCCGCCACCAGCCCGCCGGCCGTTCGATGCATCAGCCACCCGATGTAGGTGGCCAACTGCTGCGCTTCCGGGCCGGGCAGCAGCATGCAGTAGTTCAACGCGTGCAGGAAGCGCTGCTCGGAGATCCAGCGCCGGCGCTCGACCAGTTCCTCGTGCATCACCGCGATCTGCCCCGCGGGCCCGCCGAAGCTGATGAAGCCGAGCTTGAGCCAGAACGCGAAGGCCGCGTGGCGCGACGGCATCGCGGCCATCGGTGCTGCGGTGTCGGCGAGGGGAGGGGACATCGGCGGCATGGTAACGGGCCGTGATGACGAGGGCTTGCATCGCGCCGGAAGCCGACATATTATCGAGAAAACTCGATATGACGATTTTGAAGATCTCCAAACCAGACGTCCTGGCGGCGCTGGCCGTGCTGGCCCACCCCGTCCGCCTCGACGTCTTCCGCGTGCTGGTGCAGGCCGGACCGGCCGGCATCACGCCGACCGCGCTGGCGGCCCTGGTCCAGCCGGAGCCCCGCCAGAGCACGCTGGCCACGCACCTGAAGGAACTGGTCGCGGCAGGGCTGGTCGCGAACGCCCGCGCCGGCCGCAACGTCCTGTACCGCGCCGACTACGACCGCATGGACGGCGTCATCGGCTACCTCACCGAGAACTGCTGCGCCGGCACCGCCTGCGCGGTCGCGCCGGCCGCCGCGTCCTGCGGCTGCTGAATCCCCCGTCCATTCCCCGCGGAGACCGCCATGAAGCGCTTCCATGTCCACGTCCACGTCGACGACCTGTCCGCCAGCATCGCCTTCTACTCGAAGCTGTTCGCCGCCGCGCCCGCGCGCGTCGAGAGCGACTACGCCAAGTGGATGCTCGACGACCCGCGCATCAACTTCGCCATCTCCAAGCGGGGCGGCAAGCCGGGCGTCGACCACCTCGGGCTGCAGGCCGACAGCGAGGAGGAGCTCGTCGAACTCAAGGCCCGCGCCCAGGCCGCCGACATGGCGCTGCTGGACGAAGGCCAGACGACCTGCTGCTACGCGCGCAGCGACAAATACTGGCTGACCGACCCCGACGGCGTGGCGTGGGAGCAGTTCCACACGCTGGCCACCATCCCCACCTTCAGCGAGGCGCAGAAGGCCGACGAGGCCCCGCAGGCCGCCTGTTGCGCCACCGCGGCGCCGCGCGGCAAGCCAGTCGCGATCCCGGTCGCGGCGGCGAAGTCGTCCTGCTGCTGATCGTGCTGCGTCGACGACTGCTGGCCGAAGGCCTGGGCACCGCGCTGCTGCTGGCCGTGGTGATCGGCTCCGGCGTGATGGCCGAGCGGCTGGCCGGGGGCAACGTCGCGGTCGCGCTCCTGGCCAACACGTTCGCCACGGTCGCCGGCCTGTACGTGCTCATCGAGCTCCTGGGGCCGGTGTCGGGCGCGCACTTCAATCCGGCGGTGTCGCTCGTGCTGTGTGCGCGCGGGGCACTGCCGCGCGGGGCGCTGGTGCCCTATGTCGCCGCGCAGCTGCTCGGCGCCGCTGCCGGAGCCTGGGCCGCGCACGCGATGTTCGGCCTGGACGTGCTGCAGGTCTCGCGCCATGTCCGCTCCGGGCTCGGACAGGCGGTCGCCGAAGGCGTCGCCACGTTCGGCCTGGTGCTGGTCGTGCTGCGCGCGCCCGCGCCGCGCGCCGCCGCGATGGTGGCGGCGTGGATCGGCGCGGCCTACTGGTTCACGTCGTCGACGTCGTTCGCCAACCCCGCGGCCGTGTTCGGGCGCATGCTGAGCGATACCTTCGCCGGCATCGCGCCGGCCAGCGCGCCGGCCTTCGTCGCCGCGGAGCTCGCGGGCGCCGGGCTGGCCGTCCTTGCCCATCGCGCACTCGGTCCGGCCGCGCCGGCGCCCGTTGTGCCACCCGCTTCCAGGATCCTCCATGGCTGACGTCACGATCTATCACAACCCCGCCTGCGGCACCTCGCGCAACGTCCTCGCGCTGATCCGCCACGCCGGCATCGAGCCCGTCGTCATCGAATACCTGAAGACGCCGCCCTCCCGGGACACGCTGCGCGAACTGGTGGCCGCGACCGGCGAGCCGGTGCGCGCGCTGCTGCGCGAGAAGGGCACGCCGTACGCGGAGCTGGGGCTGTCCGACCCGAAGTGGAGCGACGAGCAGCTGCTCGACTTCATCGTGCAGCACCCGATCCTGATGAACCGCCCGCTGGTGGTGACGCCGCTGGGCACCAGGCTGTGCCGGCCGGCGTCCGAGTCGGTGCTGGAACTGCTGCCGGTCGGCCGGCTGGCGCCGTTCACGAAGGAGGACGGCGAGGTCGTCGTCGACGACGGAGTGCGGCGTGGCGGCTGAGCCGTCCATCCGGGCCGCGCGGCCCGACGACTGGCCGTGCGTGGAGGCGCTGCTGCGCGCCTGCGGGCTGCCGGTCGAGGGGGCGGCCGAGCACTTCGCCGACTTCGTCGTCGCCGAGGTCGCGGGCCGTGTGGTGGCCGTCGCGGGGATCGAGGCCCATGGGGCAGACGGGCTGTTGCGCTCGGTCGCCGTGTCGGCCGACGCGCGAAGCGCCGGGCTGGGAAGCGCGATCGTGGACGCCGCCGGACGGCTGGCGCGTGCGCGTGCCATGAAGCGCCTGCACCTGCTCACCACCACGGCGGCCCCGTACTTCGCGCGCCGCGGCTTCGAGGTGCGCGGCCGCGAGCACGCGCCGGCGGCGCTGCGGGCGTCGGCCGAGTTCCGCGGCGCCTGCCCCGCGAGCGCGTCGTTCATGACGATGTCCCTGCTGCCGGCGGCTGCGGTGCGGACGGTGACGCTCGGCGACGCGGCGGCGTGCGCGGCCATCTACCGGCCCATCGTGCGCGAGACGGGCATCTCCTTCGAATGGGAGCCGCCGTCCGTCGAGGACTTCCGGACCCGCATCGAGAAGGTCACGGCGAAGTACCCCTGGCTGGTCGCGCTCGACGACCGCGGCGACGTGACGGGGTTCGCCTACGCCAACACCCATCGCGATGCGCCGTCGTACCAGTGGTCCGTGAACACCTCGGTCTTCATCCACGAGGATTCGCGCGGGCGCGGCTTCGGCGGGGCGCTGTACGCGGAACTGCATCGGCGCCTCGTGGCGCTCGGCTATTTCCGCGCGTTCGCCGGCGTCGCGTTGCCGAACCCGGGCAGCGTCACCTTGCACGAGCGGTCGGGCTACGAGCGATTGGGCACCTACGAGAGCGTCGGCTACAAGGCAGGACGGTGGCGCGACGTGGCGTGGTTCCAGAAACTGCTGCAGCCGCTGGCGGACGATCCCCGGCCGCCGAGGCTGCCGGTCGACCAGTGACGCTGCCGCCCGGCACGCCGGCCATCCGCCACCGTCGACTCCGAAATGAAAAAACCCGGCCGGAGCCGGGTTTCGTCGTGACGCGGCCTGGGATCAGGCGGCGGTCTTCTTCGCGGCCTTGGCCGGCGCCGACGTGGCCTTGACGGCGGTGTTCGTCAGCGACTGGAAGTTGGCTTCGGCGACGTCGGCGGCCTGCTTGGTGGCCTTCTGCACGCTTTCCATCGCGTTGGTGGCGGCGGCGATGGCCGACTTCACCAGGGCGGCGGCGGACTCGGTGCCGGCCGGGGCGTTCTTGATGGCGCTGTCGACGGCGCCATTGAAGTTGGCCTGGGCGGTGGCCACTTGCGCTTCGGCGATCTTGCTCACTTCGGCGTTGGTGGTGGCGGCGATGTCGTACAGGTGGCGACCGTAGGCGGCGACCTTCTCGGCGGCGGGCTGCAGCAGGCCGGCTTGCAGGGACAGCAGTTCCTGGGCATCCTTGGCGTTCAGGGCGGCGCTGGTGGCGGACTGGGCTTCGCCCAGCGAGGCCTTGGCGACCTGCAGGTTCAGTTCGACGAGCTTTTCCACGCCTTCGAAGGCCTTGTTGGTCAGCTCGAACAGGGTTTCGAGGTTGGCCTTCTGGGCGGCGACGAGTTGTTCAGCGGTCAGCATGAGGTAGATCTCCTGGGTTTCGGTGGAAACTGGTTGCATCAGGGTTGCATCGCGCGAGCAAGTCGATTGCTGCAGTGCAACATGAATCCAAGTATAGGGCTTGGTCGGCCGTTTGCAAGCAAATTTGCTGCACTGCAGCAGTTCTAGGGGCATCCCTCCAGGGGTCATACTTTTTACACCGGTCCGTGATTGCTTTCCACTTCGATTCGCACATCCTGCCCTTGCCCCCGGGTCATCGGTTCCCCATCGGCAAGTACGGCCTCCTGCGCGAGCGGGTGACGGCCGATCCGCGCGGCATCGCGCTGCGCGTGGGCGTGCCGGCCAGCGAAGGCGAACTGGCGCTGGCGCACGAGCCGGCCTACATCGACGACCTGCTCGGCGGCACGTTGCCGCCGGCCCGGCAGCGCGAGATCGGGTTCGACTGGACGCCGGCCCTGGCCGCGCGCGCCGTCTGGTCGGTCGGGGCCACCATCGCGGCCGCGCGGGTGGCGCTGTCCGAGGGCCCGGAAGGAGGCGTCGCCGCGAGCCTGGGCGGCGGCACGCACCACGCGAACGCGGGCGGCGGCTCGGGCTACTGCGTGTTCAACGACGTGGCCGTCGCCGCCCGCCTGATGCAGGCCGAGTGGCACCGGCGCCACCGGGCGCTGCTGCAGGTCGCGGTGATCGACCTCGACGTCCACCAGGGCAACGGCACCGCGGCCATCTTCGCGGACGACGCCACCGTGTTCACCTTCTCGATGCACGGCGAACGCAACTTCCCGTTCCGCAAGTCGCCCGGCGACCTCGACGTCGGATTGCCCGACGGCTGCGACGACGCCACCTACCTGGCTGCGCTGCGCCCGGCGCTGGCGGAGGTCTGGCGCCGCACCGCGGGGCAGCCGCCAGGCCTCGTGTTCTACGTGGCCGGCGCCGACCCGCACGAGGGCGACCGGCTCGGTCGCCTCAAGCTGACGACGGCCGGCCTGGCTGCGCGCGACGAACTCGTGCTGGGGCAACTCGCCGAGCGGCGCATCCCGACCGTGGTGCTGATGGCCGGCGGCTACGGCCACGTGGTCGACACGACGGTGGACGTGCACCTGCAG
>JBJMWE010000448.1:0-9339 GCA_045810285.1 Vitreoscilla sp. | reverse complement strand
GCCTGGGCAAGGCGTTGATCGCCATCGGCGCCGTGCTCGTGCTGGTCGGCATCGGCGCGTTGAAGTTCACGGGCGTGCAGGCGCTGTCCGGCTGCGACGCCAAGTTCTGGGGCGTCTGCGTGATGGGCGGCTCGGTGATGATCCTGTTCTTCATGCCCTGGCTGGACAAGAGCCCGGTCAAGTCGATCCGCTATCGCCCGGACTGGCACAAGGCCGTGTACGCGGTGTTCGTGGTGACGTTCCTGATCCTGGGCTATCTCGGCATCCAGCCGCCCGATCCGCTCAAGACGGGCATCGCGCAGGTCTGCACGCTGCTGTATTTCGGCTTCTTCCTGCTGATGCCGTGGTGGAGCCAGATGGGCACCTTCAAGCCCGTTCCGGACCGCGTCGTCTTCCACGCGCACTGATCGCCATGAAGAAAGACACCCTCATGAAGCGTTTCATCGCCAGCATCCTCGTGGCGCTCTCGTTCTGCGGCGCCGCGTCCGCCCAGGAAGGCGGCCCGGCCTGGGACAAGTTCCCCATGGAGCGCGTGACCGACCAGGCCGCGCTCCAGCACGGCGCGAAGCTGTTCGTCAACTACTGCCTGAACTGCCACCAGGCGGCGTACATGCGCTACAACCGCATGCACGACATCGGCCTGTCCGACGATCAGATAAAATCCAACCTGCTGTTCGCCGGCGAGAAGGTGGGCGACCTGATGAAGACCAGCCTGGCGCCCCAGGACGCCAAGGCCTTCTTCGGGACCGTCCCGCCCGATCTGTCCGTGATCGCCCGTTCCCGCTCCGGAGCCAATGGATCCGGGGCGGATTACCTCTATACCTACCTCCGATCGTTCTATCGCGACGAGACGAGGCCCACGGGATGGAATAATCACGTTTTCCCGAACGTCGGCATGCCGAACGTGCTGTGGGAGCTCCAGGGCACCCAGCGCGCGGTCTATGAGGACGAAAAGGAAGAAAACGGGCAGGTCGAGCACGTGTTCAAGGGCTTCAAGATGGAAGCCCCGGGCACGCGCAGCGCAGCCGAATACAACGCCGACGTCGCGGATCTCGTTGCCTACCTGCAATGGATGAGCGAACCGGCGCAGAATTTCCGCGTGAAGCTGGGTGTCTGGGTACTCATCTTCCTCGGCGTGTTCTGGGTCTTCTGCTGGCGGCTGAATGCGGCGTACTGGAAAGACGTGAAATAGCGGCTTCCGGCACCTGCCCATGAGGTTCTTTCGACCGGCTTGCCGGTCGAGTGTTTTTTTACGACAAAGTTTTTTCGACGGAGCCCCCCGCCATGATGGTGCTGTATTCAGGAACCACCGACCCGTACTCGCACCGCTGCCGCTTCGTGCTGTTCGAGAAGGGCATGGATTTCGAGATCCGCGACGTCGACCTCTTCGCCAAGCCCGAAGACATCGCGCTGATGAACCCGTACAACGAGGTACCCATCCTCGTCGAACGTGACCTCATCCTGTACGAATCGCACATCATCAACGAGTACATCGACGAGCGCTTCCCGCACCCGCAGCTGATGCCGGGCGACCCGGTCGCGCGCGCCCGCGTGCGCCTGTTCCTGTTCAACTTCGAGAAGGAACTGTTCTCGAACGTCAACATCCTGGAAGGCCGCGGCGGCGTCAAGGCCAACGACAAGCAGCTCGAGAAGGCCCGTTCGCAGATCCGCGACCGCCTCACGCAGCTCGCGCCGATCTTCCTGAAGAACAAGTACATGCTGGGCGACGACTTCTCGATGCTCGACGTGGCCATCGCCCCGCTGCTGTGGCGCATCGACTACTACGGCATCGAGCTGTCGAAGAACGCTGCCCCGCTGCTGAAGTACGCGGAGCGCATCTTCTCGCGTCCGGCCTACATCGAGGCGCTCACGCCCTCGGAAAAGGTCATGCGCAAGTGATGCGCGCCTGCCGGCCCGGGGCACGCCCCGGCCGGCACCCGCGTCGCCGCTGACTGCCCCGTCCTCGCCCCTGCTCCGATTCGCCGTTCATGACCCAGGTCAGCACCACCGAGATTCCCGGCAGCTCCACGCGGCCCTACCTGATCCGTGCCCTGCACGACTGGTGCACCGACAACGGCTTCACGCCCTACCTGGCCGTCCACGTCGACCGCTCGGTGCAGGTGCCCATGGAGTACGTCAAGAACAACGAGATCGTGCTCAACGTCGGCTTCGAGGCCACCAGCGGCCTGAAGCTCGGCAACGACTTCATCGAATTCCGCGCCCGCTTCGGCGGCATGGCGCGCGACATCCTGGTGCCCGTCGACCACGTTGTGGCCATTTACGCCCGCGAGAACGGCCAGGGCATGGCCTTCCCCATGCCCACCGGCGAGAGCGAGGCCGGTGCCGGCGCCGCCGGCCCGGTGAGCCATTCGACGGCGCCCGCGCCCGACATCCCCCGCGGCCTGCGCCTGGCCCCGGCCACCCCGCCGGCCGCCGACGAGGCCGCCGACGACGCGACCACCGCCGCCGACGACGAGCCGCCCGAGTCGCCCACGCCCACCCCCAGCGGCACGCGCCCGGCGCTCAAGCGCATCAAGTAAAGTCTCCCCGGGGACGCCCCGCGTCCCCCGCGCCGACTTAGCTCAGCTGGTAGAGCATCCGCCTTGTAAGCGGGAGGTCATCCGTTCGATTCGGATAGTCGGCACCAAGATTCTGAAAAGTCTTTCAGAATCAACGACCTGGAGGATTCAGGGCAGATGGCGCGGCGCGGCGCGTGCTGCCGGTCCGACGGACCAGAGCTCGTCGGCCTGTCCGGCCGCCCCCTCCGGCGATCGTCGTCTCATGCCATTCGATCCTGATGCAACTCGCATCGGACGAAGCGTGATCGAGCGCGTCGAAACCGCCTGCTGGCCGTCCTCGCTCGTCCCTTCCGACCGGCGCCGGGATCGTCGCAATCAAGCGTCGACGCAGAATTCAGGCCCGTCGAACGGTCGCACCTCGCACTCGAGATCCCACTCGTCGCCATGCACCCGCAGGAAGCGTCGCGTCAGCTCCACGGCCTCCTGGAGCGAGGGGGCCTCGAGGATGGCGAAGCCGCCGATCACTTCCTTGGTCTCGGCGAACGGTCCGTCGGTGACGGACAGGGCGCCGCCCTTGCGCAGGCGCACGCGGGCGCCGTCGCGGGTCGGGCGCAGGCCGGCCGTGCTGACCAGGGCGCCGGAACGGGTCAGCTCCTCGATCAGCTGGCCCATGTCGCGCATCAGCTGTTCGCTGGGCGCCTGGCCGCTGTTCTCGTCGACGCGGATCACTGACAGGAATCGCATGCTTCGTCTCCTCGGGTGGGCGAGGGCGCGTCGCGAGCGACTTGCCGCGGGCGGCCCTTGTCTTCGACGACGTTTCAGGCGGCCCGAAATCGACAGGGCGGTTCCCGTGAGGCTGCGCGTCACTTCTTTCGGGGCGTCGAGCGGCTGGCCTTTGCGCGTCGCATGCCGGCACGGGCACGCTGGCGGCCGGTGACGGCCTCGCGCCCGGTCCATCCCAGGCGATCGCCGGTTCGTCGCCCGGCGCTGGGCAGCGACGTGCGTTCGCGCGACGATGAGGCTTCAGCACAGGGCCTCATCGACATGTCCTTCCTCATCCGTTCCGCGGCCGCGCTGGCCGCTGCCCTCGCCACGTCGTGGGCGACGGCCGCGCGGCCCGCGTCGCCCGCGTCCTGCCACGTCGGCCTCTATGCGCTGGCCGATGGCAGCAGCATCGACATCGCGCCCTCGTCCGACGACCAGCTGCGCTGGCGCCGGCGCGACGGCAGCAGCGGCGCCTTCGCGACCGCGGGCGCGCAGGCGGGCGCGAGCCGGCTGGGCTGGACGAAGCGGCTCGACGGCCATGTCGTGCAGCTGGACGGCTGCGACGCGCTCCGCTTCGACGGCGTCGCGGGCCGGCGCATGCCGCTCGTCGCGCGCGAGCTGCGCTTCCGCAGCGACGGCGTCGAGCTGGCCGGCCGCCTCGTGATGCCGCCCGGCGATGGACGCGTGCCGGTGGTCGTGCTGCTGCACGGCTCCGAGCACGACTCAGCGCTCGAGTTCGACGCGCTGCAGCGGCGCCTGCCGGCCGAGGGCATCGGCGCCTTCGTGTACGACAAGCGCGGCACGGGCGCGTCCGGCGGCCAGTACACGCAGGATTTCGAGCAGCTGGCGCGCGACGCGGTCGCCGCGCTCGCCGTCGCCCGGCGCCTGGGCGGCGAACGCGTGGCCCGCATCGGTTTCGAAGGGCCCAGCCAGGGCGGCTGGGTGGCGCCCATCGCGGCGACGAAAGCGGACGTCGACTTCGTGATCGTCGCGTTCGGGCTCGCCGTGTCGGTGCTCGAGGAGGATCGCTCGGCCGTCGCGAAGAACATGGCCGACCACCACCACTCGCCCGAGGCCACGGCCCGGGCGATGGCGCTGGTCGACGCCGCCGACGCGCTGCTGCTCGATCCGACGCTGGCGACCTACGACCGCTTCGCGGCCGTGCGCGACCCGCTGCGCAAGGAGCCCTGGTACAAGGACGTGCACGGCGACATCGCGTGGGCCATCCTGCCGGTGCAGCGCGACCAGGTGCTGGCCATGGCCAGGCAGTTCGACTGGCATACCCCCTTGCTGTATGACCCGTTGGCCACCATCGCCGCGGTGAAGCCGCCGCAGCTGTGGGTGCTGGCCGAGGACGACCTCGACGCGCCGAGTGCCGAGACGGCGCGCCGCCTCGCGCAGCTGCGCATGGCCGGCCATCCGATCGCCTCGGTCGTGTGGCCCCGCACGGAGCACGGCGTCTTCGAGTACGAGACGAACACCGAGGGCGAGCGCACGTCGCTGCGGCAGCCCGAGGGCTACCTCGCGCTGCTGGCCGACTTCGCGCGCGGCGTGCCGCTGGCGGCGAAGTACGGCGACGTGTCGCCGGCACGGCCGTAGGGCGGGCGATCCGGACTCCGTCCAGGACGAGCCGGGCTCGGCCCTGCCCGATCGCGCTGCGCTATCCTGCTTCGGCCACCTTCGAAAGCGCCCATCATGACCAGCCCCCTGACCGACCTCTTCGAGCAGCAACGCATCGAGAACGCCCGGCTGTCGGGGCAGATCGTGGCGCTGGAGATGGCGGTCAAGCTGCTGTTCATGCAGCACCCGAACCCGAACGCGCTGGCGGGCTTCTATTCGAAGGCGATCGACGGGCTGCTGGACATCACGCTGGCCACGCGCATGCCCGAAGAGATGCGCGACGCGCTGGACCAGGCGCGCAATGGGTTGCTCGAGGCGTTGCGGCAGCAGCCGACGCTTGGCGGGGGTGCGTAGCGACTCCGATCGAGACGCGCGCCTCGGCGTGGCACGCCCCGCTCGTCGTCCTGCGCGGGGCGACGGGAAGTCGCAGGATCCAGCCCGGGGAAGTGCAGCGCGGCGCGTGGATCCTGCGACTGCGCGCAGGATGACACGGGGTGGGCGCGGTGCGACAGCGGGGCGTCGTGCATGCACCGACCCTGTGATCCAGGGCGGCGCCCCGCGCCCCCGCGCGCACAGGCAAGGCTCAGTGCAGCTTGACCAGCGGCCGCGCCCGCTTGACCAGGAAGCGCGCCATCGCCAGCACCGCGGTGCGCAGCGTGCCCATCACGGCGCGGTGGTGCATCAGGTGCAGGCTGACGTAGACCATCCGCGCGAACAGGCCCTCGACGAACCAGGTCGTCGACCTGAACAGGTTGCCCATCAGGCTGCCGACGGTGGCGTTGGAGCCCACCGACACCAGCGAGCCGTGGTCGTGGTACAGGTAGGGCGGGCGCCTGCCCAGGTCGGTGCCGGCGGGCTGCTGCAACAGGTCGCACAGGTAGTCGGCCTGCTGGTGCGCGGACTGCGCGCGCGGCGGCACCGTCTTGCCGTCCGGCTGCGGGCAGGACGCGCAGTCGCCGAACGCGAAGACGCCCGGCACGCCCTCGACGCGCAACTGCCCGTCCACCTTGACCTGGCCGTTGCGCGCCACGGGCAGCCCCACCTGCGCCAGCAGCGGGGGTGCCTTGATGCCCGCCGCCCACACGCACAGGTCGGCCGGGTAGACGTTGCCGTCGGCATCGCTGACCTGATGGTCATCGATCCGGACGACGCGGCACGAGGGCGTCACCTCGACATGGCGCTGCTTCAACAGGCGCGTGGCCGCGGCGGAGACCTTCTCGTCCAGCGGTGCCAGCAGCCGCGGCGCGCCCTCGAGGATGCGGATGCGCACGTCGCGCCCCGCGTCGATGTGGCGCAGGCCGTACTGCGCGTGCAGCGACGACGCCTCGCGCAGTTCCGCCGCCAGCTCGACGCCGGTGGCGCCACCGCCGATGATGACGACGTCCAGCGCCGCCGACGGATCATGCGTCTTGCGCACGTCCACCAGCGAGAGCAGCTGCAGCATGCGCAGGCGGAAGCGCTCGGCGTCGTGCGGGCCGTCCAGCGAGAACGCATGCTCGGCGACGCCCGGCACGCCGAAGTCGTTGGAGACGCTGCCGATGGCCAGCACCAGGGATTCATAGCCGATGCGGCGTTCCGGCAGCACTTCCTCCTTGCCGTCGACGACGGCGCCCACGACCAGCGTGCGCGTCGCGGTGTCCAGTCCCGTCATCGGGCCGTAGTGGAACGAGAAGCCGTTGTCGTGCGCCAGCATCTGGTACGACAGGCCCTCCTGGTGGATGTCCAGCGTGCCCGCCGCCACCTCGTGCAGCGAGGGCTTCCAGATGTGGAACAGGTTGGCGTCGACCAGCGCGACGCGGTCGGGCCCCCACTTGCGGCCCAGCTTGCAAGCCAGTTCGAGTCCGCCGGCGCCACCGCCGACGACGAGTACCTTGAAGGGTTGGTCAGTCATTCGCTTGCTGGGTCGTTGTCGTCATCTAGGTGTTTACCATGCGTCGGCGCGGGAGGGTGGGGATGTCCCCTCATCCCGGCAAGCGACTGCGACGATCCGGCCACAAAAAAAAGTGGCAGCCGGTACCTGCACCTGGTCGAGGCGAGCGAGGGTCGGCACTTGCAGATCGGCCGCCCTCGCGGCGGGATCGACGGCGGGGTGCTCCCGCTGCATCGGAGCGCCGAGCCCCGGAGCGCCCGACCCGATTTGCTGAAATTACGGGCTTTCGCGGCGGCGGGCACCGCGCGGCGACGGTTTCTTGCAAGCGCCCGATCGACGCAAGTGAGCCGTCGCTTCACTGCTCGCCGACGATGGCGTAGAGCCGGCGCAGGTCTTCGCGGGCGGCCGCCACGCAATCGAGGCAGCCGCTGAAATCGCCGGTGCCGTTGGCGATGTCCACGCCCCAATTGGCCCCGCTGGCGTCGCGCGGGTGCCAGAACACGCTGCCGAAGTAGACGTCGGCGCACTCGGCGCACGGCAGGGCGATGGCGCTGACCATGCGGCGGATGTAGTCGCGCGTCATCACCAGGCGGCCCGTGTCGTCGCGCTCGGCGTCGGCGTGCACGGCGACGTCGGCGGCGGCCTCGAAGGTGGTCTTGAACGAGAGCATGGAAGGGGCGCCGAGGGAGGTCGCGAGGAGGTCGGCCGCCTCGGGCGTGCGCGCGTGCCACCGCCAGCGTCCGTCGGGCTGGCGGACGAACTCGACCGACTCGTCCGTGATGATCTCGCTGCGCTCCACGGGGTCTCCTTGGCGGGTCCCGATGCGATCGTAGGCGTTTTTTGCTCGGCAGTGACGGGGGGTTCTGGGGATGCCGGCCATGCACATCCTGTCACGCCACGGCCGGGCTCACGGTTTGCCTGAAGGCCGGGAACCCCCAGGAGGTGAGCCATGATTTCCAATGTCGCGAGCCCCGACAAGCTGTCGCCCTCGCATCCGGCGCCGTTCGACAAGGGCTGGGTGCCGAAGGACTACATCGGCCCCGTCGCACTGCCGGGCACCGGGCGCATGGTGTTCTGGACGGGGCGCATCGCCATCGGCCTGCGCTACGCACCGCCGGAGCGCGTGCAGCACTGAGACGGCTGCGGGCGCGGCGGCGCGCCCGTCGAGACGCGCGCCCCTTGGCGGGGCGTGCGGACTTCACCTGTCCGCGGCCGCCCCCGATGAAGAAGGCCCCGCTTGGCGGGGCCTGTCCTTCGTGGAGGCAAAAAAAGGGGCCCTGCAAGGAGGGCCCTTCCTGCAGCGTCCGCGGCGGCGGCATGGGGTGGCCGCCGCGGTGCGCGAGGCGCCTACTGCTTGACGATGATGTCGTTGCGCACGCCCTGGACGCCGTTCGTGCCGCGCGCCAGGCGCTCGGCCATCATGCGTTCCTCGTTCGACTTGGCGAAGCCGGACAGTTGCACCACGCCCTTCATCGTGTCGACCTTGATGGCCATCGCGCTGACGGTGGGATCCTCGGCGAACTTGGCCTTGACCTTGGTGGTCACGGCGGAGTCGTCGACATAGGCGCCGACGGTCTCCTGGTGGCGCTCGACGGCGCAGCCCGTGGCAGTGACGAGGGCGGTGGCGGCGACCATGGCGGCGATGGCAAGACGTGTGATCATGTTGTCTCCTTCTGGATCGTGGTGGATACGGTCATTGCACGATAGGACGACCAACGCTAGAGCACGATAGGCGGATGACGTGTCGCGCTGTCGGACAGCACCGACAGCGTGCCTCAGGATGCCGCAACGCACCGTCGCAGCGCATTCGCCCGCTACGGATAACTGGCCGGCCCGAGCAGGGTGGCGACGTCGGTCATGGAATCGACGGCGTCCTGCAGGTGGTCCGGCAGCGGCAGCCGGGCCTGGATCGTCGTGCCATGGCCCGGCCTGGACTTGATCTTGAGCTGCCCGCGCGACGACTGCACCCGGAACCGCATGCCCGCCAGCCCGTGCGCCGCGGCACGCGAGGCGGTCGGGTCGAAACCGATGCCGTCGTCACGCACCGCGATCACGGCCCAGCCGCCATGGGCCGCCACGTTGACCTGCACGGTGGAGGCGCTCGCGTACTTGGCCACGTTCGTCAACGCCTCCTGCACCAGCCGGTAGACGGTGAGCTTGCCGGCGTCGTCCAGCGGCAGCTCCTCGATCTCGGTCCGGACCTCGATCTCGCTGCGTTCGGCAAACTCGGTGCAGAGAATCTCGAGCGCGGCTTTCAGGCCGAGATTGCTCAATGAAGACGGCCGCAGGTCCTCGATGATGCGGCGCTTCAGGGCGATGCCTTCGTCCAGCGTCTTGACCAGGTGCGTCATGCGTTCTAGCACCTCCGGCGGCGCGGCGGCGAGCCGGCTGCGCATGCGCGCCACATCGAGCTTGGCCGCGGTGAGCAGGCCGCCCAGCTCGTCGTGCAGCTCGCGCGCGAGGCTGCTGCGCTCGTCCTCGCGCGCCGTTTGCAGGTGGTTGGCGATCTGCGTGATGTCGCGCGTGCGGCGTTCGACTTCGACCTCGAGCCGATCGCGCTCGAAG
>JBJMWE010000447.1:0-22051 GCA_045810285.1 Vitreoscilla sp. | reverse complement strand
GGCGTCGGCGCGGGGGCCGGCGGGATGGTCGGGATCGGCGCGTTGGCACGCTGCTGCGCGAACACGCGCGTGGGCGGCGGCGACACGACGGGCGGCCGTCCGGCGGCGCGGCGCGCGGCGATGGTGGGGTCACTGTCGAGGTCGAACAGCGCCTCGATGCCGTGGAACACCTCGTGGCACTGGCCGCAGCGGACCCAGCCTTCCGAGACCTTGAGCTGGTCCTGCACGACACGGAAGATCGTGCCACAGGCGGGGCAGCGGGTGGCGAGGCTCATGCCCGAATCATACGATGCGACGACGGCGATGCCAGGGCGGCGGAGCAAGGGATCACATACCCCGTCGGGTATGAGATCGTCACCCGGCGTAACGGCCGATCAGCCGGATTTCCGCCCCGTCATCAATATCCACCCGTCGACCGTGTCGGCGACTTCCAGCGCGATCCACGGCGCATAGGCGGCCTTGAGCTCGTCCGCCTGGCGCTCGAGGATGCCGGCCAGGACGAGGTGGCCGCCCGCGGCGACGTGGGCGCACAGCAGCGGCGCCAGCATCTTCAGCGGAGTCGCCAGGATGTTGGCCAGCACCAGCGGGTACTCGCCGGCGGCCATGTCGGGCGCGCCCGAGCGCAGCGTCACGCCGTTGTCGGCGGCGTTCTGCGCGGTGGTGGAGATGGCGGCCGGGTCGATGTCGACGGCGTCGATGGGTGCGCCGCCGTGCATGGCCGCGCCGATGGCGAGGATGCCGGAGCCGCAGCCGTAGTCCAGCACGCGGTGCCCGCCGATGTCGGCCTCGTGGGCGGCGATCCAGCCCAGGCACATGCGGGTGGTCGGATGGGTGCCGGTGCCGAAGGCCATGCCGGGATCGAGGCGGATCACGCGCTTCGCGCCCGCGGGCGGCTCGTGCCAGGTGGGCACGATCCAGAACTCGGGCGTGATCCCGACCGGGTCGAACTGCGACTGCGTCAGCCGCACCCAGTCCTGCTCCTCGACCTTGTGCAGCGAACTCATGCTGATGCTGGCGCCGGGCTGGGTGGCCCAGTCCTGCGCGAGCAGCAGCGTGGCCGCCTCGCTCGCCGCGGCCTCCGTCTCGAACAGCGCCTTCAGCGTGGAGCGCGCCCAGCCGGCGCCCGGCGCGGGCATGCCGGGCTCGCCGAACAGCGCCTTCTCGGCATCGGTGTCGGCGTCGGAGTCCTCGACCGAGACCGACAGCGCGTCCAGCTCGTCCATCAAGGCATCGGACACCGACTCCACCAGCGACTCGGGCGCCTGCAACACCAACTCGTACATTTCCAACTTCCTTCAGGCAACGCTCGCGGCCATGTCGTTCAACGGGGCCGCCCGCGCGCCGACATTGCCGACTGGCCCGCGTACGCGCGGCCGCTCGGGAGGGAGCGGGCCGTTCGTGAGGCGTTCGCCAGTCCACTGGACTGTCGCACGTCCACACGAACCCCTCGGGGGCGGCGAGCGGAGCGCGCCCAGGCCGTCATCTGGTGTGCTGGGCCAGCCAGCCTTCCAGGTAGTGGATGCTGGTGCCGCCTTCGATGAACTTGGCGTCGACCATCAGCTCGCGGTGCAGCGGGATGTTGGTCTGGATGCCCTCGACCACCGTCTCGGACAGTGCCACGCGCATGCGTGCGAGCGCCTGGTCGCGCGTGTCGCCGTGCACGATGATCTTGCCCACCATCGAGTCGTAGTTCGGCGGCACGTAGTAGTTCGTGTAGATGTGCGAATCGACGCGCACGCCCGGGCCGCCCGGCGGGTGCCACATGGTGATGCGGCCCGGCGACGGCACGAACTTGTACGGATCCTCCGCGTTGATGCGGCACTCGATCGAGTGGCCGCGCATCTGGATCTGGCGCTGCGTGAACGGCAGCGGCTCGTTGGCGGCGACCTTGATCTGCATCTGCACGATGTCGATGCCCGTCACCAGTTCCGTCACCGGGTGCTCCACCTGCACGCGGGTGTTCATCTCGATGAAGTAGAACTCGCCGTCCTCATACAGGAACTCGAAGGTGCCGGCGCCGCGGTAGCCGATGCGCTTGCAGGCGGCGGCGCAGCGCTCGCCGATCTTCTCGATCACGCGGCGCGGGATGCCCGGCGCCGGCGCTTCCTCGATGATCTTCTGGTGGCGCCGCTGCATGGAGCAGTCGCGCTCGCCCAGCCAGACCGCGTTCTTGTGCTGGTCGGCCAGGATCTGGATCTCGATGTGCCTCGGGTGCTCGAGGAACTTCTCCATGTAGACGGCGGGATTGTTGAACGCCGCGCCGGCCTCGCTGCGGGTCATCTGCACCGCGTTGACGAGCGCCGCCTCGGTGTGGACGACGCGCATGCCGCGCCCGCCGCCGCCGCCGGCCGCCTTGATGATGACCGGGTAGCCCACCGCGCGCGCGATGCGCACGATCTCCTTCGGATCCTCCGGCAGCACGCCCTCGGAGCCCGGCACGCAGGGCACGCCGGCCTTGATCATCGCCTGCTTGGCCGACACCTTGTCGCCCATGATGCGGATCGACTCGGGCGTGGGGCCGATGAACGTGAAGCCGCTCTTCTCGACGCGCTCGGCGAAGTCCGCGTTCTCCGACAGGAAGCCGTAGCCCGGGTGGATGGCCTCGGCGTCGGTCACCTCGGCCGTCGAGATGATGGCCGGCATGTTGAGGTAGCTCAGCAGCGACGGCGCCGGGCCGATGCACACGGCTTCGTCGGCGAGCTTGACGTACTTGGCGTCGCGGTCGGCCTCGGAATAGACCACCACCGACTGGATGCCCATCTCGCGGCACGCGCGCTGGATGCGCAACGCGATCTCGCCGCGATTGGCGATAAGGATCTTCTTGAACATGGCGGTTGTCCGCTTATTCGACGATGAACAGCGGTTGGCCGAATTCGACGGCCTGGCCGTTCTCGACCAGGATCTTGGTGACCGTGCCGGTCATGTCGCTCTCGATCTCGTTCATGATCTTCATCGCCTCGATGATGCAGATCGGGTCGCCTTCCTTGATCTGGGTGCCCATTTCGGCGAACGGCTTCGCGCCCGGGCTGGCCGAGCGGTAGAAGGTGCCGACCATCGGCGACTTCACGACGTGGCCCGTCGGCACCGGGGCGGCCTCGGCGGCGGCGTCGGCGGCCGGCGCCGCGGCCTGCGGGGCGGCCTGCATCATCATCGGCGCGGCGGCCGGCATCATCATCGTGGTGGGAACGCCGTAGCCGGCCTTGACGATGCGGACCTTGCCTTCGGCTTCGGTAATTTCGAGTTCGGAGATGTTGGACTCCGACACGAGGTCGACCAAGGTCTTGAGCTTGCGCATGTCCATGATGGAACGGTCTCCTGGAAAAGATGTGTCTTGTGAACGGCGCTCGTGGCGCCGGTCCGCGCGAGGCGGGCTAGCTGCGCTTGGGAGCGCGCGACAGGGCGAACTTCAGCGCCAGGCTGTAGCCCTGGGCGCCGAGGCCGACGATCACGCCTTCGGCAAGATCGGAAAAATAGGAATGGTGCCGGAACGGCTCGCGCCGGTGGACGTTCGAGAGGTGCACTTCGACGAACGGGATGGCGACGCCGGCGAGGGCGTCGCGCAGGGCGACGCTGGTGTGCGTGAACGCCCCGGGGTTGATCACGATGAAGTCGGTGCCGTCGGTGCGCGCCGCATGGACGCGGTCGATCAGCACGCCTTCGTGGTTGCTCTGAAGGCTTTGCAGCGTGGCCCCGGCTTCTTTCGCGATCTGCTGCAATTCGCGATCAATGTCCGGCAACGTGGTACTTCCATACACAGCCGGCTCGCGTGTGCCGAGCAGGTTGAGGTTGGGACCGTGAAGCACGAGGACGTTCATGCGAGGCGCGATTCGGCGGCGGAAGGCCAGCGTGTCAGTTCGAAAGAGGCGGACTTTACGCTTTGTTGAGCGCCGTTCCGGCCACTAAGCGAGAATTTACCCTAAAAAGAGTGCTTGACAACTCGCGCCGCGTTGGGCAACGCGGTTGAGCGCAATTCCGCGCAGGCCGGCCGCGCCGTGGAGCGAACGGTGCGGCGATTGCTGCAAGTTCCGTCAGGAAGGGCGCACCCAGTCGGCCAGTTCGGCCGCGTTGGTCGCGCCGAACTTGTGCTGGGCGAGGCGGTGGGCGCGATCGAACACGGCCGTGAACGGCAGGGCGACGTTCGGATCATTGCTGAGGCGACGGGCCCAGGCAAGCCCCGCATACCCGAGGATGGAGATCGGGAATGAGACGGGATGGGCCGCCACGAACTTCTCGACGGCGGGCTGTTCGTCGATCGCCAGGCCGATCACCAGCACGTTGCGGCCGGCCTCGGAGCGGGCGAACCGGTCGATGTCCGGCATCTCCTTGACGCACGGCGGGCACCACGGCGCCCAGAAATTGAGCACGACGAACCGGCCGCCGATGTCCGCATCGGTCAGCGTGCGTCCATCCATCGTGCGGATCGGTGCCGGGATCGGGGTCAGCGGCTGCAGCGCGATGCCGGCGGCCGACGCAGCCACCGCGGCGGTATCGCCCACCACCACCGGGGGTTCGCGACGGCGCAGCCAGGCGCCCAGGCCCAGCGCCGCCCCGCCCAGCACCAGCGCGCCCACCGCGTCGCGTCGCGTCAGGCCGCTCACTGGACGCCCCTCCGTCGGCTGGCTGCGGTGCGAGCGTCTTCGGGCGGCCGGGCGACGCTCATGAGGCGTCCTCCTCGAGCAGCCGGCGCAACGCCGCGGCGTCGCCGCGCCAGGTCTGGCCGCGCGCGTCGGGCTTGAGCGCGCCGCGCAGGTCGTCGAGGTCGAGGACGTTGAAATGCAGGGTGACCCAGTCGTCCAGGTCGGCGTTCCGCTCGTCGACCACCAGCGTCAGCGAGTGCTCGCCGCGGCCCAGCGGCTCGCTGACGGTCTCGTAGTCGACGCCCCGGTTCAGGAACGCGAGCTCCGGCGCCTTCGTGTCATCGCAATAGAGGTCGATGCGCACGATGGACTGCCGCGTCGCCGTGCCGCGCCAAACGGCGCCGCCCACGTGCGGCCGGAATTCCGCGAGCCGCAGCATCCAGCGCAGCGCCGCCTCGCGCAGGGCTCGCAGTTCGGCCGGCTGCGTCTCGGCGTGGAAGATGGCTATGTGGGCGCGCACTTCGTCCTCGATGGCCTCGTTGCTCGGCGCCTCGCGCAAGCGGCGGCCGTCACCATGCGCCTGCAGCGCCTTGCGGCGAGCCGTCGCGTAGTCCAGGCCGTCCTCGACGATCATGCGCGCGGCGGTCTGCGCCACTTCCTGCTGTTCTCTGTCCAGATCCATGTCGTCACTATCGCAGGTCGAGCGCACCCCTGCGGGCGACGATGGCGAGACGACAGCCGACGCCGTCATCAAGGCAGGTCGACCCCACCCATGCGCGCGGCGATGGTCGCCGAGCGACCCAGCACGTAGGGCGACGACGGCGCCTTCTCGAAGCGCTTGGGCGCCGGCAGCATCACGGCCAGCCGCGCCGCCTGGGACGGGCCCAGCGTGGCGGCGTTGCTGCGGAAGTAGTGCTGCGCCGCGGCCTGGGCGCCGAACACGCCCTCGCCCCATTCGACGTTGTTCAGGTAGGTGGTGAGGATGCGATCCTTGCCCAGGACGAACTCGAGCATGAAGGTGATCACGAGTTCCTGGCCCTTGCGCAGGATGTTGCGCTCGCCGGTGAGGAACAGGTTCTTGGCGAGCTGCTGCGAGATCGTCGAGCCGCCGACCACCTTGGCCACGACCTCGCGCGCCTTGCCGTCGCGGCCCCGCCGCGTGGCCGAACGGCTCTGCTGCGCCTCGGCGCGCGCCTGCGCCTTCTCGTTCTTCGACCAGGCCTTCTCGACGGCGTCCCACTCGACCCCGTGGTGCTCGACGAAGCCGGCGTCCTCGCTGGCGATCACGGCGCGGCGCAGGTTGTCGGAGATGCGGCCGGCCGGCACGCTCTCCTGCAGCCAGGGCAACTGGTGCTTCTCCCGGACGAGGCGCCAGATCTCGCTGCGCTGGAACGTGGTGGATTCCGGCGCCACCACCGTCATCAGCCCGATGCGCAGCAGGAAGAACAGCTGCAGCGCGAGCGTCGCCACGGCCAGCATGCCCACCAGGCGGCCAGCGTTGCGCAAGCCGGGATTCACGGCGCGGCCTTGGCCGCCGCCTCGACCTGCGCATCGACCTCGCGCCGCAGGTCGGCCAGCACCTGGAACGTGGCGGGGCGCTGGCCCATCCAGACGAAGAAGGCCTCGGAGGCCTGTTCCACCAGCATGCCCAGCCCGTCGCGCGCGACCGCGCCCTGTGCGCGCGCCCAGCGCAGGAAGGGCAGGGTGGCCGCGCCGTACATCATGTCGAGCGCCAGCGCGCCGGGCCGCAGCGTGCCGGCGGGCAGGGGCGGGACGGCGGCCTGCAGGCTGGCGGCGGTGGCGTTGACGAGCACGTCGAAGTCCGCGCCGGGTGCCTCCAGCGACGAGGCGGCCGACAGCGGCACGTCCAGCCGCGCGGCGCCGGCGGCGAAGCGTTCGATCATGGCCTGCGCCTTGGCGGCCGTGCGGTTGGCCACCACCAGCGCCGCCGGCCGCGCGGCGAGCAGCGGGTCGAGCGCGCCGGCGGCCGCGCCGCCCGCGCCCAGCACCAGCACGCGCTTGCCCTGCAGCGGCACGCCCGCGTTGAGCTCGATGTCGCGCACGAGGCCGGCGCCGTCGGTGTTGTCGCCGAACCAGCCGTCCGCCTCGAACACGATCGTGTTGACGGCCTCGGCGCGGCGCGCGCGCTCGCTCAGGCGCGCGCACGCCGCGAACGCCTCGCCCTTGAACGGCACGGTGACGTTGCAGCCGCGCGCGCCGGTCTCGGCGAACGCGCGCAGCGTCGCGACGAAGGCGTCGAGCGGCGCTTCGATGCGGGTGTAGTCGACGGCCAGGCCGGTGGCCTGCGCGAAGCGCGCGTGGATCTGGGGCGAGCGGCTGTGCGAGACCGGGTTGCCCACGACGGCGAGCCGAATCATCACAGGCCCTCCCGCACTGCGTGAAACGTTCGGTACCTCGAGGAGACGGCGGCCCGGCGCTCGTCCCGCGAAGGGGTCGATCGAGGATGTGCCATCCGCTCAGCCTCCGTTGGTGGTCATCGTGGCCTGCATGCCCTCGGTCTTCGTGAAGCGGAAGCGCGAGGTGACGACGATCTGGTCGGCCTTGCGCCGCATGTCGTCGCTGAAGTTGCCGAACGGTGCCGCGGCCTGTGCGATCGCCAGCGCGCGCTGGTCGAGGAAGCGCGAATCGGAGCTGTGCACGATCTCGGATTCGACGATGTGGCCGCGCGCGTCGATGGTGAGGTTGACCGTCAGCTCGCCATACAGCTTGTGGCCGTTCAGGGTGGGGAAGTTGGCGGTGCCCTTGTCCTCGATCTTGTGGCGCAGCTTGTCGTAGTAGATCGCGTAGACCTCCTCGCGCGTGGACGGGCTGATGTAGCGCCGGCGCGGACGGGAGTTCTCGTCGTTGATGCGCTTCTCGATCGCGGCGAGCAGGCGCAACTTCTGCTGGCGCAGCTCCTCGGTCGCGCGCTCGGCCGGCGTGGGCGCGGCCTTGCGCGGGTCGGGCACCGGCATGGCGGCGATGTCGCGGCGCACGGCGGCGAGCAGTTGCTGCTGTTCCTGCTCGTCGGCCTGGATCTTGCGCGAGGAGTCGGTCTGGTCGTCGCCCACCAGCTCGTTGGGCGACGGCGGCAGCGGCGACGTGGCGAGTCCGGCCTCGGCCTCGCCGCCGCCGGCGAGATTGGCCTGGGCGATCGCTTGCGCCTTGGTGGGCGCCTCGCTGGAGCGCGCGTTGACCAGGATCACCTCCAGCGGCGTGTCCTGGAACACGCGCGTGAAGTCGATCGGGCCGAAGTACCACGTCCACAAGGCGAACGCGGCCACCACGCCCGCGTGGAACACCGCCGACACCAGGAGCCCGGTCTGCAAGCCGCGGGGTCGCCACTGGCGGATTCGAACCGAGAGCGGTTCGGGCGCGAACATCTCGCGCGGCTTCGGGGGCTTGAAGTTCTTGTCCATGCGAGTCGGGCGGGCGTGTCAGGCGGGCGTGGCGGCACCTTCGGCCGGCGGGGTCTCTTCGGTGACGTCGATGGCCAGCGTCAGCGGGCCGGCGCCCGCCTCCTCGGCGTCGTCAGCCTCCTCGGTGGCAGCCTCGCCCGCGGCGGCTTCGTCGTCCAGGCGCGCGACGAGGCGGGCATGCACGTCCAGCGTCAGCAGGTCGACGCCGTCCACGCGCACCCGCACGTGCGTGCCGCGCGCGAGGCTCTCGCAGCCGGCGGCCTTGAACACGAGCGGCAGCGTGTCGGCGCGCACCAGGCCGTCCTTGAGCACCGCGGCATCAAGCTCGGCGACGCCGTTCTGCTGCAGCCAGCGCAGCGTCCAGAAGCGCTCGATGCCCGTCTGGAAGCCGTTGTAGGCCGCATACGCGGTGTCGAAGCCCGAGATGATGGAGAACAGCGTGGCGTCCTTGGGCTTGAACGGCGCGGACAGCGGCGCCATGCGCCCGTGGCGCACGCAGGCGATGATCTGCCACTGGTTGGCCAGGTCGACGTAGCGCCGCAGCGGCGACGTCGCCCAGGTGTACTGCGCCACGCCCATGCCGGCGTGCGGCGCGGGCTTGGTGCCCATGCGCACCTTCACGCCGGGCGCGAGGCTGGCCTGGCTGCGGTAGATGCCCGGCACGCCCATCTCGGCGATCCAGCCGCCCCAGGTGCTGTTGGCCAGGATCATCGCCTCCGACACGATGAGGTCCAGCGGCGCGCCGCGGCGGCGCTCGGTGATGGTGACCGTCTCGTCGCCCAGCGGCTCGCTGTTGGGCGACTGGCCGTCGGCGGCCTGCAGGCGGAAGTTGTAGTCGGGCCGGTTGAAGTTCTCGGGCTTGCCGCGCGCCACCTCGCGCAGCGCCTTCAGGTGGCGCGCGAGCCGGAACGTGAAGGCGAGCTCGGTGGCGAACGCGTAGTCGGCCGGGGCCTCGCCCAGCAGCGACGCCTCGGTGACGACGGCGTCGAGCTTGTCGTGGCGCAGGTTGGCCACGATGGGCACGCGCTCGACCCGGGTCTCGCTGCCCTTGACCTCCAGCGTGGCCTCGTCGAACGTGACGTACAGGCTCAGCGCCGGGCACTCGCGGCCTTCGGCGAGGGTGTACTTCTCGACGATGGCGTCGGGCAGCATCGTGATCTTCCAGCCCGGCATGTAGACGGTGGACAGGCGGTCGCGCGCCACCTTGTCGATGGGGCTGTCCGGCAGGATGGCCAGGCCCGGCGCGGCGATGTGCACGCCGAACACCACGGTGCCGGTGCCCAGGCCGCGCACGGACAGGGCGTCGTCGATCTCGGTGGTCTGCGAGTCGTCGATCGAGAACGCCGCCACGTCGGCCAGGGGCAGGTCGTCCTTGACCGGCGGCGCCTCGAGCGGCGGGAAGCCGGTGCCCTTGCCGAACTCCTCGAACAGGAAGCGGCGCCAGTGGAACTGGTAGGGGCTGGTGATGGCGCCGGCGGCCTTGAGCAGATCGAGCGGCGAGCGCTGCGACTGCCTGGACGCCTCGACGACGGCCTTGTACTCGGGCGCGTTCTTGTCGGGCTTGAACAGGATCTTGTAGAGCTGGTCGCGGATCGGCTGCGGCGTACTGCCGGCCGCCAGTTCGTCCGCCCACTGCTGGATCTGCAGCGCCTGCAGCCGCTTGCGCTCGATGCCCAGCAGCGCGGCCTTGACCGTCTCCTCGGGCGCCTTGCGGAACACGCCCTTGGCCATGCGGCGGAAGTAGTGCGGCGCGTCGAACAGGCGGAACAGCGCGGCAGCCTGCTGCACCGGGCCGGCGGACGCGTCGAAGTAGTCGCGCGCCAGGTCGGCGAAGCCGAATTCGCCGTCGCTGGCGAATTCCCAGGCGAGGTCGAGGTCGATCTCGCGCGCGAGGGCCTGGCCCTGCGCGATGAGTTCGGCGGGCTGCGGCTTGTCGAAGCGCAGCAGCACGTGCGAAGACTTGACCTTCACACGCTTGCCGGACTCGAGTTCCACCTGGATCGAGCTGTCGGCCTCGGACATCACCCGTCCGGCGAGGAACTTGCCGGCGTCATCGAAGAGAGCGTAATTCACCTGCCGATTGTCGCCGAGTTCGGGCGCCGCCCGGCGCGCGAAGCGGTCACCGGCCGTTACCGCCCGACCGGCGGCGGACGGCCGATCAGGCCACCGTCTGCCCACCGGACTCGAGCGCGAAGCCTTCGTCCAGCCAGCCGGTGACCCCGCCGATCATGATCTTGGCCGGGCGCCCCAGGCGCGCCAGCCGGATCGCGCCGCGCGTGGCGCCGTTGCAATGCGGGCCGGCGCAGTAGGTGACGAACAGCGTGCCGGCGGGAAATTCGCGCATCTTGCCCTCGGTGATCTTGCCGTGCGGCAGGTGCAGGGCGCCGGGCACGTGGCCGGCGGCCCAGGCATCCGGGCCGCGCACGTCCAGGATCACGAAATCGTGCTGGCCGGTCGTGAGGCTGTGGTGGACGTCCCAGCAGTCCGTCTCGAACTGCAGGCTGGATTCGAAGTGCGCGAGCGCGGCGGGCGAGGCGGCGGCGGGCACGGTGGCGACAGGCGAGGTCATCAGGGCTCCTTGTGGGGTGTGGCCTCATTCTGGAAGGGGTGAGCTCGTCGTTGAAGTGGCCTGAAAGACAACAACCAGTAAGATCGCGCCATGAGCCAGCATCTTGTCGCCGCCCTCGCCTATGACGGCCTGTGCACCTTCGAATTCGGCTGCGCCGTGGAGGTGTTCTCGCTGGAGCGCCCCGAGCTGGACGTGGACTGGTACCGCTTCGCGGCGTGCGCAGAATCGCGCGGCACGGTGCGCGCGGCCGGCGGCATCTCGGTGCAGGTGCCGCACGGCCTGGCGATGCTCGCGCGGGCCGGCACCATCATCATCCCGGGCTGGCAGGGCGTGGACGTCGCGCCGTCGCCGGCGCTGCTGCGGCGGCTCGTCGCGGCGCACGAGCGCGGCGCGCGCATCGCCACCATCTGCTCGGGCGTCTTCGTGCTCGCGGCCACCGGCCTGCTGGATGGCAAGGCCGCCACCACGCACTGGCGCTACGCCGACACGCTGCAGCAGCGCTATCCGAAGATCGACGTGCGTCCCAATTCGATCTATGTCGACGAGGGTTCGCTGCTGACGTCGGCCGGCTCCGCCGCGGGCCTGGACATGATGCTGCACCTCGTGCGCCGCGACCACGGCCCGCGCGTCGCCAACCAGGTCGCGCAGCGGCTGGTCGTGCCGCCGCACCGCCTCGGCGACCAGGCGCAGTTCGTCGCGCGGCCCGTGCCGCAGGACGAGGCCGCGCGGCTGGCCCGGCTGATGGATTGGGTGCGGGCGCATCCGACGCAGGACTGGACGCTCGCGTCGCTGGCCGACCGCGCCGCGATGAGCGTGCGCACGCTGCAGCGGCAGTTCCGGCAGTCCCTCGGCATGTCGCCGGTGGACTGGCTCGTGCGCGAGCGCGTCGAGCTCGCGCGCCAGCTGCTGGAGACGAGCACGCGGCCGCTGGCGCACGTGTCATCGCTGGCGGGCTTCGGCTCGGAGGAATCGTTCCGGCGCCACTTCCGGCTGGCCACGGGCGTCAGCCCGATGGCATACCGGCGGCAGTTCGGCGCGGCGGCCTGAAGGCCATCGCGCGCCGCCGCTCAGACGGTCATGCCGCCCGACACCTCGATCACCGCGCCGTTGACGTAGCTCGCCTCGTCGCTCGCGAGGAAGGCGTAGACGTTGGCGATCTCCTCGGGCCTGCCCAGGCGATGCAGCGGCACCTGCTCGCGCATGTGCTGCAGCACCTTGTCGGGCACGGTGGCGAGGATGGGAGTCTCGACGAAGCCCGGCGCCACCGCGTTGACGCGCACGCCCTTGGGGCCGAGCTCGCGGCTCCAGGTCTTGGTGAAGCCGATGACGCCGAACTTCGTGGCGGCGTAGTTCGTCTGGCCGAAGTTGCCGTAGATGCCGACCACCGAGCTCGCGTTGAGGATGCTGCCCGCGCCCTGGGCCACCATCGTGTCGGCCACCGCCTGCGTGCAATGGAACACGCCGCGCAGGTTGACGTCGATGACGGCGTCGAACTGCTCGAGCGTCATCTTCTGCAACCGCGCGTCCTTGGTGATGCCGGCGTTGTTGACGAGCACGTCGATGCGGCCGAAGCGCGCCTTCACGGCGGCCACCATCGCGTCGACCTGCGCGCGGTCGGTGACGTCCATCACCTGGCCGATGCACGCCGCACCTTCGACCGACACGGCGCCGACGGCAGCGACCGCGGCGTCGACATCGTGCAGGTCGCACACGACGACGCTGGCGCCTTCGCGCGCGAACTTCAGGGCGGTGGCCAGGCCGATGCCCTGGGCGGCGCCGGTGACGATGGCGATCTTGTTGGACAGGCGCATGGGGATCGAGCAGGTTGCAGTGCCTGCGATTGTCGCCGCGCGTCGCGCGAGCCTGTTGCGGTGCGACAAATGTGCCGCCGAATCGCGCATTCCTTCATGCGCGGGGCCGGCCGGTCAGGTCGCCAGCCCGAGGTGGCGCAGCAGGTCCGGCACATGCGACTCGAAGTCGGCGAGGCCGTGGTCGCTGCCCGCGATCAGCTTCATCGGGCCATGGGCGTAGCGCGCGGTCATCTCGCGCCAGTCCAGCACCTCGTCGCCCTTGGCGATGATCGCCAGGATGTTCTCCGGATGCGCAAGCGGCGAGGGCGGTGCCATCGCGCGCAGCTCGTCGACGTACCCGGCGCGGAAATCGAAGCTCTCGCCCTGTGCGTGGTACATCGTCTGGCGCCCGATGTGGGCCGCGAGGTCGCGTGCCGGATCGACGGCCGGATTCACGAGCACCGCGCGGCAGCCCAGCATCTCGGCGACGATGGTGGCGTAGAAGCCGCCCAGCGAGCTGCCGATGACGCCGGTGCGGGCGGCTGGCCAATCGGCGACGATCGCGCGGATGTCGGCCAACGCGGCCGCCGGCGACGGGGGCAACTGCGGGCAGGCCCACGCGAGGTCGGGCCGGTTGGCGGCGACCCAGTCGGCCATCCAGCGCGCCTTGGCCGATTGCGGCGAGGAGCGGAAGCCGTGCAGGTACAGCAGGTGGGTCAGCCCCCCGGCCGCTCCGGAGCGAGCCGGCCTGAGCCCCGCGGGGGCGGGGAGCGAAGCGAGCCGGGCCGTCAATTCGGGAGGGCGTCGAGCAGCTTGGCGTGGATGCCGCCGAAGCCGCCGTTGCTCATGCACAGCACGTGGTCGCCAGGCTTGGCGGCCTTGGCCACGGCGGCCACCAGCGCGCCGATGGTGTCGCAGACCCGCGCCTGCTCGCCCAGCGGCGCCAGCGCCTCCTGGGCGTCCCACGACAGGCCGCCCGAGTGGCAGAACGAGAGGTCGGCCTCCTCGAGCGCCCACGGCAGCTGCGCCTTCATCGCGCCCTGCTTCATCGTGTTGGAGCGCGGCTCGAACACCGCCAGGATGCGCTGCACGCCGACCTTGCGGCGCAGGCCGTCGATCGTCGTGCGCATCGCGGTCGGGTGGTGCGCGAAGTCGTCGTAGACCTTCACCCCGCCGGCCTCGCCCTTGAGCTCGAGCCGGCGCGCGACGTTCTCGAACGACGCAAGCGACCTGGCTGCCGTCTCGGGCGCGACGCCAACGTGTTCGGCCGCCGCGATCGCGGCCAGCGCGTTCATCTGGTTGTGCTCGCCCAGCAGGTGCCATTCGACGTGGGCGATCTTCATCGAGCCGCGCAGCACGTCGAACGCATGCGGCTCGCCGCGGGCGCGCAGCGCGCCGGGCTCCTCCTTGCGCGCGCCGAAGCGCTGCACCTCGCTCCAGCAGCCGCGTTCGAGCACGCGCTGCAGCGATTCCTCGCGCGCGTTGACGACAATGCGGCCATGCCCCGGCATCGTTCGCACGAGGTGGTGGAACTGCGTCTCGATGGCGGCCAGGTCGGGGAAGATGTCCGCGTGGTCGAACTCGAGGTTGTTCAGCACCGCGGTGCGCGGCCGGTAGTGCACGAACTTGCTGCGCTTGTCGAAGAAGGCGGTGTCGTACTCGTCGGCCTCGATGACGAACAGCGGCCGCGCGCCGCCGGCCGCGCGCGCCTTGCCCAGCCGCGCGGACACGCCGAAGTTGCGCGGCACGCCGCCCACCAGGAACCCGGGTTCGAGGCCGGCCTGCTCGAGGATCCACGCGAGCATCGCGGTGGTCGTCGTCTTGCCGTGCGTGCCGGCGACGGCCAGCACGTGGCGGCCCTCGAGCACGTGCTCGGCCAGCCATTGCGGGCCGCTGGCGTAGGGCAGGCCCTCGTCGAGGATGGCCTCCATCAGCGCGTTGCCGCGCGAGACGGCGTTGCCGACGACGAACAGGTCGGGCGCGATCGCCACCTGGTCGGTGCCGTAGCCCTCGATCAGGTCGATGCCGAGGGCGCGCAGCTGGTCGCTCATCGGCGGATAGACGTTGGCGTCGCAGCCGGTGACCTTGTGGCCGGCCTCGCGGGCGAGGGCCGCCAGACCGCCCATGAAGGTGCCGCAGATGCCCAGGATGTGGATATGCATAGAGATGACTGCCCCAGTCTGCGGACTACCGCAGACAGCCCCCGAGGGGCGTGCGGCCTGAGCGAGGGCCGGCCGGGCGCGGCGCCCGCCCGCTTGCGCCCTTCGCTCGATCGACACGCGCCTTGGTCGCGGATTGCAGGAAACGTACCCGCGGGCGGCGACTGCCGGCCCGCGCCGTACTTCGAATTGTGAGCCTCACCGGATCAAGCGGCGATCAGGGTCTGCATGCCCGCCCATTCCTCGCCCGGCGCCAGGGTGACCGGATCGACGACCCGGGCCGCCTCGACGCACAGCATCTTCTGCCAGTCGTCGTCGGGCAGGTCGTCGAGCTGGGCGGCCTTCTCGGGGCCCGGGTTCCAGACGACGACGTCGGTGAAGTCGGCGTGGGCGATGGACAGCCGGCGGCCCAACTCGCGCAGCACCAGCTCGCCCGGCACCTCGTGATAGAGGCGGTCGATCTCGCCGACGACCTGCGTCACGTCGCCCCACTGCTGCTGCCACTGCCCGGTGGTGTTGTCCTCGAACTTCACGCCCTGCAGGCCCTCGAGCTGGGCCTTGAGCACGTCGTTGGTGCGCAGGTAGGTGTGCAGCGCGACGGTGAACTCGAACGGTGCATCGCCGGTGTTGACGACGAGGAACTCGATGTCGATCTGCGGACCGACCAGGCTGAACGTGATCTCGGCCTCGAAATCGTGCGGCCACAGCTGGCGCGTGGCGTCGTCGGCGACGAAGCGCAGCACCGCCTGGGCGTGCTTGCCGTGCGACGGCATGTCCACCAGCTTCCAGCCGCGCGTGCGCAGCAGGCCGTGCCGGGGCAGGGTGCCGCGCGTGGAGAACTGCGGGAAGATCACCGGCACGCCGCCGCGCACCGCCGCGCCCTCGCCGTAGCGGCTGGTGGGCGAGACGTAGATCTGCTCCTGCCCGCCGGCCGGGATCCAGCTGACGAGATGGCCGCCGTGCAGCAGGACGGTGGCGCGGGCGCCGTTGTCGGACGTGAGCGCCACCGCGGGGTGGCCCATGTATTCGGTGGGACGGGTCGAGGCCACGGCGATGTCAGGCGTTGAGCGCCGCGAAGGCGGCGCGGGCCGCCAGGCGCGTGTGTTCGATCTCGGCGGGCCCGTGCGCCGCGCTCACGAAGCCGGCCTCGTACAGCGCCGGCGCCAGGTAGACGCCGCCGTCCAGCATCGCGTGGAAGAAGCGGTTGAAGCGCTCCTTGTCGACCGCAACGGCGCTGGTGTAGTCGTGCGGCAGCCGGTCGGCGAAGAAGAAGCCGAACAGGCCGCCTTCGCTGTCGACCGTCAGCGCGATGCCCGCGGCGTCGGCCTCGGACTTCAGCGCCGCCACCACCTCGCGGGTGCGCGCCCCGAGCGCGGCGTGGAAGCCGGGCCTGGCGATCTCGTGCAGCGTGGCCAGGCCGCAGGCAGTGGCCACCGGGTTGCCCGACAGCGTGCCCGCCTGGTAGGCCGGCCCCAGCGGCGCGAGCTGCGCCATGATGCTGCGCGACGCGCCGAACGCCGCCAGCGGCATGCCGCCGCCGATCACCTTGCCGAACACGCTGATGTCCGGCGCGAAGCCGGGGATCTGCTGCGCGTACAGGCTCTGCGCGCCCCCGAGCGCCACGCGAAAGCCCGTCATCACCTCGTCCATGATCAGCAGCGCGCCGTGCTGGCTGCACAGCTCGCGCAGGCGCTTCATGAACGGCACGCCGGCGCGCACGAAGTTCATGTTGCCGGCGATCGGCTCGATGATCACGCAGGCGAGCTGGTCGCCATGGGCCGCGAACGCCTCTTCGAGCTGCTCGACGTCGTTGTAGCCCAGCACCGTCGTGTGCTGCACGACCTCGGCCGGCACGCCGGCGGAGGTGGGATGGCCGAAGGTGGCCAGGCCGGAGCCGGCCTTGACCAGCAGTGCGTCGGCATGGCCGTGGTAGCAGCCCTCGAACTTGATCAGGCGCGAGCGTCCGGTGGCCGCGCGCGCCAGGCGGATCGCGCTCATGCAGGCCTCGGTGCCCGAGCTGACGAGCCGCACCTGCTCGACGGCGGGCACGTGGCGGATGATCTGCTCGGCCAGTTCGACCTCGCGCTCGGTGGGCGCGCCGAAGCTGAAGCCGTCGCGCGCGGCCTTCATCACGGCGTCCAGCACCGCCGGATGCCCGTGGCCCAGGATCATCGGCCCCCAGGAGCCGATGTAGTCGACATAGCGCTTGCCCTCCGCGTCCACCATGTAGGCGCCGGACGCGCTGGCGATGAACCGCGGCGTCCCGCCCACCGCGCGGAACGCGCGCACGGGCGAGTTCACGCCGCCGGGGATGACCTTCTGCGCGCGTTCGAACAACTGGTCATTAGTGGACACTGCGCGAGCCTCCGACTTCGGTCGGGTCGTCCGACAGGGCTTCTTCCACGGTCTGCTCGCCGTCCTCGTCCTCGCCGGGCGGCAGCGCCCAGAAGAAGCGGTCGGGCACCACGCCGCCCATGCCGGGGCGGAACCCGGCGTCCAGGCTCTGGTCGAGGAACTGCAGCGCCTCGCCGACGGCGGCCTGCAGCTCGGCGGCGGCGCCCAGCAGCGCGGCCATCGCGGCGGACAGGGTGTCGCCGGCGCCCACGAAGGTGGCCTCGAACATCTCGAACTTCTCGCCGGTGAGCGCGCCCTGGGGCGAGGCCAGCACGTTGTCGATGAACTGGCCGGCGCCCTTGGCAGGCAGCATCACGCCCGTGACCAGGACGAAGCGCGTGCCGTGCTCGGCCGCGGCCACCGCCAGCTCGCGCGGCGAGGCGGGACGGTCGGAATCCCACTCGGGCAGCAGGAAGTCGGTGAGCGTCTTGTGGTTGCCCACCAGCACCTCGGTGGCGGGCAGGATCAGCTCGCGGAAGGCCTCCAGGTAGGTCGCCTGGTCGTCGTCCTCCATGAACGACAGCGCCGGCAGGTACGAGACCAGCGGCACTTCGGGATAGTCGGACAGTACCTCGGCGACCGCGCTGACGTTGTCGGTATTGCCCAGATAGCCCACCTTGAAGCCTGCGACGGTGATGTCCTCCAGGATGCAGCGCGCCTGCTCGACCACGGCGTCAGCGTCGATCACGTGGTGGTCGAAGATCTCGGCGGTGTCGCGCATGAGCACGGAAGTGACCACGGGCAGGGCGTGGGCGCCCATGGCCGCAATGGTCGCGACGTCGCCCGCCACGCCTCCTGCGCCGCTGGCATCGCTCGCGTTGAAAGTCAGGATGCAGGCGGGTGCACTGGCTTCCTCGGCGATTTCGTCGGGCGTTTCCGCGCCGGAATGGGGGTCGTTTGACATGGCCGGTGCCGGACAATTTGTGAAGCTTGCCCGGAAAATGTGATTAGTTTGGCCCTTAACGCGTCGTTAGCCGCGCAGGGCCGTGGCTACAATCCAGACGATTGTAGTGACCCTGGACGCGAAACGACTGTGAACGAACCTCAAACCTGGATGTGCCTGATCTGCGGCTGGATCTACGACGAAGCTGCCGGCGACGCTGAAACTGGTTTGGCCCCCGGGACCGCCTGGGCCGAGGTTCCGATGAACTGGACGTGTCCCGAATGCGGGGCACGCAAGGAAGATTTCGAAATGGTCCGCATCTGACCGATGATCACTAGATGGATCAACTGAACGGGATTTTCAATGGCTGATGCCACGCCGGCTCCCTCCGCCGCCCCCGCGTCGCCCTCGGTGCGCGTGCTCGTGATCGATGACAGCAACACCATCCGGCGCAGTGCCGAGATCTTCCTGCGCCAGGGCGGGCACGAAGTGGTGCTCGCCGAAGACGGTTTCGACGCGCTCGCCAAGGTCAACGACCACACGCCGGACCTGATCTTCTGCGACATCCTGATGCCGCGGCTCGACGGTTACCAGACCTGCGCGATCATCAAGCGCAACCCGCGCTTCGCCGCGGTGCCGGTGATCATGCTGTCGTCCAAGGACGGCGTTTTCGACAAGGCGCGCGGGCGGATGGTCGGCTCCGAGGATTACCTGACCAAGCCGTTCACGAAGGAACAGCTCCTGCGCGCGGTGGCCCAATACAACCCGGCCCGATCTGAACAGTAAGAGTTTCTCCGCACGAATATTCCCGGCCGCGCCGAGCGGCGGGGAGTAAACGAGCCAAAGCGCATACCAAGGCGCGTTTCCAAGGACACACCATGCCGATCCAGCACATTCTCCTGGTCGATGATTCGAAGACCGAATTGGCTTATCTCTCCGACCTGCTCGCCAAGCGCGGTTTCACCGTGCGCACTGCTGAGAATGGCGAAGACGCGATGAAGCGCCTGGCCGAGGGCAAGCCCGACCTGATCCTGATGGACGTCGTCATGCCCGGCACCAACGGCTACCAGCTGACCCGCTCGATCACCCGCGACCCGCGCTACGCGGACGTGCCGGTGATCATGTGCACCAGCAAGGGCCAGGAAACCGACCGCGTCTGGGGCCTGCGCCAGGGCGCCCGCGACTACGTCGTCAAGCCCGTCGACACCGACGACCTGATGGCCAAGATCAAGTCGCTGGGCTAGTCATGACGACCCCCTCGCTCCTCCCGTCGCTGCCCCCCAAGGGGGAGCCCGGATTGGCTCGGGTGGTGACCCTCGCTGCCCGGATCGCCGGGTCCACCGCACTCAACGTTCGCTGCAGCCGATAAGAATCCATGGCCAACAAAGATGCCCTGCGCGAATTGCAAACCCGGCTGGCGAGCCGTCTGCAAGCTGCCAAGACGCAGCCGCGCGCGCGAGGCTGGCTCGCTGTCGAATGCGCCGGCATCGGCCTGCTGCTGCCGCTGGCCCAGGCCGGCGAGATCTTCCCGCTGCGGGCGCTGCTGAAGCTCCCGCACGCCAAGCCCTGGATGACCGGCGTGGCGCAGCTGCGGGGCGACCTGTACACCGTGATCGACATGGCGGCCTTCCTGGGCCTGCGCGCGCCGAAGTCGTCCGCCGACCCGTCGGCGCTCGACGGCCAGCTGGTGATGCTGGCCCCGACGCTGCAGGTCAACGCCGCACTTCGCGTGGACCGCCTGGCGGGCCTGCGCGGCGAAGAACAGATGACGCGCGAGGCCGAGCCGGCCGAGAGCGTCGGCGCCCGGCCCGCATTCGCGGCCGGCCGCTGGAAGGATGCGCAGGGCGCATCCTGGCAGGAAATCGATCTGGGGGCGCTGGCCGTGGATGGCGCGTTCCTGGATGTGATGAGCTGAAGCGAGGGTTCGGCAGCGACGACGCGCCGCGCGAGCGGCGCCAACAGGCCAGCCAGGCGTCGGGCAGCCGTTCGGGATTTGTTGGGATTTGAAATCTAGCGTGAAGAGGGCGAGATGAACTTGTCAGACCAAAGCAGCGGTAACGCGCTCAAGCAACACGGCGCCCGTACCCAGGGCGGCGTCGATAACGTCTATCCGCCCGTCGCTTCCGAGCGCGGCCGTGACGTGGCGCTGGCGGACGTCGATCTCGGCGACCCCGTCGACGCGCACGCGCACGCGCTGCGCGCTTCGGCGGAGGGTACCCACGCCGAGCACGCCACGCACGCGCTGGGAACCGGCGGCGGCGTGCCGACGCTGGATCTGGACGTCCACGCGATGGGCCATTCGGCCTTCCCGCTCGACGGCGCCGGCCCCGGCATGGACGACGATCACGTCGCCCACTCCGAGAACAACCTGTCGATCGACCTCCCGCTGGAGGGCGTCGACACCGCGCACGCCAACTCCACGCTGGTGCCCGACCAGGCCGAGTCCGCGCCCACGCGCATGCTCGACGAGGGGCCGCCCGAGGAGGAAGTCGCCGCGATCGACGAGGACGACACCGGCCTGCCGCTGATCGGCCGTCGCTCCATCGGCTACCAGCAGCGCTTCGTGGTCACGCTGGCCGCCATCGGCTTCGCCGGCCTGCTCGGCGGCGGCTACCTGGCCATCACCTCGGCCAACGCGCACTCCAAGCAGGTGGAAGCCACCGGTGCGGCGCTGATGCAGTCGCAGCGTCTGGCCAAGTCGGTCTCGCAGGCCATGATCGGCAGCCCCGCGGCCTTCCCTGAAGTGAAGGAAAGCGGCACGGTGCTGGCCACCGACGTGCGCGGCCTGCACTCCGGCAACGACGTCGTCACCGCGGTGCCCGGCGGCGCCCAGGACACGGTGCAGCCGCTGCTGACGCTGGTCGATCGCGCCGAGAAGAACGCCGGCATCGTGCTGGCGCAGCAGAAGACGCTGACCCAGGTCGGCCAGGCGCTGCGCACCATCAATCGCCAGTCGTCGGACCTGCTCGAGACCGCGGAAACCGTGTCGTCGCTGAAGCTGCAGGGCGGCGCCTCGGCGGCCGAGATCTCCGCCGTCGGCCAGCTCGTGATGTTGACGCAGCGCATCGGCAAGAGCGCGAACGAATTCCTGACCTACGAAGGCGTGTCGCCCGAAGCCGTGTTCCTGCTCGGCAAGGACTTGAACACCTTCCGCGAGATCGCCGACGGCCTGCTGCAAGGCAACGCCGACCTGCGCCTGCCCGGCACGAAGGAGCCCGCCACGCGCGAGCGCCTCGAGCAACTGATCCAGCAGTACGAGCAGACCCGCAGCCAGTCCAGCGCCATCCTGGCCAACCTGCAGGGCCTGGTCGCCGCGCGCGAAGCGCAGGCGCAGATCGTGGGCGACAGCGAACCGCTGCGCAAGGGCCTGGAAGCCGTCCAGAGCCGCCTCGACCAGATCGGCGGCGTGTCCATCGGCTACCTCGTGGCCATCGGCCTCGCGGCCCTGTTGCTGCTGCTCGGTGCCCTCGGCATCCTGCGCCTGTTCGTCGTCGCCCAGCGCCAGACGGCCAAGGAAGCCGACGAGAAGCGCAAGGAAGCCGACAGCCGCCAGCGCGAGGCCCAGCGCGTCAACGACGCCAACCAGGCCGCCATTCTCCGGCTGATGAACGAACTGCAGTCGGTCGCCGAAGGTGACCTGACGCAGCAAGCCACCGTGACCGAGGACATCACGGGCGCCATCGCCGACTCGGTGAACTACACCGTGGAAGAGCTGCGAACCCTGGTGGCGCAGGTGCAGGGCACCGCCAACCGGGTGACCGACACCACTGGCCAGGTCGAGCAGACGTCGACCGAGCTGCTGGCGGCCTCCACCGAGCAGCTGCACGAGATCCGCGAGACCGGCGAGTCCGTGCTGCAGATGGCGGGTCGAATCAACGACGTGTCGCAGCGCGCGCAGGAAACCGTGCACGCCGCCCAGGAATCTCTGAACGTGGCGCAGGCCGGCCGCCGCGCGGTGCAGGACGCCATCGAGGGCATGAACTCGATCCGCGACCAGATCCAGGAAACCTCCAAGCGGATCAAGCGCCTCGGCGAATCGTCGCAGGAGATCGGCGAAATCACGGAGCTGATCTCGGACATTACCGAGCAGACGAACGTGCTGGCGCTGAACGCCGCCATCCAGGCGGCCTCGGCCGGCGACGCGGGTCGCGGCTTCTCGGTCGTTGCCGAGGAAGTGCAGCGGCTGGCCGAGCGCTCAGCCGACGCGACGCGCCAGATCGCCGCGCTCGTCAAGACGATTCAGACCGACACCCAGGACGC